>NZ_CP097636.1:2400000-2757964 GCF_023573145.1 Aquincola tertiaricarbonis
ATCCACCGACTTGCTCGCCGCCCCGTTCGACCTGCTGGCCGCCCACTGGCCGGCGGTGGCCGAGCGGCTGGGCGGGCGGCAGGAGGCCTTTCTGGCCAGCGCCGCCCAATCGGCCGCGCGGCATGGTCTGGTGGATGCGCTGTCGCAGGGGCGCTACCTCAACCTGTGCTTTGCTTTCGGACCCGGCTTCGAGCTCAAGCCGCAGCATGAATGGGCGCTGGCGCTGCTGGCCGATGAGCGACTGCAGCCACTGGTCAAGCTGCATCAGGTGCTGCACCGGGCCAGGGCCGAACTGCAGCGCAGCGGCGGCGATGCGGCCACCCTGCAGCGGGCCGACGCCCGCCTGCTGGACGACGCCGATGCCGCGCTGCAGGCCCAGGACCGCGACGCCGCCCCGCTGCCACGCCAGGCCTGCGACATCGAGGCGCTGGAGCTGCGCGTGCTGGACAGCGACTGGCGCCACGAATACCGGCTGCTGGGCGGCCAGTGGCAGCGCGTGCCCGGCCCCGCGGTGCCGCCGGCACTGCGCATCACCGCCGAACAGCCTGCGCCCGAACGCCTGCACCTGCTGACCCACGTCGCCGGCCAGGGCCCGCTGGCCCGGCTGCAACTGCGCCAGGCCCTGCATGCGGTGTGCGGCGAGCGCCATCCGGCTGCGCGCTGGCTGTCGGCCGAAGGCTTGAGCCAGTGGCACGGCCATGAGGCCAAGGCCGTGAGCTGGCCGGTCGGCAGCCTGGCCGCCACACCGCCCGCGCTGGGACTGGCTCTGGTGGAAGAAAGTTCGCCCGCCGTGCATCTGCTGCAGGTGCCCAGCTGCGGCCTGCGCGACATGGGCGTGCCGCTGGGCCCGCAGGCGCTGCAGGTGTGGGCCTGGCCGGCCGACCAGTGGCTGTGGGTGATGCAGCGCGAGCCGGCCATCGAAAGCCAGTGGCCTGCCGAGGGCGCCGCCCCGGCCCCCGCGCTGCCCAGCTCCCCCAACCCGGCGCCCACCCGCTGCCGCATCGAGCGCGACGGCCAGCCGGTGGATGCCCGCGGCTGGGTCGCAGGATTCGACCAGCAGCTGGCCCAGGCCTGGCAGCAGGCCATGCAGGCCTTGTTCAACGCCTGGGCACCAAGCGCCCAGCAGCCCACGCTGCGGGCCACACCCGGCCTGCTGACGGGCCGCGCCGCGCTCACCTGGGGCTGGCGCGAAGGCAGCGCCGGCCTGGCGGCCGAGCCGGTGCTGCGCGTGGCCGGCGAGCTGGACCTGACCTGCAGCCTGGCCCTGACGCTGGAAGGCGAGATGGACCTGGGCGGCAGCCGCGCCCGCGTGCAGCTGCAGGCGGAGGGCAGCAGCCCGCTGCAGCAGCCGCTGCTGCGCGACACGCCACGCCCGGCCCTGATGGAGACGGTGATGCCGCTGGCCACCGAGCTGCGCCTGCCCTTCACCTTGACCGTGGACCCCATCGCCCATGACGACGGCCTGGTGTGGCGCGAGGCCGGGCCCTGCACCGGTGCCCTCACGCTGCAGGCCGGCCTGCGGCCGCGGCTGTCCGGCGGCAGCGGCTGGCAGTGGTTCGTGCGCGCCTCGCTGGAGCCGGTGATGGCGCCCCTGGTGCTGCACGACCCGCTGCTGGGCCTGACGCACCGGCAACTGGCGCTGCTGCCGGCGCTGCCCCTCATCGACTGGAGCCTGGGCTGATGGAACGCCTGCTGCTGCTGCGCCTGCGCGCCATCGGCTGCGCTGCCGAGGTGCGGCTCAACGACATCCCGGTGGCGCGCACGCCGGCCACCGGCGGCAGCCTGAGCGTGCCGGTGCATGAGTACCTGCTGTCGGGCACCAACCACCTGGCGCTGCTGCTCGATCCGCCGCCCGCAGGCGCGGCCATGGCGCCGCGGCTGGCGGCACCGGGCGGCCTGGCCGCACAGGCCCGGCTGCTGCTGCCACGCATCGGCCACGTGGGCAGCGAGCTGAGTGCCCGCACGCTGGCCGAGTTGTCGCTGGCCTTGCCCGAGGGCGAGATCTACCAGCCGCCGCTGGCCGCGCAGCGCAGCACCGAGCTGCCGATCAGCTTCCCGCGCTGGCGCTGGCTGGACCTGCCGCCGGTGGTCGACGTGGCCGCGGCGCAACCGCTGGTCGCCAGCTTCGTGCAGGGCCTGGCCATCGCACTGGCCAAGGGCGACCCCGAGCCCTTCATCCAGGGCGCGCGGCTGCGCTTCGAAGAACTGGCCGTGGCCTACCAGAAACCCGTCACCGAGCTGGCTTCCCGCTGGCGCGCGCGCATCCAGATGCTATTCGCCACCAAGTCGCTGCGCATGGTGCTGCCCGCGCTGGCCGACGTGCAGCTGCGGCCCTGCGCCGGTGGCCGCTTGCTGGACTGCGTGGACGCGAGCGGCCAGCCCATCCTGCGCACCGAGCCCGCACCCGACGGCAGCCGCCACGCCTGGCCGCTGCGCGTGGGCGTGGTCGAAGGCCATTGCCACGTGATGCGCTGAGCCCGCCCCGCTATGCTTGCAAGGTCTTCCCTTTTGCCGTGCAGCCGTCGTCCATGATCGTCCTCACCGTCCAGAGCTTCAACGGCCAGCCCACGGCCGGGCTGGCTGCAAGCTTCGACGAACTGGGCGGCACCGTCGGCCGGGCCGACACCAACCAGCTGGTGCTGCCCGACCCCGAGCGCTCGATCTCGCGCGTGCATGCGCAGGTGGTGTTCCGGCACGGCAACTTCGCGCTGGTGGACCGGGGCAGCAACCCGGTGCTGGTCAACGGCACGCCACTGGGCAATGGCCGCGAAACCCCGCTCAAGCATGGCGACACGCTGCAGATCGGCGGCTACCTGATCGGCGTCACGCTGGGGCAGCAGACCACGGCCAAGGACTTGTTCGCCGACCTGTTCGGCGACGCCGCAGGCGCCAAGCCGCCGGCCGCCGCGCCCAAGCCGCCACCGCCGCTGTTCACGCAGTCGTTCGGACCCGCGTCGGCGACGCCAGCGCCGTGGCCGGCACCGGCCGCGCCACCGCTGTTCGCAGCGCCCGCCACGCCGGCACCTGCAGCCGGCGGCGCCGTGATCCCCGACGACTGGGACCCGTTCGCGCCAGCGCCTGCCCCATCGCCCTTGTCTATGGCGGCACCGGCCCCGCGACCGCAGGCCAATCCCTACATCCCCGACCTGCCGCTGCAGGCGCCCTCGGGCAGCGATTCGCTCGATGCCTTGTTCGGCCTCGGTGGCCCGGCCGGCAACGCCGATCCTTTTGCCGGCTCGCCGCTGGCCGCGCCGCTGGCCGGTCCCAACACCGCGGCCGATGCCGACCCGCTGCGCGCCCTGGGCCTGCAGCCGCCAGCGCCGCCCGCGGCCGTCTCCGATCATGTGTCGGACCTGAACACGCCCTGGATGGCCGCGCCGCTGCGCGAAGCCGTGCCGCCCGCCCCCGCGCTGCCGCCACCCAGCGTGCCGCCGGGCGCGGTGCTGTCGTGGAACCATCCCTCGCGCGAGACCAAGGTGGTGACGCTGCCCGGCGTGCGCCGGGTGGAGCCGGCCGATGTGCCGGTGGAGCCGCCGGCGGTCTCGCCCGCCGCCGTGCCTGCCGCGCCCATGCCCGCCCTAGCACCGCCGGCCGCCGCAGCCTGGCCCGCGGCCCCGGAGGCTGCCGACCCGCAGACCTGGATCCGCCCGCCTTCGGCCGCGCGACCGGCACCCGCCGCGCCGTCGGTGGCCGCCCCGCCGGCCGCTGCCGGCGCGGTGGCGCCCGAGGCCTGGATCGCTGCACTGGCCGACGGCCTGGGCCTGCCCGTGGCCGATCTGCGCAGCCTGGACGCCGAGCAGTTGCGCCGCGTGGGCGCGCTGCTGCGCGAGTCCACCCGCGGCGCGGTGGAACTGCTGGTGGCCCGCGCCGCCCTCAAGCGCGAGATGCGCGCCGACGTCACGATGATGGCGGCGCGCGAGAACAATCCGCTGAAGTTCTCGCCCAACGTCGACGTGGCCCTCAAGCACCTGCTGGGCGCGCCCACGCCAGGCTTCATGGGCCCCACCGACGCGATGCGCGATGCCTTCGACGATCTGCGCGCCCACCAGCTGGGCGTGATGGCCGGCATGCGCGCGGCGCTGGAAGGCGTGCTGCAGCGCTTCGATCCGGCGGTGCTCGAAGGCAAGATCAGCAAGCGCCCCGGGCTGGCGGGGCTGTTGGCGGGCAACCGCAAGGCACAGCTCTGGGAGCAGTTCCAGCAGCTGTACACCCAGCTTTCCGCCGAGGCGGCGGACGACTTCCAGGAGCTGTTCGGCAAGGCGTTCCGCAAGGCCTATGAGGCCCACATCGACCAGCTTCAACGGGACGAGTGACGCTCGCCCGCACAGGACCGCCCACGATGCTCGCGCTCGAAGTCGCCATCCTCTCCGAGATGGGCGGCCGCAAGGCCAACGAAGATGCCTGCGGCCACTGGCACTCGGTGGACGAGTTGTGTTGTGTGCTGGCCGATGGTGCCGGCGGCCATGGCGGCGGCGGCGTGGCCGCACGGCTGGTGGTCGAGCGCATGCTGCAAGGCTTTGCCGCCCGGCCCACCACCGGCGCCCGCCAGCTCACCGACCTGGTGTTCGATACCAACCGCGCGGTGATCGAGGCGCGCACGCCGCACACCGAGCGGGCCAACATGTTCAGCACCGTGGTGGGCCTGGTCATCGACTTCGTGCGCCACCAGGTGCACTGGGCGCATGCCGGCGATTCGCGCCTCTACTGGTTCCGCGAAGGCCGCATCCATGCCCGCACCCGCGACCACAGCCTGGTGCAGTCGCTGGTGGACGCCGGCCTGCTGCCCCCCGAGCAGGCACGCAGCCATCCGCAGCGCAGCGAGCTGCGATCGGCCCTGGGCACCGCCTCCGACGTGCTGGAAGTCAGCGACAGCGGCGAGCCGCACGAAGTGCTGGCCGGCGATGTCTTCCTGCTGTGCACCGACGGCCTCTGGGAGCATGTGCCCGATGCCGCGCTGCTGGCCACGCTGGCCGCCGCCAGCTCACCCACGGCCTGGCTGGCGGCGCTGGAGCAGGTGGTGACCGAGGCCACGCGGCAGAAGGCCAGCCACGACAACTTCACGGCGCTGACGGTGTGGACCTCGGCCGCCCCGGCCGCCTGACGCGAAGGACAAGCGCATGCCCAACCAGACTTGCACCGGCGGCCTGCTCAAGTGCAGCTTCGGCATGGCGCCCAGCACCTTCGTGGCCACGATCAAGCCCATCCTCACCAGCAACATGGCGGCGGGCAACATCCTGGACAACATCCCGATCCAGAACATCCAGCCCTTCGGCATGTGTCAGTCACTGGCCAACCCCACCGTGGCCTCGGCCACCGCCGCCGCGCTGGGCGTGCTCACGCCCATGCCCTGCGTGCCCAACACACCCGCCCCCTGGGTGCCCGGCGTGCCCACGGTGCTGCTGGCCAACTCACCCGCCCTGGACAACACCTGCAAGCTCATGTGCGTCTGGGGCGGCGTCATCGAGTTCGTGCAGCCGGGGCAGATGACGCACCAGATTCCCTGAGCTTGCCTCAGTCTCGCCGGGCCGCCTCAAGGGACTGAGCGGCCCCAAGGCCCTTGGATAAGGGCCCTTCGGACCCTTGGGGCAGCGAGCGCAGCGAGCTTGGGGGCGGGCATCAGTCCCGCCGGGCCGCCCCAAGGGACTGAGCGCCCCCTTGGGGGCAGCGAGCGCAGCGAGCTCGGGGGCAGGCATCAGGGCTTGGCGCCCACCCGACCGATTTCGACGCGGCGGTTCTCGGCAGCAAAGGGGTCGTTGCTCACCTTGGGCGCGGTGGCGCCGCGGCCCACCGCTTCCAGCATGGCGGGGTCGGCGCCCTTGTCCACCAGGTAGGTCTTCACCGCTTCGGCGCGGCGCTCGGACAGGGCCTGGTTGGCCTCCGGCGTGCCCGATGCATCGGCATGGCCTTCGATGCGCACGGTGCGGCCGGTGCCCTTCTTGCCGCGCAGCACGTCGGCAAACACATCGAGCTGCTTGCGCAGCATGTCGGGCAGTTCGGCCGAGCCCACCTTGAACGAGGCCGCGGGCAGCGAGTAACGCACCGCCGGCTTGAACCCCATGCACTTGAAGCCCGCGGCTTCCAGTTCCTTGCAGGCGTCTTCGGGGAACAGGCCTTCCTTCACCGCGGCCGCATCGGGCACCTGGTTGCCGATGTCGAGTGCATCGGCGGCATTGGCCTGCAGCAAGGTGACCAGGCCCACGACGACGGCCACGCAACGACCGGCATGCAACACAACAGGCAAGCGCTTCATCTCGGATCCCCAACAACTGTCATAGGTTTGACACCGCATACGAAGCCGCATGACGTGCGACGGCGGCCCAGCGCAAATGATAGTGCGCCAACCCGCTGCGGCATCCCACACGAGGGGGAATCGACAGGTCTTTGCTTAGCGCGCAAAGGGTGACGCTGCAAGCATCGGCGTGTATCGTTGACACCTTGTTTCGCGGGGCCGGCACGCCGTTGGGTGTCTGGGCTTTCCGCCCACACACAACTCAAGACTTCATGACCTGGCACAACAAGGTGATGTGGACGGAGGGCATGTTCCTCCAGCCTCAACATTTCCAACAGCAGGACCGACACACCGCCCGACTCGTCGATGCCCGTGTCAACGCCGTCATGGCGCATCACTGGGGCTTCAGCACCCTGGCCCTGGACGAAGCCGCGCTGCTGCAAGGCAAGCTGGCCCTGACCAGCGCCACCGGCGTGCTGCCCGACGGCACGCCCTTCGCCATTCCTTCGCACGACGCGGCGCCGCCCGCGCTGGACGTGCCGCCCGATGCGCGCGACGAGCCGGTGCTGCTGGTGGCCGCACTGGCCCGCCCCGGCGTGGCCGAAAGCGATGTGGAAGACAGCGCCCCCAGCATGCCGCCGCGTTACCTGGCCAGCGATGTGGAGGTGGCCGACAGCCATGCCGTCAGCCTGCGCCAGGCGCCGCTGCAGATCGGCCGCCTGAACCTGAGGCTGATGCTGGCGCGTGATGCCAACGAAGGCTTCACCCAGCTGGCCGCGGCCCGCATCGTCGAGCGCCGGGCCGATGGCCGCGTGGTGCTGGACACCCAGCATGTGCCGCCGATGCTGCACGTGGCCGCGCACCCGGTGCTGGACAGCTACCAGCGCGAGGTACTGGGCATGGTGCGCCAGCGCAGCGAAGCGCTGGCCGCGCGCCTGGCCCAGCCCGGCCGGGCCGGCGTGGGCGAGATCGCCGACTTCGTCTTCCTGCAGACGCTCAACCGCACCGAGCCGCTGCTGGCCCACCTGCCGCAGCTGCCGGTGCTGCACCCCGAGCGGCTGTACAGCGTGCTGCTGCAGCTGGCCGGCGAGCTGTCCACCTTCCGTGAACGCAAGCGCCCGGCCGACTACCCGCCCTACCGCCACGACGAGCTGGCGCCGTGCTTCCGCGCGGTGATGGGCGACCTGCGGCAGTCGCTGTCGATGGTGCTAGAGCAGACCGCCATCCCCATCGAGCTGCAGGAACGCAACCACGGCGTGCGGGTGGCCATCATTGCCGACATCGAACTGCAGCGCCGCGCGCAGTTCGTGCTGGCGGTCAATGCGCAGATGCCCAGCGAAGCCCTGCGCGCGCGCTTCCCGTCGCAGGTCAAGATCGGGCCCGCCGAGCGCATCCGCGACCTGGTCAACCTGGCGCTGCCGGGCGTGGCGGTCAAGCCGATGCCGGTGGCGCCGCGGCAGATTCCGTACCACGGTGGCTTCAGCTACTTCGAGCTGGAAACCCGCGGCAGCGAGCTGTGGCAGCAGCTGGAACGCTCCGCAGGCCTGGCCCTGCATGTGTCGGGCGACTTCCCCGGCATCGAGTTCGAGTTCTGGGCCATCCGGCCATGAGCCGGCGCACCCTCACCTTCCGCAGGTAGTTCCCGATGAGCGATCAAGACCCGTTCTCGGCCTTCGAATCGGACCGCACCGTCATCAAGCCGAGCGCCGGCCGTGGCGCGCGGCCCGGTACCGCGGCCGCCGGTGTGTCCGGCGCGGCCCCCGGCCAGGTGCCGGGCGGCCCGCCGGCGCTGGACGCCGCACCGCTGCCCGAACTGCCCGGTGTGGCCGGCTTCAACCCACTGCTGCAGGCCGCGGCGCCGCTGCTGGGCACGGCCGCGCGGCTGCGCAGCATGCCGCAGCACCCCAACCCGGCCGCACTGCGCGCCGCGCTGGCCGAAGGCATCAAGCAGTTCGAGGCCACCACCCGCGCACAAGGCCTGCCCAACGAGCAGGTGATCGCCGGTCGCTACGTGCTGTGCACCTTCATCGACGAATGTGCTTCCAGCACGCCCTGGGGCGGCTCCGGCGCCTGGGGTTCTCAAAGCCTGCTGGTGCTGTTCCACAACGAGGTGTCGGGCGGCGAGAAGGTGTTCCAGCTGATGGGCAAGCTGGCCGAGAACGTGCCTGCCAACCGGCCGCTGCTGGAGCTGATGTACATGACGCTGGCGCTGGGCTTCGAAGGCCGCTACCGCATCGTCGACAACGGCCGCGCGCAGCTGGAGACCGTGCGTGAGCGCCTGGCCCAGATGCTGAAGCAGGCCGCGCCCGCGGTGGACAAGGAACTGTCGCCCGCCTGGGCTGGCGTGCGCGCCGGTCAGCAGCGCCTGCGCGACGGCATCCCGGTGTGGGTGGTGGCCGCCGTCACCGCGCTGGTGCTGATGCTGGTGTTCATCGCGCTGCGCATGGCCATCAATGCCCGCACCGACCCCACCTTCCAGGCGCTGCAGTCGCTGGACGTGAAGGCCGCACCGCCCGCCCCGCCGCCGGTGCCCGCGCCGCAGCCGCGACTGGCCGGCCTGCTGGCGCCCGACATCCAGGCCGGGCTGGTGGAGGTGCGCGACTATGCCGACCGCTCGGTCATCATCATCCGCGGCGACGGCTTCTTCGAGCCGGCCAGCGCCGATGTGGCCGACCGCGTGAAGCCGCTGCTGGGCCGCATCGCTGCCGCGCTCAAGCCGCTGCCGGGCCCGGTGCTGGTCACCGGCCACAGCGACAACCAGCCGATCCGCTCGGTGCGCTACCCGTCCAACTGGCACCTCTCGCAGGAGCGGGCCGACAGCGTGAAGGCGCTTCTGGCCGCCACCTTGCCGGCCGACCGGCTGCGCGCCGAAGGCCGCGCCGACAGCGAGCCGGTGGACAGCAACGACACCCCCGCCGGCCGGGCCAAGAACCGCCGGGTCGAGATCACGCTGGCTTCGCCGCCGCAAAGCTGAAGCCGACGGAGCAGGACAGTCCATGAAACGTGTGTTCAACGTCTTGCTGAGCCCTGCGGTGCTCGGCAGCCTGGCGGTGCTGGCGCTCAGCGCCATCGTCTGGTGGCTGGGGCCGCTGCTGGCCTTCGGTGCCGATGCCACCGGCCAGGTGTCTCGCCCGCTGGGTAGCGTGTTGGCGCGTGCCATCGTGATCGCGCTGATGTGGGCGCTGTGGCTGGGCCGCCTGGGCTGGCTGGCCTGGAAGCGCAAGCAGGCCCATGCGGCGCTGCTGCAGGGCATCGCACCAGGCCCCAGCGCGGCCGACCAGGAGGCCCAACTGCTCGACCAGCGCTTCCGCGAGGCGGTGGCCCGCCTGAAGGCCGGCGGCAAGGGCCGGCGCTGGCTCAGCGGGTCGGATGCGCTGTACGAGCTGCCCTGGTACGTCTTCGTCGGCGCGCCGGGCTCGGGCAAGACCACCGCGCTGACGCATGCGGGCCTGGACTTCATCGGCACCGGCGACAAGCAGGCCACGGCCGTCAAGGGCGTGGGCGGCACCCGCAACTGCGACTGGTGGTTCACCGCCGATGCGGTGCTGATCGATACCGCCGGCCGCTACACCACGCAGGAGTCCGACCGCCAGGTCGATGCCTCGGCCTGGGACAACTTCCTGGGCCTGCTGCGCAAGTCTCGTCCGCGCCGGCCGATCAACGGCGTGCTGCTGACGGTGAACGTGCAGGACCTGCTGCAGCAAGGCGCCACCGAACGGCAGGAGCATGCCGCTGCCCTGCGCGCGCGCCTGCAGGAGCTGCAGGCCAAGCTGGGCGTGCAGCCGCCGGTGTACGTGCTGGTGACCAAGGCCGACCTGATCGCCGGCTTCATGGAAAGCTTCGACGCGCTGGGCAAGGAAGAGCGTGACCAGGTCTGGGGCTTCACCTTCCCGCACGGGCCGCAACCCGCCGAGAACCCGCTGGCCGACTTTGATGTGCAGTACCGCGCGCTGGAAGAGCGCCTGGCCGCCGGCCTGGTGGACCGGCTGCAGGCCGAGCGCGACGTCAGCAAGCGGGCCGCGATGTTCGCCTTCCCGCAAGAATTCGCCAGCCTGAAGCCCGTGCTCGCCGGCTTCCTGCAGCAGGTGTTCGGCCCCGCGCCGGCGCTGCAGCAACGGGTGGACCTGCGCGGCGTGTACTTCACCAGCGGCACGCAAGAGGGCACGCCCATCGACCGCGTGATGGGCCTGCTGTCGCGTTCCTTCGGCCTGGAGCGGCGCAGCAACCCGTTGGCGGGCGCGCGTGGCAAGAGCTTCTTTCTGCGGCGCCTGCTGCAGGATGTGGTGTTCGCCGAAGCGCACCTGGTGTCCGCCAATCCGCAGGCCGAACGCCGCCGTGCGGGGCTGCGCATGGCGGGCTTTGCGGCCGTGGCCGTGGCCGGCACCGCGCTGGCCGTGGGCTGGGCCGTGAGCTACGTGCGCAACCAGTCCTACGACGCCGAAGTGGCCGCCAGGCTGCCCGCGCTGCGGCAGGCCGTGGACGCGCTGCCCCCGGCCACCAGCGCCGATCCGGCGCCCATCGCGCCCGCGCTCACCGCGGTGCGTGAGGCCGCCCACAGCGAGCGCTTTGCGCTCGACGACCCGCCGCTGCTCGACACCCTGGGCCTGTACCAGGGCGACAAGCTGGACGCCGGTGCGCGCCTGGGCTACCGCCGGCTACTGGAACATGCGCTGCTGCCGCGGGTGGCCCAGCGGCTGGAAGAGCGGCTGCGCGCCGCCAACAAGGACAACCTGGAGCAGGCCTACGAGGCGCTCAAGGCCTACCTGATGCTGTACACGCCCGACCAGTTCGACGCGCCCACGCTCAAGGCCTGGATCGGCATCGACTGGGACGCGCAGTTCCGCAACCTGCCGCCCGAGCAGCGCGCCGCGCTGGATGCCCATCTGGACGCGCTGCTGGCCCAGGGCGCGCCGCAGACCCAACGGCCCATCGACACCGCCCTGGTGACCAGCGTGCGCGACATGCTGGCTTCCTTCCCCATCGAATACCGCGTCTACAGCCGGCTCAAGCGCCGCTTCCGTGGCGACCTGCCCGACTTCTCGGTGGCGGCCAAGGCCGGCCCGCAGGCCGACCAGGTGTTCGAGCGCGCCAGCGGCGAGCCGCTGTCGCGCGGCGTGCCCGGCTTCTACACCCGCGCGGGCTACACCCAGGCCTTCCAGGGCAGCGTGGGCCTGTCAGCGGCGCAGCTGCAGGCCGAGGAGCAATGGGTGTTCGGCCGCAAGGCCAATGCCGGCCAGGCGGCCAATGCGCTGCTTAGCAACGACCTGACCGACCGCGTGCGGCGCCTGTACCTGCAGGACTACATCAAGGCCTGGGACGCCTACCTGGCCGACGTGCGGCTGGTCAAGCTCACCAGCCTGGAACGCAGCATGGAAGTGGCCCGGCTGCTGTCGGGCGTGGATTCGCCGCTCAAGCTCTACCTCACGGCGGTGGCACAGGAAACCACGCTGGTGCCGCCCGCCGCCGCGCCCAGTGCGCTGGACAAGGCCGCCCAGGCCGCCAACCAGGCCAAGGCCGACCTGGCCAAGCTGGCCGGTGGCGGCCCCGCCGTCGCGCCAGCGGCCGGCCCGGTCGAGAAGATGGTGGACGACCATTTCGCGTCCATCCGCCGCCAGGTGCAGGGCCAGCCTGCGCCCATCGACGACACCGTCAAGGCCTTCGGCGAGGTGTTTGCGCAGCTGCAGGCCATCGATGCGGCGCAGAAGAGCAAGTCGCCCCCGCCGCCGGCCGGTGGCGGCGCGGCCAAGCTGGTGGCGGCGCAGCAGCCCGAGCCGGTGCGCTCGATGCTGGAATCGCTGGCCGACGTCAGCGCCAAGCAGGGCCGCGTGGCCGAGCGCGACGTGATGACCGGCGACTTGAAGCCCATCTTCGACTTCTGCACCCGCGCGGTGGCCAACCGCTACCCGTTTGCGCCCAGCTCGCGGGCCGACGTGCTGCCGGAAGACTTCGGCCAGCTGTTCGCGCCCGGCGGCATGCTGGACGAGTTCTACAACCGGCGCCTGGCCGCGCTGGTGGACACCAGCGGCGCCACCTGGACCTACAAGCCGCTGGCCGACGGCACGCGGCCCGCCGCCCCGGCGGCGCTGGCCGACTTCCAGCGCGCGGCACGCATCAAGGAAGCCTTCTTCCGCGGCGGTGGCCGCACGCCGGGCTTCAAGCTCGACCTGCGCGCCGCCGAGCTGGGCACGCTGCAGGAAGTGACGCTGGACATCGACGGCCAGGTGGTGAAGTTCACCCCCGGCGCCGGCACCGCCGCCACCGTCAGCTGGCCCAGCCAGCGGGTGGCCTCCACCGTCAAGCTCAGCAGCACGCCCGGCGGCGCGCCGCTGGTATTCGAAGGGCCGTGGGCCCTGTTCCGCCTGTTCGACCGCTTCGAGGTGCAGGCCGGCGCGCAGCCCGAGAAGTTCAGCGTGCTGATGACGCTGGAAGGCCAGAAGCTGCGCTTCGACGTCACCGCCAACAGCGTGCTCAACCCCTTCCGGCTGCGCGAGATCCAGCAGTTCCGCTGCCCGGGCGCGCTGTGAGCGCCACGCCGCCCCTCACCGACCACGCCGCGGCGGCCGGCTGGCATGGCAAGCTGCCCACGCTGGGCGACTTTGCCACCCGGCGGCTGCCGCCGGCCTTCGTGCAGCGCTGGGACGGCTGGCTCAGCGCCGGCCTGGCCGGCCTGCAGCAGCAGCCCGGCTGGCTGGAGGGCTACCTCGCCAGCCCCAGCTGGCGCTTCCTGCTGATGCCGGGCGTGATGGATGGGCAGCCTTGGGCCGGCGTGCTGATGCCCAGCGTCGACCGCGTGGGCCGCTACTACCCGCTGACCATCGCTCACCCCCTGCCCGCCCTGCCGGCCGATGCCGCGGGGCTGGACGCGCTGTGGTCCTGGCTGCTGCGCATCGACGAAGCCGCTGCTGACGCCCTGCATGAAGACTGGACGCTGGACGTGCTGGAAGCCGAGCTGCAACGCATCGGCGTGCCGGCGCTGGCACCCGCTGCGCCGGTGGTGGCCGATGCGCTGGCGCCCGGTGTGCAGCGGCTGTCGCTGGCCTGCCATCTGCACGGCGGTGCCTGCGTGGCGGCCCATGTGCTGGCAGCCGGCCTGCAGCAGGCGCAGGGCAGCGCGCTGTGGTTCGCGCAGGCCGACCTGGCCACGCCCCAGTTGCTGCGCTCCGACGGGCTGGCGCCCACCGGGCTGCCGGGCTGCCTGTTCGGCGGACCGGCGGCCGTGCCGGGGGCAGCCCATGGGGTGACCGACAATGCCGCGGCCAACGCAGACGCATCACGATGAGTTCCACCGACGACGACGACGATCGCACCCTCATCCGGCCGCCGGTGCCGCCGGGTGGATCTGCGCCGCCACCGGCGCCGGTGTCCGCTGCGGGTGCCGGGTCGCCCGACGACGACCGCACCGTCTACGCCGCGCCGCCGCCCTACACCACCGAGCCGCCGGCACCCCGCGCGCCCGCGCCCGATGACGACATGGGCAATGCGCTGCCGGTGGGCACGCGGCTGGGTGAGTTCGAGCTGACCGGCGTGCTGGGGGAAGGCGGCTTCGGCATCGTCTACCTGGCGCAGGACCATTCGCTGCACCGCCGCGTGGCGCTGAAGGAATACATGCCTTCGGCGCTGGCCGCGCGCAAGGGCGGCACGCAGGTCTCGGTCAAGAGCGAGCGCCACCGCGAGACTTTCGAGGCCGGGCTCAAGAGCTTCGTGAACGAGGCCCGCCTGCTGGCCCAGTTCGACCATCCGTCGCTGGTCAAGGTCTACCGCTTCTGGGAAGCCAACGGCACCGCCTACATGGTCATGCCCTTCTACGAAGGCATGACGCTGAAGGACAAGCTGCGCGAGATGGGCGCGGCACCCGACGAAGCCTGGCTGCGCGGCCTGCTGGCGCCGCTGACCGAGGCGCTGGCGGTCATCCACGCCGAGCGCTGCTACCACCGCGACATCGCGCCCGACAACATCATCCTGCTGGCGGGCAGCGGCAAGCCGCTGCTGCTGGACTTCGGCGCCGCGCGCCGCGTGATCGGCGACATGACGCAGGCGCTGACGGTGATCCTCAAGCCCGGCTACGCGCCGCTGGAGCAGTACGCCGAGGTGCCCAGCATGAAGCAGGGCCCGTGGACCGACGTCTATGCGCTGGCCGCGGTGGTGTACTTCGCCATCCAGGGCCGCACGCCGCCGGTGTCGGTGGGCCGCATGATGGGCGACAGCTACCAGCCGCTGTCCGAATCGGCACGCGGGCTCTACAGCCCCGGCTTCCTGGCCGCGGTGGACCGAGCGTTGAAGGTGCGGCCGGAAGACCGCACCCAGTCGATCGACGAGTTCCGTGCCGACATGGGCCTGGCCCCCGGCAGCGTGCCACCTGTGCAGACGGTGATGCACGGCGATGCCGCGCAGGTGGCCAGCCCGGCACCGGCACGCGGCGCACCAGCGGCAGCGCCCGCCCGGGCCGGCTCGTCGGCGGCCGAGGCGCCACGCAGCAAGTCGGGCCTGTGGATCGGCCTGGGCGCCGGTGCGCTGGTGCTGGGTGGGGTGGGCGCGTTCTTCGCGCTGACGCCGGGCACGCCACCGACCGCACCTGCACCCTCACCCGCACCGGTGGCCACGGCCCCTGCACCGTCTCCTGCGCCGGCACCGGCCGAAGTGCCCGCGCCCGCCCCCGCGCCGGTGGCGCGTGCGCCCTTCACCATCGAAGGTGAGTTCGACCGCATCGTGCAGGCGGCGACACCCGGCTTCACCGTGGAAGCCTCATCGGCCAAGCCGCAGTTGCGCATCGGCCGCGACCGGCTGCGCTACACCGTCACCTCGTCGCGCGACGGCTACGTGTACACGCTGGTCAAGGGGCCGGATGGTTCGCTGCTGCTGCTGCACCCCAACACGCTGTCGCGCGGCAACCGCATCAGCGCTGGCCAACCGCTGGTGCTGCCGCCGGCCGATGCGCCGCTCGACACCTCGGAGCCGGCCGGGCGCGAGGACTTCCTGATCCTGGTGTCGGCGGTGCCGCGCAGCTTCGACCACCTGAAGGGCAAGCGCGACACGTTCCTCTTCCTGCCCACGGGGGCCGAGGCCGAGGCGCTGGCCGCCGCCCACAGCGGTGCGGGGTCCACCTTCGCCGGCCGCCCCGGCAACTGCGAGGGCGAGGCCTGCACCGCCTACGGCGCCGTGCGCTTCAGCGTGGACGTGGTGAAGTAGGCGGCGTGGCCGTCGGCGATGCCAGCATCGCCGGCGAAAAGGCTTCGAACACCCGCAGCGGCATGCCGCGGCGCCAGAAGACCGAGCTGCGGGCGGCCACCACCGACGCCGGCCAGGGCTGGCCGGCCACCGTGCGCCAGGCCTCATCGGCACGCTGGTGCCAGCGGCTGCCCCGCGGATGCCATTGCGGCCGCAGCGGCGTGCGGCTGACCGCCGGGTCATCGAACAGCAGGGCCGCCAGCGGGCGTGTGCCCAGGCCCACCAGCGCCTTCCAGGGGCCGCTCAGCGCCGCATGCGGCGCCACGCTGCGGGCCCACACCACCGGTGCATCGCCCACATGCAGCACCACTTCGCGCACCAGGCAGCGGGTGCCGGGCGCCAGGCCCAGGTCGGCCGCCTCGCCGGGCAGCAGTGGCGCCACCTGCTGGCGCAGGCGCTGCACACGCACCTCACCGCCCCAGGCGAACAGCCGCTGCGTCAGAGAGCCAGGGGCCCGCTGCCAGTGGCGGGCCTGCTGCCGGGCCGTGGGCGTCACTGGGCCGTGGGCATCACGAACTCGGCGCCCTTGGGCGTGCTGGCGGGCCAGCGCTGCATCACCGACTTCTGCTTGGTGTAGAAGCGCACCCCCTCTTCGCCATAGGCATGCATGTCGCCGAAGAGGCTGCGCTTCCAGCCGCCGAAGCCGTGCCAGGCCATCGGCACCGGGATGGGCACATTGATGCCCACCATGCCCACCTGGATGCGGCGCGCGAACTCGCGTGCCACGTTGCCGTCGCGGGTGTAGCAGGCCACGCCGTTGCCGAACTCATGGTCGTTGACCAGCTGCACCGCCTCGGCAAAGTCCTTGGCGCGCACGCAGGCCAGCACCGGGCCGAAGATCTCTTCCTGGTAGATGCGCATCTGCGGCGTCACATGGTCGAACAGCGTGCCGCCGGTGAAAAAGCCCTGCTCATGCCCCGGCACCTTCAGGCCGCGGCCATCGACCACCAGCTGCGCGCCCTCTTCCACGCCCAGCGCGATGTAGCCCTCGATGCGGTCCAGCGCCTGCCGCGTGACGATGGGGCCCATCTCGGCGTCCAGCTCCATGCCGTTCCTGATCTTCAGCGCCTTGGCGCGCTCGGCCAGCAACGGCACGATCTGGTCGGCCACATCGCCCACCAGCACCGCCACGCTGATGGCCATGCAGCGCTCGCCGGCCGAGCCGTAGGCCGCACCGATCAGCGCATCCACCGTCTGCTCGATGTCGGCATCGGGCATCACCACCATGTGGTTCTTGGCGCCGCCCAGCGCCTGCACGCGCTTGCCGTGGTGGGCGCCGGTTTCGTAGATGTACTGCGCGATGGGCGTGGAGCCGACGAAGCTCAGCGCCTTCACGTCGGGGTGCTCCAGCAGAGCATCCACCACCGTCTTGTCGCCCTGCACCACGTTGAACACGCCGTCGGGCAGGCCCGCGCGCTTGAGCAGCTCGGCCATGAACAGGCTGGGCGACGGATCGCGCTCGCTGGGCTTGAGCACGAAGGTGTTGCCGCAGGCCAGCGCCACCGGGAACATCCAGGCCGGCACCATGCACGGAAAGTTGAAGGGCGTGATGCCCGCCACCACGCCCAGCGGCTGGCGCATCGTCCAGTTGTCGATGCCGGTGGACACCTGGTCGGTGTAGTCCCCCTTGAGCAGCTGCGGAATGCCGCAGGCGAATTCGATGATCTCGATGCCGCGCGTGACTTCACCCTGCGCATCGGTGAACACCTTGCCGTGCTCGGCGGTGATCATCGCGGCCAGCGTGTCGCGGTGTTCGTTCATCAGCGCCAGGAAGGCATTGAGCACGCGCGCCCGCCGGATGGGCGGCGTGTCCGCCCAGGCGGCAAACGCGGCGCTGGCGGCGGCCACGGCGGCATTGACATCGTCCACCGTGCCCAGCCGCACCTGCCGCGCCACCTGGCCGGTGGCCGGGTTGTAGACGGCCTGGCTGCGGCCGCTGGCGGGTATCACGGCCTTGCCGCCGATCCAATGGCCGACGTCGGTGCTCGAGGTGAAGGCTTGCGGTGCGGCCATGGTGTCTCCGTGGGCTGAATCGGGTGGGTGAGGCCGCGAGTCTAGAAGCGCGGCCAACCGCTGCCCAGCCACTCAGGCTGGACGCATTGTTCATGGATCTGAACAATCACCCCATGAACCAACAAGACGTGGCCGGCCTCTGGGCCCATGTGCACTGGCTGGGCGTGCTGGCCGACAGCGGCAGCTACACCGGGGCCGCGGCGCGGCTGTCGGTGAGCAAGGCGGCGGTGAGCCAGCGCATCGTGGAACTGGAGCGGGCCGCGGGCGTGCCGCTGGTGCAGCGCACCACCCGCAGCGTGCGGCTGACCCCGGCCGGTCAGCAGCTGGTCGACCAGACCCGCGGCGCCTTCGAGCAGATCGCCCGCGGCTTTGCCGGCGTGCGCGACCAGGCCGCCACGCCCAGCGGCGTGCTGCGCATCAGTGCACCGGTGGCGCTCGGGCGCCAGCATGTGGCCCCGGCGCTGCAGGCCTTCCACCGCGCCCATCCGCAGGTGCGGGTGGACCTGGAGCTGTCGGACCGGCTGGTGCCGCTGGCGCGCGAAGGCTTCGACTTGGCGGTGCGGCACACCAGCGCCCCGCCCGACGACCACGTGGCCTGGAAGCTCTGCGATTCGCGCACGCTGCTGGTGGCCAACCAGCGCTACTTGCGCCAGCGCGGCACGCCCGACCATCCCGCGGCGCTGGCCGGCCACGATTGCCTGGCCTACCTGCGCCCCGGCCCCGCCATCTGGCAGTTCGAGCGCGGGCAGAGCGGTGGCCCCGAGCCCGAACGCATCGAGGTGACGGTGAGCGGCCCGCTGCGGGCCAACAACTCGGAACTGCTGCGCGATGCGGTGCTGGACGGCCTGGGCATCGCGCTGGTGCCCGACTTCAGCGCCGCCGCGGCCTTGCGCGCCGGCCGGCTGCGCGAGGTGCTGCCTGGCTGGCGGCCCGTGGGCTTCTTCGGCGATGCGGTGTATGCGATCCGCCCCTGGAGCCCGCAGACCCCACGCGCGGTGAGCGCCGTGGTGGACTGCCTGCGGCAGGCGCTGTCAGGCGGCTTCGCAATGGGCTAGCGCTGGGAGCGGGCGCACAAAACAAAAAGGGAAGCCTGTGGCTTCCCCTTGATTGGCACCTGCAGCCTGGGCACATCGGCTTGGGCTGCAGCACCCGAATATGGAGCGGGAAACGAGGCTCGAACTCGCGACCTCAACCTTGGCAAGGTTGCGCTCTACCAACTGAGCTATTCCCGCGCTGTCTTACTGACTTCTCTTACTCACTCACCAGCTTGGTTACCGGCAAGCCTTGCATTCTAGCCAGAACATCAGCTGTGCTGCAAGCACTTTTTTTGGAGGCGCGATCCGGAGTCGAACCGGACTAGACGGATTTGCAATCCGCAGGCAGCCTTGTAAATCAACCACTTAGCTGCGTGCGACTTCTACGCAACCCACCTTCCCTCTAGAGCCCCACCAGCGCACGGGCCGCCGATGGTGTACTAGCGCAGTCAACTACTAGGCCGGCGTTCTCCGCAAGCGGCTTGTAGGTGGCCTCGCACGGGCCGCATCCACCGGCGCATCTTCCCACGATCACGATGCGTGGGCGCTTTTCCAGGCTGCTTTCTGCGGCAACCCTTGACAGCACCGAAACACGTTTCGCGGCGGTCGTCACGTCCGCCACCTTTTGAATATTCGCCACCACGCAGCGAACGCCTGTGGCTTCGACAAAGCCGGGCGCTTCGCCCGCGAGCATTTCAAGCTCTGAATTACCCAGCACGCCTTGAAAGTCCACAAAGACGGTTCCTTCCACCGAAGCAGATACCGACATGACCAACGACCCGAGTTTCATTACTGAAGCAGCTGAAGAGAAGATTAAGGGAGCACTTAACGCACCAAGAATGTACCTGTTGCTGCAAATCTTTACCGTTGCACCCTGCATGATCGTGCAGGGGCCTGCCATCAGACTGGGGGAGTAAGCGCTTTCACTGACGTAACCGTCTTGACGCTTGCCTGTCGGTGTTGTTTGCAACCCTCAAAACAGCTTGCCGGGCGGTAGGCTCAAGGGGTGAGCCACCCCGCTCCGGCGCGTGCCACTATTCACGAACTCCGGCGCCCACAGCCTCCTTGACACCGGCGCGCATTTCCTTCGGCGCCGCCTTGATGACCCGCTCTTGCCGAGTGGTGCGCATGGCGCGGACCCGCTTCAGCACCTGGGGCATGCTGATGGCGATGCGGCTCTCCGGGTTGCTCTCGTTCCAGCTCTGCAGCTGCTCGCGCGCCTGCTTCACCTTGGCCTGGTCCTGCAGGAAGATGCCGTCCGCCCACAGGCCGGCGATGTCCGCCTCCACGGTCTTGGCCAGCGTGATGCGCTGCTGTGCGGTCTGCATCCGGCGCTGCTCGGCCGCCACCTTGGCCGGCTGGAAGCCGATGGCCTTGCTCACGGCGTCACTGGAAGCCGTTTCCATCACCACCCGACCGCGGGTGTCGCGGTAGGCGCCCGTCTCGGCCATGTCCAGCGCCTTCAGGGCATTGGCCACTGCCACTGGTGCGGCGTTGCTTGCGGCCTCCCCGAGGTTGCCTGCTGCCAGATTGGCCACCGCCTTACCGTAGCTTCGCATCATCGTAAACGCTGGCCCGCCAAGCTCTGCCAGGTCGCTGGCGCCGCCGGTGTTGTCCTTGCGCAGCAAGCCGGTGGACGGGATCAGGTTGCCCATGCCCAGCCGGCCGGAAACGTCAACGGGAATACCGCTCGCAGATATACCGCGCAGGATGAACTGCGCAACCGGCTCGCCGAAGGCCTGTGCCAGCGCCTTGTCCTTCCATGCCTTCACATTGGTGTCGCGGCCCAGGACGTGCTGGCCAAAGGCGTCCAGCAGGTCGTCGGCGTCGTCCATGAAGGGCAGGCCCTGCAGGCCGGAGAACAGCGCCAGCACCGCCAGCGCCATCACCTGCTCGCGCCGCGGCAGGCGGGCCAGGAACTCCAGATAGCCCACGCTGTACTGCTTGAAGGTGAAGAGGGTGCTCCCCACCGCGCCCCGGGCCCAGTTCGGCCGGTTGGCCTTCGAGTACACGCCCTGCGTCTCGTCCACGGCGCCGGCCGCGAACTCGAAGGCGTTCTTGGCCTTTGCGTCACCCGCGGCGCGGTAGGCCGCGATGAAGGTGACGCGCCGGTTGAACTGCTCGGCCAGCTGGAAGAGCGAGCCCCACACGAAGGCGGCCTTGCGCAGCGCGGGCGAGTTGCCCAGGTTGCGCGTGGCCTCGGCCTGCAGCTGGTGAATCTCGGACGGCGACACGATGCCTTCCTTCTCGGCCTTGGCCAGCGCCTTGTCCAGCTCGGGGTCGCCCGTCTCCTTGCGCAGCGCATCACGCACCGCGGCGGTCAGGCGCTTGGCGGCGCTGGCAGGGCCGCCGTGCTGCGACAGCCACGGCAGGGTCATCGTCACGGGCTGGGTCAGGTTGACCATGGCCGACGCGATGGAGCCGCCCAGGTACTGCATGAACAGCAGGCCGCGGACCCGGGCCGCCTCTTCGGTCGGGTTGCGCACGTAGTCGCGCAGGCGCTGGGCCTCGTCGCGCACGTCGCCCTCGGCCTTGCCGATGGCGTCCACCGCCGTGTCCAGCTCGCCCATGTGCAGGTTGGCCGACGTGGCGCGGGCATTGCTGGTCAGGAAGGCAGCCAGCACGCGCGGCAGGTCTTCCGAATAGCCCGCGATGCCCTTACGTCGAATTAGGCGCTTCAGCGCGCTTCGACTGCTAGCAACATCCTTGATGTACTTCTCGAACAGGTCGCGGCTGGCACCATCCATGGCGGCGTGGTCCGCGAAGATGGCCAGCGTCTCAGGGTTCATGCCCGCGAAGAGCTTGTAGGCCTCCTGGCTGGCGATGCCTTGCGTCACCACCGGCTGCATGTCCTTGAAGCGCTCGGCCATCTGGCGGGCCGCCGCGGTGGCCTCGGCCTCCGTGTCGTACATGCCGAAGAACAGGCGCTCGCCGGGGGTCTCTTCCGCCTGGCTCACCACGTCGACCGTGAAGCGGCCGAAGCGCATCAGGGGCGCGTAGCCGGCGGTCTTCAGGTTGTCGATCTTGATGTACTTCTCGGCAATGTCGGCCTCCACCTTGTCCCACAGCTCGGCCTTGCGCTCGGCGCGGGCACGCGCGTCGCCCTGCTGCCTCTTCAGCTCCTGCGCTTCCCGGTCGAACCGCTCTTCGATGATCATGGTCAGGCCGCCCTGCGCGTTGTCCACCGCGCGGCGCCGGCGGGCCGCCAGGTTGTCGCGCTCGCGCTGCTGGCGCTTCTGCAGGTCTTCCAGCTCGGCCTTGGCCTCCGACTGCTGGGCCTTGACGATCATCTTCACGGTGGTGCGGAACTCGCCCAGGCGGCCGTCGCTGACCATGCGGCGCAGGCTGGGCGGGAACTCCGACAGCTGCCGGCCCAGGTAGCGCGCCACCTCACCGGCGGCCAGGAAGTCCAGGCTCTTGTCCACCGCGGCGCGGAACTGCTGGTACAGGCCGATCTGCGGGTCCGTCAGCTTGAACTTGTCGCGCAGCTCGGCCTCGTCGTACACGCGCTCGTCGCCCAGCGTGCCCTGAAACACCGCCTTGGCCACCGCGGCCTGGTCGGCCTCGGACAGCTTGAGCTTCTTCTTCAGGTCGGCCAGCTGGTCGAGCTTGGGCAGCATGCCCGGCGCCAGGTCGGCGGCATCGTTGGCCACGAAGGAGACATCGTTGATGAAAGCCTGCGCGGCCTCGTACACCCGGCCGAAGCCCTTGTGCACCTTGGCCTTGTGGAACTGCGTGCCCACCGTGCGGTGCCACCAGTTGAAGACCTTCTTCGACTGGAAGTGATCGGCCAGCTTCTGCTGCAGCTTGGCCAGCGTGTCGCCGCTGCGCAGGGTGTCGTACAGCGGCACGCTCTCGGCCACGTTGCGTGCTGGCGTGCCGGCGAACTCGCTGCGCACAGCAAACAGGCCCTGCTGCTGCAGGCTGCGGCCGGCATCGCCCACCGCATCGCGCAGCACGCCGTTCTTGATCGCCATGCGCACGGGCATGGATGCCACGTCGCCATCGTCGCCCACCAGGAAGACAGACTGCGAGCCGGATTGCCGCATGAACCGGCGCGCCGCGGCGGCCAGGAACAGGTAGTTCTTGCGCAGGATTTCGGCCGGCGCGTCACCGATGGCCCGCACCTCTCCGTTCGAGTCGGTGCCAACCAGCGTCAGCCACCCGGGGCGCTTCAGGCTTTGGCCCAGCTGCACCAGCGCCTTGACCGAAGTGATCGACTTGCCGAGGGCCGCGGAAGGCTTGCTGGGCACCAGCAGCTTGTCGGGCCCGAAGTCTCGCGTCTCCACGCGGTAGGCCTCGCCGTCGCCGCTCATCACCGCGTAACGGTTGCTGTTGATGACCACGTGCGCCCGCATACCAGGCACCTGCGCGCCCAGCCACTTCGTCAGCCGGCTGTCCGCATCGCTGGGCGTCGGGTCGCCGCTCGGATGGTTGTGCAGGATGTAGTACCCGTCCGCGCCGGTGGCCTGCAGCTGGTCCTTCAGCCACTGCACGTACTGCTCGGCCGTCATCCCGTGCGGGACCATGGGCGAGAAGCCCGGCATGCGCGACGACACGCCGGTGGAGTGGACGATGGTGTCGCCCTTCGTCAGGAAGACCCGGAAGGTTTCGTACCGCGGGTCACGGAAGACCTGCGCCAGCGCGGCTAGGTCGTCGGGAGTGCTGGCGTCGAGGCCAGTGAGGGCCTGGGTGCCTTCTCGGACGATTCGCTCGGCGATGCCGAGGGCGCGCACTCGGATTCGGGGCTGGGCTCCGTCAGCAGGAACGGGGCCGGCACCCCGCCGCACAGCGTCAGCGGCGGCAGGTTCGCCCGCGGCAGGTTGCTGGTTGGCTTCATCGGGCTCATAGCCGGCATCGTATTCACTCTGCTCTTCGCGCGCAACAGGCGAGAAGCCGTCACCGAAGTCGTCAGCGGCGGCCGGCCGCGGCGCCGTGAACAGGTTGCCGAAGTCGTCCATCAGCTGCAGGTCGCGCGGCTGGGCGCCGGTCGTCAGCAGCCGGACCACCTCTTCCAGGCGGTCGCGCTTGCCTTGTAGCTCCGCGGCGTCCTTGAACTGGCCGGCGGCTTCCAGCTGGCGGCGCAGCTCGGGCAGCTCGGCCTCGCGCTTGCGCATGTCGCGCTCGCGGTAGCCCGATGCCATGCCGGCCAGGAACGCGCCGAGTCCACCTCGATTGCTCATGTCAGCCACCCTTCTTGAACGGGGACCAGCCGAGGCCAGCGGCGGCGCCCGCCATCGTGCCCAGCCCACCAATGAGGTCGCTGCCTCCGTACTGGCCCTGAATGGATGCCTCCTTCCCGTAAATCGAGCCGGCGCTGTCGAAGCCAGAAATGGCCGTGGTGAAGCCCTGGCCCGCCATGGCTGCGGCCGACTGCGCCTGCTGCACCGGCATGGCGGCGGTGTTCGCCGCGGACGTGCCGCCGGACAGCGCCACCTGCGCGCTGGTGGCTTGGCTACTGGCCAGTCCACGGCCCAGGTTGGCCGCGTCCATCTTTCGGGCGTAGCCCTGCAGCTCCACCTTGTCGCGGGCGCCGTTCATGGCGTCGGCGGTGGCGGCGGCCTCGGCCACACCGGTCTGCTGGTCGAGCGCGGCGGCCCGGCCGCTGTTGGGGTTCACGCCCATGCTGGCGTTGCGCATGGCCGCGGCCTCGCGCGTGTTCGCCATGGTGGTGCCCATGGTCGCGGCGGCTGCCTGCGCGGCCTGCTCGCGCCGCTCGGGCGTGTCGTACTGCTGCGCGTCGGCGACGATGCCCTCTTCCAAGGGCCGGAAGGTGTTCTTCTGGTAGTCCCAGTAGTCCTTGGAAATGGTGTCGTTGAGCTTCGAGCTGGCCAGCTGCTGCTGGCTCACTTCGAGCGCGGTCTGCGCGGCCTTATCGCGCATCGGCGCCTGGTCGGCGTAGGCCTGCTTGTAGAAGGCCAGCGCCTCCTTTGCTACCTCGGCATTGGCGCGGGCGGCCTCGTTCATGCCGTCGGTGTTTGGTGCGTCAGCACACATGGGTTTCCCCCTCGATGATCTTCACGAACTTCAGCGCGAAGGGCTGGTAGCCCAAGCGCCGCATGAGCACGTCGGCCCGGTTGATGAGCTTTGAATCCGCGCGTATCTCGCGCATGCCCAGCGCCACCAGCACGTGCTCTGCGTAGCGCAGCAGCTGCACGGCGAGGAACCCGCCGCGGTGCTCGGGGTGAAGGAAAAGCGTGTCCTCTTCGGCCGCCGGCTCGCGGGTGCGAGTGGGGAACACCGCGAAAGGGGTTCCGCTATGGGCCGACACGCCGAGGTACATGCGCAGGTTTCCCACCAGCACGCCATCCCGGCGCACGGTGAACTGCAGCAGGCGGCCAGCACGCTCGTGCTCGGCCATCAGGGCGTAGTCGGGGTTGAGGGGCAGGCCGTGGCGGTGCTTTTCCGTCTCGCGCCAGTGCAGGACATGCAGCTGGTGCAGCTCGGGCAGCGCGGCGGTGAAGCGCTCCACGCCGATCACGTAGCCGCGGTATTCCGCGGGCTCGAAGGTCGGCAGGTGCGCAGCAGGCTGGAACCACGTGGCCGCTTCGATGGCGGCGGCGATATCCGGCGTCAGGGCCTGGCCCAGGTGGGCCGCGACAGCTGCGCGGAAACGGTTGATCGGCGTGGTCATCAGCTCGCGGGGTCAGGGGGTTGGCCGCCGTGGCGGACCCCGCGAGTTTAGACGTTCTACGCCTCAGAGAGTTGTGTTTCTACGCTCGCCGGCCAGGTGATGGATTCCGGGTCATCGCTAGCCTGAATCTGCTGGTACAGGGCGTTGCCGATGTCGAACACCCGCCCAACGTGCGCACCCAGCGCCCTGCCCACTTCGAGCATGTCCTTGGCGTCGAGCACGCGCAGCGTGTTGTCGGCCAGGCGCCACGTGCGGGTGAACTCAGGCCCCAGCGCCTGCGCTTCGATCACGGCGCCGGTGATCCGCGCGCGCGAGTCCGGGTCGCTATCGAAGGTCGAGCCATCCCAGGTGAAGCCGGCGTACTCGCGGGCTTCCCTCTGCTGCTTGATGAACGCCCAGTGCCGCGCGCGCCGCGCCGGCAGGCCGCCGGACAGGTCGGCCACGATGGAGCCACCGGCGAAGATGCCGGACGTGGTGATGGCCAGCTCGACGTTGGCCACGTCCGCGATGGCGATGGTGATGGGCCAGCTCCACACTGGGTTGTTGCCGGCGGCGGCATCGTGCGACGCTTGGTTGGCCCAGCTCAAGACGCGCACCACGGCCACGCCCTGCTGGTAATTGACCTCGGCAGAGCCGGGCTTGTGGTACGTGACGGCCGCCCCGTTCGGTGCGGTCATGGTCTTGTTGATGGGCATGGAGTGCTCCGGTTATAGGCCGCTGGCGTCGATGACCATGACATCCAGCGGCGCAGGTGAGTTGATGTTGGTGACATCGCCGTCGTCCCGCCACTTCCGCTGGAAGTAGTTGGACTGACGCACCACGGTGCCGGACAGCTGCTGAAAGCCGAAGCGCAGCTGCCGGTTGTCGAAGAGGGATCCGGCCGGAAGGCTGTTCTGGCGGCGGCTCGATGGCGTGCCCAGCAGCGCAGGCACTGCCAGCGAAGGGATGGAGAAGTCACCGTCCAGTTCCCCCGCGGTGCCGGCCAGCGAGAAGCTGCCCTTCAGGAACAACAGGCGGCCTGAGGTGTCGGTGACTGACCAGCGCAGGTTGCCGGCGTCGTCATTGATCCGAAGCCCGACGCCAGAGTGGCCGGTGGGCACAGCGAAGCAGTAGATCGTGGTGTAGGCCTGCGTCTCGAAGCCGTCGCTATCCACGCTACCGGTGTTGCCGCAGAAGACGTTGATGTCCCAGGTGTTGCCGCCCACGTTGTCGACGCTGTTCACGCGGATGGTGTGGCCCATCATCAGCTTGTAGAACGGCACTGGCCTATTCACGCTGGTGATGCGGTACACGCTGCTGCCGGCCCGGCGGCCGGTGAAGAGCGCGGCATTGCCGGTGGGCTGGGTGAGGCTGATAGGCGTGGCCTGGCCGATGTAGTTCAGCCCGAACGAGGCACGCGAACCCAGCACCAGGCCGCCCGCGGGATTGGTGACGCGAAGGATGGGGCTGCTCATACGATGAAGAGCACGTAGGTGCGTGCCGAGGATGCAGAGAAGGTGACGCGCGGGTAGCCCAGCGCATAGTCCACAGAGGCGCCCCACGCATCGAGGCCCCACATGCCGCACACCTTCAGCGAGCGGCCCACGTAGTCCGGGTAGGCGTACACCTGCACTGCATTGGCGGGAACGTCGATGACGCCCACGCACAGGCCGGCATAAGCATCGCGGCTGTCGAACACCACATTGCCGGCGCTGTCGCGCGCTCGAAAGAGCGGCTCGGCCATCAGTAGATTCCCAGCTCGATCACCGCGACGTTGCCGCTGTTGAACACCTGCACTCCGGCATTGGTGATCTTGACCCGCTGCCCGCTGTTGCCGCCGACATCAAGCTCACCTCGGAAGGTGGCGCCCTGGTTGAACTCCGCGCCGCCGTTGCTGAAGAGCGCGAAGCCGCTGGTGCCCGGGACATAGCCGTCGTTGTTGAACTGGAAGGCATTGATGCGGATGCCGCCAATGGTGCCGCCGCCAGCATAGACGATGCCGGTGTAAGTCGAATTGCGGATGGTGATGTTATTGAACTCGGCATCACCGCTTCCCCAAATTGCCCACCCGGCGCTCCCTGAATTGAAGCCCGCACTGGCAATGTATTGCCCCACCGCGATGCGGCCTGCTGTGATCTTGTCGGCCGACAGGCTCTTGATCTTGGCGCTTTCGATGGTCGCTTCCGCGATCATCGCGTTGATGATGGCGCCGTCCGCAATAGCTGCAGTGCCCACCGCGATAGCGCCGGCCTTCAGGTGCTGCGCCCAAATGCTGCCATCCACGATCAGGGTGGCATCGTTCTTCTTCTCCACCTGCAGGTTGGCGAACCATGAGCCGATGGTGCCCTCATGCGCCTGGCCGTTCCACGGCGCGACCGACATGGTGACAGCACCCGCCGGAACGGTGAATGAGTCCTCTACTCGGAACCACGGGGCGGGGGAGCTGGTTTGAGCGACGTGTCCCGCCCCATAGCTTCCGTTGGCGTCGAAGAACAGCGCCACCCATCCGGTCGATGGCACGTCATTGTTCTTGTGCACCAAGACGGACGCCTTGTACTGCTCGCCGGGCTCGACCTTCAGCCGCGTCAGCATCTGTGCGTCTCGCCCGGCGAACACTGCCGCGTAGTCGGTGGGCAGTAGCGTGGGGCTCGGCACAGCCGGGTGCGACTTGTGGTACCGGGCGACGAAGTAGCCTGATGAGCCAATGGCTGACCATCCCGCGGTGCCTTGGGCGAAGGTCGGATCAACCACCAAGCTGGTGGGCGCCACCAGCAGGTGCTGCACGCGCACCGCGCCATCGGCCAGCTGCTGGTAGTTGATGGCCTTCTCTGCGATCACCCGCTGGATGACCGACTGGTCCTTCATGTGCTGCGCTTCGATGATGAGCGGCGCCAGGTCGGTGCTGCCGATCTTGCCGGTCGTCGCGCTTTTGCCGTTGGTGCCGCCGGTGGGTACCAGCTGGGCCACACCGGCCCGGGACACGTTCTTCAGCCACACGTGCACCTGCACGCCCAGGCCCACCGTGTAGGCGAACAAGGGCGCCTCGGACAGGTTCACCAGCTTGGCGTTGGCGAAGGTGGGCAGCGGGCCGGTACCGCCATAGGTGGCGGCCCACACCTCCGTGTAGGCGTTGCCGCCGCCAGTGGTGTAGGTCTGCGCGGGCCACTCGATGAAGATGCTGGCGAAGCCGGCCGTCACGGTCATGCCGGCCAGGTCGACAGCTGGCGGCGGCGTCATGTCGGTGCTGCCGCTGCCGCCGGTGCCGCCGGTACCACCTCCGCCGCCGGTGGCCGGACCCGGCACAAAGCCGCCGGTGGTGGGCTGCTGCTGCACGATGCCGATGTCCTGCAGGTCGCGGAAGGTGACGGCCTTGTCCAGCTTCTGGCCGCGCCGGCCCTCGCGGGTCTGCACGATCTCCTTAAGCGCGCCCATGAACCGGCGCAGCGAGTCCGGGTTCTTCGGGTCTACGTCGGGCAGGTCGGGGATGGTGGGCGTGCTCATGCTGCTTGCAGCTCCTGCAGCGTGTTGGCCAGCATCACGGCCTGCACCGGGTTGCCGGTGTCGATCGACAGGCGCCACTCGTCAGCCAAGAAGCCGGACGGCAGGCGGAAGGGCTGGCCATTGGTGATGACGCGGTTCGTCATGCGCTGCAGGCCCTGCGCCCACATCGTCAGCGTCACCGGGTAGGCGTCGGCCATCACCTGGCCCCACCCCAGGTTCGTGGGCTTGGCCGTGCGCATGGTCTTGCTGACGAAGGTGGCCACCTCGGCAGCGCCGGCATCCCACTTCGACACGGCGCCGGTGGCGCTGTCCAGCACGTAGAGCGCGTCCTGCACCGGGTCGCGGAAGCAGGCGTCGAAGGCCCGCCCGTAGAAGTAGAAGCCGCTGGGGTTCAACGGGTCCAGCGTGAAGCTGCGCCGCGCCGCGCCCGTGCCGTAGCTGCACACATAGGCGCCCTCGAACTCGCCTGCCACCATGGTGCTGGGCTGCATCGCCTGCCAGTCGTCGCGCAGCGCCAGGCCCTGCGTGAGGTTCTTCCAGCCGCTGCTGCCCACGTACATCAGGCCATCGGGCGATGGGTAGCTGATGCCGTGGCCGTGCTCCACCACACCCAGCTTCGACACGCACGCCTGGTTGACCTCCGTGGGCTGGTTGCTCATTGCCGAAGGATGCGAGCCGGTCACCAGGTACGGCTGGCCAGTCGTCAGCACCATGAGGTTCTGGCCCCAGCGCGCCAGCGCCACGATAGTGTCGTCCAGCACCAGCTCGTACTGCACCGGCCAGGCGTAGGGGTGGAAGGGCTCGCAGAAGCGCAGGCTCTTGCCCACGAAGCCGGCCATGATCCCGTTCCACAGCGGCTTCAGGCCGCGCAGGCCTGCGGGCGGCATGACCCACGTGAGCGAGTCCAGCTGCGCGGCGCTGTTGACAGTGCCGCTGAACGCGATGGAGCCAGTGGCCACCGGCGCCTCGCCGGCCAGGAAGAACTCGGTACCGCCGCCGGGCACGGTGGCATAGACCCGCCAGGACGTGAGCCCGTAGCTGCCCACCGGGATGCTGCCGTTGCGGTTCACCGTGAAGGTGGAGCCGGCCTTGGCCGTGATGGTGGTGGCGTTGCTGGCTGCGCTGGGCTCGCCGCGGTCGTTCACCCACACCGTCACGAACACCCGCGTCTCGTCGTTGCCGGTGCCGGCTGCGGCCACCAGCACCTGCGGTGCCGCGTCAGGCGCCGGCACGCCCAGCACCCGGATGCCGGGCGGGTTGGGGTATGGCGCGGCGCCCAGGCCCAGCGTGTTGTCGGTCCAGCTCGGCAGCACGCCGTCCGTCCAGTAGGTGCGCTCGGCCTGGTCGTCAGCGATGAAGGACCGGGCCACGTCCGCGTCCTGCGCGAACGACAGCCAGTAGGTGCCGTCCGCCGGCACGTCGCGGCCCATGCGGTAGATCGCCTTGCGGCCAGCCGGCACAGTGGCCACCTGGCTGGGCCGGCGCACCGGCCGCAGGTCGCCGCGGCCGACACGCTGGTTGATCGAGTCCACGCCCACCGTCTCGGGCAGCAGCAGCGGATGCAGGGCCTTGTTGGCCCCGGCAAAGCCATGGAAGCGCAGCAGCATGGGCAGGCCTCAGAAGTAGCTGGCCGCGGCGCGCGGGGAGCTGCGCGCGTAGGCGTAGAACGCGGCGGTGCGGGCCTTGTTGATGGCCGTCTCGAAGCGGCCGCGGGCGTCCATGGCCGCATCCGCGTTGCTGTAGGCCCGGCCCGGCGTGCGGCACAGGATGTCGATGGCGCCAGCAGCGATGCCGGCGGCGTAGCGCTCGAACAGGGCCGCATCGACGGTGCTGGCTGCCTGCGATGGGCACACCGCCACCCGGGCCACCACCGGCGTGCCGCTGGTCGTCGGTACCGGGTGCAGGTACAGCGTGGTGGCGCCTTCGATGACGTAGGCCGCACGCGGCGCGCCGGCAGCCGGCTGCAGAGCGTCCAGCTGGGGCAGGGTCAGCAGGCCCGCCACCTCGCTGCCGATCCGGCAGTGCAGCAGCTTGGCCATGACCTCATCGACCAGCGGCAGCACGTAGCCCGCCTGGTTGGCCACCGTCAGCACCGGCGCCAGCGTGCGCTGCAGCACCAGCGCCCGGGTGCAGAAGTCGATGGCGGCCTGCCGCACCGCGGCGTCGATGGTGAAGCCTGGTGCACCTGCGGCATACGGCGCCACCAGCGGCGCGAACACGTTCCACTTGACCATGGCCATCACACACCTCCCGAAAGCGCGCCAGGGGCCGGCCGTGCGCCGGGGCTGTTGAAGTCGGGAGAGAAGGCCCGGTCACTGGAAGCCTTTCCAGTGAGAAGCTGTTCGGCCAGGCTGCGCAGGCCGGCCGATACCTGCACGTCGATGCCCTCGCCTTCCTTCATCTTGGCCCGGTGCAGCACGTAGTTCAGCAGCGAGTCCAGGAACACGTCCGGCGGCGTCAGCGTGGCGCTGGACACGTCCGCGCTGCTGATTTCCACCGGCGCGCGCACGTACATCACCTCCAGCTGCGCGCCGGCCACCGCGGGCGGGAACACGTAGAAGGTGGTGGGGTCGCGGTTGTCGAAGACATAGCAGTCCACCGGGCCGGGCGTGGCCTTGTGCCAGCCGGGCACCTCGGCGTCCAGCACCTCGCGGTCCACCAGGCGCACGCCGTTGCCGGTCGCTTCCTCGCGGATGACGTCGAGAAGCCGCAGGCCCGGCGGCGCCATGCCGGCCACCGACTGGCGAGTGCCGGCGACCAGCGTCAGCACCGCCGTCAGCGAGCCCGCGTCAGGCCGTAGGCCCACGATGAACTTGCAGCCATCGTTGATCCACTGGATCAGCTCGGCGTCGGTCCAGCGCACCGCGTCGGCATCGTTGAGCGCGGTGCGCGCGCGGGTCAGGATGTCGGAACCCTTCATGCGGGCCTCCATGAGAAAGACCCGCACGAGGCGGGCCTTGGTTTTGGGCCATCAGCCCCACCGGCAGGGGATTGGGATCAGTCGAATCAAACAGCCAGCAGAGACGACGACGTGAGCACTTCGGCAAGCGCGCGGGTCTCGGCCCCATACCCGCCGCCAGAGCGGTGCACAAAATCGACGTAGTAGCCCGCACTGTTTCCGGCCGCAAACGTGCTGTTCGTGGCGGCATCCACATCAAAGAATGCGACTTGACCGACAGCCAAGGCTTTCATGGCGTCAGCGAAAGCGCGATAGCTGATCGGCTTGTTGTCAGCACTGGATGTGGCTGGGTCTGCCACCAGAAGCACCGCCTTGACGCTTGCATTGGCAAGCGCGGCGTTGATCAGCGTTTGAATGTTGGCTTGGAACTGTGCGATGGTCAGGCCGTCCGCCACCTGGTTGTTCCAGTCGTTGTACGAAAACCGGATGATGTGCAGATGGGTGGTCAGCGTCTGGAAGCTGGTGCGCGTCTGCTTTGCGGTCAGCCCAACCCAGGTGCTGGCCTTGCTGCCGCCATACCCAAAGCGGCGAGTCACAACACCGCGGCCCCGGGTCACGGTGGCGCCCGTAATCATGGTGTTGCCGCTCGCCCAGCTGATGACGACGGTGTGAGCCGCATCCGTCCCAAGGTCAAGGCGGACGGTGCGGTAAGTGTCAGTGGCACCGCCGCCACCGTTACTGTTGATGGTGCCGCCGCCACCACCGTCCACCGTCCAAGTGGCGGTGCCAACGTAGGTTCCGGCGTTCTCCCAAATCTCCACATCCAGGTAGCGCCCCACCACGTTGAAAGTGATGCTCATACCGGCCGACTGCAGGGCCATCGCGCGGCGCTGCGTGATGGTGCCGCCGCTGTTGCGATATGCGTTGTATGGGCCGAACTGGTTCACTGGCGTGGTGGCTGGCGACGTGCTGTTTGCCACTCGCGTATCGGAAGGAGCCGCCTCAACGGCGATCCACTGGCCGCCATCAGGCGTGCCGAGACGCGCGTTCAGCTGTGCGCGGAGCTGTGCAAGGAAACCGTCACGCTCGGCCAACGTGTCGCTGCTTAGGTTTGTGGTGTCGCCGCCCAGCTGAATCAGGCTGTCGCCGGTCGCGGTGATGTAGACCTCGCTTGAGGTGGCGCCCGCGAGCACCGGAGCAAATGACTTAAGCGCCGCGATGTTTGTGGTGGCCAAAAAACCACCCCCTGACACCGAGGATGAAGGCTCATCGTTGTCGCTGATGCCGCCGGCCGCTGGCTCGTTCGGCATCTTGTACTCGTTGCCGAGTTCGTCCCGGTAGCCAATGAGCCGGCCCTGCTCATCCATCAACCAGTTGGGGCCAGAGCGCTCGGAGCGCCACTTGCTGCTGGGCATTCAAATCTCCAAAGAAAAAGCCCCGCGGTCGGCGGGGCGTGGTTGGTGCCAAGGCGGCACAAATTGGGGATAACGCCCCTAAGCAGCCGGCTGCAGCGCGGCGTGGATCGCCTTGCGCAGCGTGTCGCCCTTCGCACGGCCGGGCACTTTGAGGCCGTTGTCGACCACGAAGGCGCGCAGCTGGTCGTCATCCAGCAGAGCCAGGTCCAGCTCGGTCCCGGCCTCGTTGCGCAGCACGAATGGGCGCGCGTCGGTGCTGCCAGCGGCTTGGCCTGCAGGAAGCTGATTGGCCGGCGGCGCATCGGCGGCCTGTCCTTCGGGCGGCGCGGTGGGCAGCTGCTCAAGCGGCGGCGGCACTTCGGCCGGCGGCGGGAGAGGCGCAGCAGGTGCTGGCGGCAGGATGGCGCGCTGGCGGTTGTCGGCCTGGCCGCCCAGCTCCTCGAAGCCCTCGGGGATGGCGCGCAGGCGCTCGATCACGGCCGGCGTCTCGGTGGTCAGCAGTCCGATGCCGCCGGTGAAGGTGAAGAACTCGCCGAAGACCTCGATCACGGTCGAAGTGTTGTGCTTCAGCTTGGTACGGAAGGTGGGCATGGGGGTGGCTCCTGTTTGTGGACAGACGCGGGGGCCAAAAAAAGGGCGGAGCCGCAGCCCCGCCCAAACCCCCAGGAAAGAACCGATCAGCCGCGCAGGGTCAGGATCAGCGTGGCGCGCTTGCCGGCCAGGGCCGCAGTGGCCGGGGCGGCGGTTGCCACCAGGCCCACGCTGCGCACGGCGCTGGTCTTGCCCGTCAGGAAGGCATTGGCCGCGGTGGCGCCGGTGGGCACGGTGTGGCCACCGGTCTGCGGCGACGTGACGCCGCCGGCGGCGGTCCAGGTGTCGGTGCCGCCGTTGAGCGCGGTCTTGCCCGCGTTGAGGAAGCCCAGCGAGAAGGCCGCGGTGGGCGTGCCGTTGGTGTCGATGTCGTCGGTGATGAAGCGCCAGTCCATCACCTCGAAGCCGGCGGGGATGTCCGCCAGGTGGGCCACGTCGCCCACGGCGATGGTGCCGAAGTCGGCCCAGTTGATGTCGATGGCCACCAGGGCCAGGGCAGCCGATTCCGGCAGAGCCATCGGGCGCACGCCCAGGGCGGTGGCAGTCTTGAACGAAGCCATGTGAATCTCCTGAAAAGATGGTGAGCCAGGCCGCGGCGCGGCCCGGCGGTGCGGTCAGCCGGCGATCAGCCCGGGTTCACCGCGTAGGTGTCCATGGCCATCACGCCGAAGTCGCGCTGGGTGGCGCCGTCCGAAGACTTGTAGGTGGCCTTCTTCACGCCCATGATCGAGTTCGAGCCGATCTTCACCTTGTCGCCGTGGTCCTTGACCTCTTCGGTCCAGTCCATGCGCAGGCCGGTGCCGGGCGAGCCGAACGACAGGAAGGCAGCCTGTGCACCCAGGAACAGCGCGCGGGCGCACGGCAGGTTGCCGCTGGCGCCGCCGTCGTTGAACTGGATGACGTTGCGGTGCTTGTGCAGGATGACGTTGTTGTACTCACCCGCAGCACCGGTGAAGAGCGGGCTCTTCTTGCCTTCGGCCGCGGCTGCAGCCTTCTGGATGTCCAGCCACTGGCCGGTAGCCGAGTTGTTCTTGAGCGAGTCGAACTGGAACGTGTGCATCAGCGACACGTACTTGTCCTCGCCCTCGCCCACCGAACACGGCAGCATGGACAGCTCATCGGTGCCGTCGCCGCCCATGGTTTCTGCCTTGGCCACAGCGCGGTCTATCAGGCGCAGGTCCATGCCCATGGCGTTGGTCAGCGTGGCCTTGCTGACCGCGGTACCGGCATACATCTGGTGCATGCTGTCCGGGGCGGTCACCGGGTTGATCTGGAAGAAGGGGTTGCCCGCGCTCCAGACAAAGCCCGTGTTCGAGCCGCGCATGCCCGACAGGTAGATGAAGAACAGCTCGTCGTAGAGCCGCGCCCACCATTCCTTCATCGCGCCCAGCGCATCCTCGCGGATGTCGCGCAGGGTGCGCTTGCGGGTCATGCGGTCGCCCAGGTCGGCGCCGCCGCGCACCTGGTCGATGACGATGCGGTCGGTGTAGTACCGCAGCGCCTCTTCCTTGCCGTCCAGCGTTTCGGAACCCACAACGGGCTCCATGCGCATCGGCATCAGCAGGTCGACCGTGACGGTATCGCCGGCATCGGATTCGAGGTCCGTGATGCGCTGGATGGGCGTCTTGGCCCGCTTGCCCTCGCCCATGAACTTGCGAGTGAAGTAGCTCGTCTTGTTGACGGCCACGGCCAGAAGGCCGGACCACTTCTTGACAGCCTGAGCGTCGTTGACGCCAACGAAGGTGCGTGCCATGTGTTGCTCCTATGGATGAGGCACTGGCTGCACTTCTGCGCAGCCTGAAGGAACCGCCCGGGTGGGGCGGCGCTGGTTTGCCGTTGCGCGTCAGCGCTCGGGCGGTTGAACGCCGCCAGGGGCAGCGGAAGCGGGCGACTGCTGCGGCTCGCGCCGCACGTCCACCCCTTGCTCGAATCGGAGGCGAAGGCGGGCACGCTGGCCGCTCTTCGCTTCCACGGTGATGACCATCCAGCATGGCCTGCACGCGCACACGGATGGCCTCGGCCTTGGCCTTGTCGCCCTTGGCGGCCAGCTCGGCCAGCTGGGCCAGCGCCATCTGCCGCTGCAGTTCCTGCGCCTCGGCCTGCCGCTGGGCGTTTTGCTGGTCGGCCGCGATTTCCTCGGGCGTCGGGGCCTTGGTCGGGTCGCGCTGGCCGTTCATCTTCCGCACGCGGGTGACGAACTCTTCCTTGTTGGGCACGTCCAGCAGGTCGATGTAGAGGTCCAGCAGCTGCACCACCATCTGCGGCGCGAACTGGCCCACCTTGGCCAGCACGTCCGCCAGCTGCTCGGCCGCGGCCTGCTGCAGGCTGGCCCGGTAGTCCTGCTCGCTGACGATGAAGTCGGCCTGCCGGGCGGTGATGTCGTTGATGACCTGGCCGGTCGTCTCGTCCAGCTGGTTGACCTGCACCCATTCCATCGGCGTGCGGGCGCCCACCAGGCGGATGACCTTGGGCTCGGTGTAGAACTGCTCGATCAGCGACAGCTGAATCTCGCCCTGCAGCTGGATGCCCAAGCGCAGGTTGTCGAAGATGCCCGCGGTCACCATGCCGCCCTGCTCTTGGCGCGCGATGATGGCCCGGCCGCTGGTGGCGTTGGTCTGCTTGCCCAGCAGCTCGCTCTGCACGCCGGACACGTCCTGAATGAGGCTCTCGTCCTGCATCATCAGCTCGACGTTGCCTTCCAGCTCGGCCACCGGCTTTTCCAGGCGCAGGTCCAGGCCCGCCTTCTTGACGATCACACCGTCAGCGCGGGCAGCCTCGCGGCGCAGCTGCTCCAGGTCTTCCACCGCGCCCTCGTCCACCACGATCCGGTTGTTCGACAGGATGTAGAGGGCCTTGCTGCGCCGCTTGTTCAGGTCGTCCTGAATGTCGCGGATGCCGCGCACGATGCCGTAGGGCTCGCCGTCGCGCTTGGCGCATCTTGTGCGGGAGCGGAGAGGGCTGCGCGGGCCTGCAGCGCCTGCCGCGCGTCCTTCTCGATGCAGTACAGCTGCAGCAGCTCGTCCACCACGGCGGTGTCGCCGGCATACCAGCGCTTGCCCAGCTCGCGCAGGTGCTCCTGCAGCTGGCGCAGCATTTCGGCGTAGCCGGGCGCGTTCTGTTCCAGCTCTTGGCGGCACTGCCACAGCAGGCCGATGTAGTCGACGCGCATGCCCTGGTGCCCGGCGGCCAACAGCTGCATCGCGGGCGTGGTCTTGGTGGCGTCAGCCACGGGCCACCTCGCAAGGCGTGCTGCAGGTGCCGGCGGCCAGCAGCTGGCTGTAGGTCGGCAGGCCGGCGTTGTTCAGGTGGGCATCGGCCCACGCGATGGCTTCACGCTGGGCGTCGTTCAGCTCGGCCGCCGCGGCCTCTTCGATCACGAACACCTGGCGCACGCCGGGCAGGTCTTGCCAGCCTGCGGGGCACCGATCGGATTTGCTGACGACAGCGGTGATGGGCGACGTGCCGAAGGTCCAGCCCAGGGGCGAGACGCGGCGGATGCTGGCAGGGCACGGTGCTGCTGCCGGTGCGAAAGCGTTGAGTTGGGACATGAAACCCTCCGGGGTTGAGTAGAGAACTCCACTCCACTCTAAGCGCCACGTTAGCGCTTCGTCAAGAGGTTCTACGCGAGTGAAACGCAATAATTCCGGCGTCCAAAAATGGAGGGGTCAAATGCGCATTCAGTCGGTCTTGCTTCGAGCCTTGGTTGTTGCTGCTGCGGTGGCTTCGGCAGGCTGCGCGGAACACAACTTCGTACCCGGCTCGCCTATGGCGCGCCTCATGGGGTACCACCGCACCTACGAACAAATCGCGGCGGACGACTGCAGCCGACAGTTCAAGCTGGAAGGTGCGGCTCACGCGCAATGCGTGAGCTCGCTGTCGGCATCACGGCGGCAGAGCGATGCGGCGTACATGCAGGCAGTGGGTGCGCTCGCCGGCGCAGCATCGGCGGGCCGGGAGTCCCGGCGCAGCTATGTGCTGGACGGCAGGCCTGTGAACTGCACTACCGTCGCAACCACGCCGGGCGTGGCCACCACCAGCTGCTACTGAGCCGTGTCAGGGCCGCAGCAGCCGAACTCCTTCGGTCACGATGCGGTGAAGGAGGTCGGTAGGCATGTCGGCCATGAGGCCAGGGATGTCCTCGTACCGAAACACGCCCTGGTCATTGGCCACCTGCGTCATTGAGGCTCGCCCAGCCTGAAAGGTCACCAGCCAGCGGCCGTGTTCGAGTGCGCTGCGCAGCGGGTGATCCTCGGTTGTCAGGGCCGGCGCGGCCTGGCGGCTGGGCAGCATGCCGAAGTGCCGGGCCAGCACCTCGAAGCACTCCGTCTGGTAGGCCACGATCTTCTCGCGCAGCTCGGGCCTGACGCGGCGCGTGTCGATGCCGAACAGCCAGCCGTTGAGCATGTCCAGGGGAAGGCACGATACGGCGCGGCGCTTTCCATCAGCGGCAACCATCTCCGTAATGAAGATGGCGGAACCAAGCACCGGGTGGCGTGTGATGCGTGCGTGCTGAGATTTCCAGTCAAGGCCAATGGCCTCAACAATCGACTGCAGAACGACGCACGCACGGCTAGCGCGGGCGAAGGCGTAGAGAGTGGTGCCATGGAAAGGCACAGGGATGAGAGAGTCAGCCATGAATGGCCTCCAGGGTTCCATGCGGTTTGACCGCTGCCACACTCTCCGCCAAGAGAGGGTGGCAGCCCGAAACGAGGTTGGCGGACCGGGGAACCCGCGGAGCGGAAGCCGGCAGGTCTTGCGACCTCCTCGCCCGGGCTGCCATAGAACTGGCATGCCTTGAGCATGAAAAAGGCCGCTCCTGCGGGACGCGGCCTTGAGCCGCGGGTTCCTTCGGGCCGCCAAGCCCGAGCACGCATTGAAGCACGAAGCCTTGAGTAGATTCAAGCGACGATAAGGTTAGAGATTCTAATCGTCAATTGCGGCAACATTGAGCCCCACAAATGGGGATGTCATGGCTTTACGTTTACTGGTTGCGATCATTGCCTCGGCCGCGCTCACGTCGTATGCGGCAAGCACCGACGGCACTGCACTGCGGTGTGAAGGCAGGACTGCGGTGTGGCTCGATGGAAAGCTCGGGAGCGAATCTCCAGCAACACTGTCCATCGTTATCCGGGCCGACGCACAAGCGGCAGAAGTGAGTGGAAGTTCATGGGGCTGCTTTGCCGATGGGTGCCAAGAGGTTCCGGTAAGGCTCTCTGTAGACTGGGTGCGCCATTCGAAGGATTGGCCCGTCACCGATGGAATGCACTCAAGAACCAGTTTCGACCTAAACCGCCTCACGGGCGTCTTGACCACGACGGCCAGCACGTTCGGCGGTCAAGATGTGAAGTGGCGCAACCACCTGACCAGCGGCACCTTCGTTTGCTCGAAGGCCGAACGGCTTTTCTAGGAAGAGTCGCGAGTGGTGTTCAACCATGGTCATGATGACCATGGTTGCCTCCGGGCGCCGATCTACTACCTAGCGACAAGCCCGTCGATCAGGCCGCGCACGTCGATGGCGTCATCGGCACCGCTGGTGGGGAAGGCGCCCACCGCGATGACGTCGGGCTCGATTTCGCCCAGCGTGGCGTTGATGAAGCGGGCCAGGCCCCGGCCGGCACCCAGGTAATCCAGCCGGGCCTTGTCGGCAGCAGCTGCAGCAGCAGGCCGGCGCCGGGCCAGCAGCTGGGCCTTGCGGCGGCGGGCCTTCATGGCTGCACCCGCTTGAAATCGACCACCCACACCCAAGGGTTGGCGTCCCAGCTGCCGAGGCCGTTGATGGACTCCCAAAGCACCGCATAACGCGCGATCGGGAAGCTGTCGTTGTCCACCGGGCCGATGCGGTTAAACGCAGCGGCGTCATCGTCCTGGCGGCATCCCGGGAAGCGGTTCACACCCTCGGCGATGGCATCGGCCTCGCTGATGTCCTGCAGCCGCTCCACCCGCACCCCTGCTATCTCCAGCGTGATGCGAGAGAGACTGCGCGGCATGTGGATGGATGGCCGTGGCCGCGTCCACTGCCCAGAGCGAGGCTCTCCATCCGCGACGTACCACACCTTATTGCCCCACTCACGGAGCGGGTAGCCGTGGCGTTCGTAGGCGATGCTGCCGGCGAAAGCCTCACGAACCCACAGCCGATCACCGGGCTGGCCGTAGGGGCAGCGAATGCGGTGCCAGTGCTGAGACGGCGCCTCTGGCGGCGCCCAGCCCATGACGCCGGGCTCGTACCAGGCTGAGCGCTGCTTGTCGGCTGGCGGCTGTTGCTTCACCACCCGCCGCGTCTGCGTCTTCGTGCCCGCCAGCAGCGCCCTGACCATCGGCGCGCTGAAGAGGATGGGGCCTTCACGCATTTCGCACTCCTTGGGCGCGCAGCTGGTTGCGCACCATGCCCCGCGCGTTGTTCAGTTCCTCTTCCAGCTCGATGGGCCGGATGCTGTGCTCGGTGCACATGCGCATCGGCGGGGTGTTGAGCACGTACCAGCCGCGCAGCAGCTCGCGGTACCGCATGGGCAGCGATGCCACGGTGCGCTCGATGGTCAGGCCCAGCTGCTGGGGCGGCAGCGACGGCGTGGGCGCGCGCGGCGCGTCGAAGGCGCTGGGCGGCCGGTATCCCTCGAAGCCAGGCGCGGTGGCGCGGCCATAGCGGCCGGTCTTGCACCACCGCGCCCAATCCAAAAGCTGCTGGTGGGTGCTGGCCAGCTGCGCGGGCACTCGGTCGTTCAGGGCCGAGAAGTCCACGAACGTGCGGCGGCGTTGGTTGTCGGTCGGATCAGCGGTGAACATTGAAGTAGCGGAGGCGTGCCTCGGTGTGGGTTTGAGGGGCAGGTGCGAAGTCGGGGCACTCACGCGGCACCAAGGCGGGGAAGAAGGAAGCGCGGTAAGGGGATTTCTCGCAGTTCACTGCGCCAGCGCGGGCCATGGCCTTCAGCAGCCTGGCGCGCTGCGCATCGGAGGCGGCCATCGGCTCACGGGCCAGGGCAAAGCGGCATTCGACGCAGCGGGGCATGATGGCTACCCCTTCGGGATGACCGCGCCGGAGCGGGCCAGCTCACGAAGCGTCAGCAAGATCGCGGCATCCATACGCGACCGGCGCTCTTCGCGCGTGAGCTTGGAGCCCTGGTCGATCTCGCTGTGGCAGGCCACACACAGCGCTGCAGTCCAGCAGTCGTCCATCAGCTTTCGCCCGCCCGCCTTGCCTTCGTTGCGGTGTGCGCACTGCGTCTGCCCGAAGCGGCCACACAACACGCAGGGGAGAGCTGCAACCGCGCGCCGCCAAGCCTCGCTGTAGAAGCCTTCCGCCTTCCCCAGCTGCACCGGCGCTTCCGAGGTCAGCGCCAGCGGCGTTGCCATCACGGCGCGCGGGCGCTGGGGCACGAACGACTTGAACTCGTCGCTGCGGTCGCGCACCTCGCGTACCGGCGCCTTGCGGGCGAAGGTGCTGCGCTTCACCGGTCGCCCTCCTGCAGGTCAGCGAAGGGGCGGCGCAGCTCGGCGTGGAAGAGGTTGGCAGCAGCCTGGTTGTGGTCCAGCTCGGCGCGCGACTCGATGCCGCACAACTGCAGCACCAGGGCGCGGGCCGCGGCTTCGTCGGGCAGCTGCACGCAGTGCTTGTCCTGCGCCCAGCGGCGCCACGCGGGGTTGCGGCACAGCTGCGAAGCCAGGCGGGCGAGGCGGCCGCCCTTGCCGCGGTCGGCAGGCACTGCAGGTGCTGCAGGCGGCTTGCCGGCGGGCTGGCCAGCTGCGGCCTGGTCGGGCACGTGCACACCTGGGATGGGCTCGGGCGTCTCACCATCGCCCAGCAGCGCGAACACGGCCATGAAGCGCTGGCCAGCGCGGTTGCCCTTGCGCACGGTCAGCGTGCGGAAGACGTCGAGGTCGGCCGGGTCGGCCAGCCAGAACGTGACCTTCGCGCCGTTGCTGTGCGACTCCGACCAGTTGGCCAGCATCACTTCGAGATTGATCGTTGGGACAGACATTCCTCTCCTACCTCTGCAGTTCTTTCCTCTTTCCACCTAAAGCCCCCCCTACCCCCCACGGGGTCGGGTGAGCTGGGCGCCACCCCCTTTCGGGATTTCCACCTTCGGTGTCGCAACACCGCCCTCGGCCGTGGAAACTCGCCTGCCGCCGGAATCGTTCGGGATCTGCCCCCTAGGCTTTCGCCAGTCCGGTACCGCGTTGTTGTCGGGGGCGCGGTGCCCCGGTGTTCTCTTCCGTGCAGCCCATGCAGGCTCGTGTGTTGTGCGCCCGGAGTGCGCTGTGGTCGGACTACAAGGCGCACTCCCTGAAGACAAAGCGGGCGGCAGCCAGCACCTGGCGCTCGATGCGGCCTGCAGCGCCCTCTCCCCACTCGTAGAGCGTGTCCGCGAAGTCGGTGCCCTCGATGCCTTCCGGCCAGGTCACACCGGCGTCGCACAGCTCGGCCGCGTTGCGGGCGGCCTGCAGGCCCGGGTTGAAGCCGCGGCGGGCCAGCGTGCCGTGGTCGTTGTCGGCCACCAGCACCACCGATCCGGTGGGCTTGAAGCGCTCCACCACGGGGAACAGGTTGCCGGCGTCGTAGGCCACCACCACGCGGCAGTGGCGCACCGACTGGTACACGGCCAGGCCGGTGGCGAAGCCCTCGCAGAAGGCCGTCACGGCCGCGTCAGGGCGGCCCAGCACGTAGCAGCCACCCTTCACGGGCGCGTGCTTCACGAAGAGCTTTTTCCCATCGGCGCCGATGCGCTGCACGTTCAGCAGGCTGTTGTCGACCATGACCGGGATCAGCAGCCAGCCGCGCCACGTGCGCAGCTGGGCGCAGCCGCGAGGCTGCAGGCCCTTGTCGCGCAAGTAGGGGTGCAGCTCGCGCATCGGCGTGCCGGCGGCCCACAGCGCGCGGGCCTTTCGGATGCCTTCGATGCGGTTGCGGCGGTCGCGCTCGCGCGCCGCGGCGATCTTGGCCTCGTCCACGCGGCGCAGCGTGCGGGCCGGGCCGTCCTGCTTCCAGAACGCCACGCCCAGCACCGGGTCGCCCCAGTTGCGGTACCAGCCCTTGCTGCCGCACACGTCGAGCTTGTAGACCCCGTTCTTCTTCTTCGGCTTGTCGATGGTCGGGCAGCGGTGCCACAGGCCATCGGGGATGACGTCGCGCGGGCGCAGGCCGGCGGCGTGCAGCGCTTCCTCAAAGGTGCCGCTCAAGCGCCGCCCCTTTGCGCCCGGCTGGCACCGCGTGCGTTGGGTGCAGCTGCGCCTCGGCCCTTGCCGTGCGCGAAGCGGATTTGCTTGGCGCGCAGCTTGCCGGCCAGTTCAGGGCTGCACTGAACCGGGCGTGTGGTGTTCACGCGGCCCATGGCCCATTCGCCGGTGAGGTCGCGGTACAGCGCCTGGGCCTTGCGCTGCAGCTTCTCCGCGTCGGCCCGCGGACTGTTCTTCAGCACGTAGTCCACCACCTGGGGCCACAACTCGCGCTTCATGAGGCTGGGGTTCTTGGTGGCCAGGATTTCCTTCAGGGTGCCCGGCACGTGCTCGATGGCCTTCTTGCGCGGGTACTCGTGGCCGCACTGCGGGCAGGCCGGCGCGTAGCGGTGCATGTGACTGCAGTTGCCGCACGTCACCAGCTCCACCTCCTGCTCCTGCGCCTCGGTGCGCTCGGCCTTCTTCGCCTTGCTCAGGTCCAGGGCGCCGTGCTCGAAGAACTGCTGCAGCGGCTTCCAGAAGCGGGCTGTGTTGCCGCTGTGGTCCAGCACGATGCAATCGGTCTTGCCGTCGAAGATGCGCAGGCCACGGCCGAGGAACTGGATGAACTCAGCCAGGCTCTTGCGCAGCGGCCGGGCCACGATCACGCAGCCGATGTCGGGCACGTCGAAGCCCTTGCTCGCGGCAGTCACGGTGATGAGGCCACGGATGGTGCTGGTCGGCTTGCGGAACTCGTTGACCGTCTCGGCCCGGTCCTCTTCCTGGTCCTTGTAGGTGTAGGTGGCCACGTTGATGCCGGCGGCCAGGAATTGGCGGGCCAGCTCGTTCACGTGGGCCGTGTCCACAGCGCTGCAGATGAACTTCCTGCCCTCGCCCCGCTTCAGGTATTCCTCCACCACGTCGCCTACCACCTGCAGCGCAGCGTCGGAGGCTTCCTTGTCGTTCCACTCGCCGCTGCTCTTGAGGCTCACACCGCCCATGTCGGGCTCGGTGCACGCGAAGATGCGGTAGGGCACCAGGAACCCTTGCTCGATCAGCGCGTGCGTCGTGGTGACGTTCACCACCGCGTCGTACAGCTGGCCAAGGCCCTTGGTGAAAGGGGTGGCGGTGAGACCGATCGACACGCGGGCGCGCTCTTCAAGGCGGGCTTTGACGGCGGCGTCGATGGTGTGGGCCTCGTCAATGAGGTCCAGGTGCGAATCGGGAAAGCCGCGCTTGCGCGCCGTACCCACGCTCACCAGCTGCGTGGGCTGCTCGGGCCGGTACCGCCAGTGGTCGGCCTGCATGATCCCGTGGTTGATGCCGTAGCGGTCGAAGGTGTCGCTCGTCTGCTGCACCAGGCTGATGCGGTCGACCACGAAGTTCGAGCGCTTGCCCTTGTTCCGGTTGCTCTCGATCAGGTAGGAGGCGATGACGGTGTTGTGCGTCACGGTGAAGTCGCCCAGCAGGAACAGGCGGTCGCCGTCTATCTCGAAGCCGAAGTAATCGCCCTCACCGATGGGCTGGACGGACAAGCCGTGAACGTCGTGGCGCTTCTTTTGCTGGCGCGCTGGCGCGCGCTTCGCACGGGTCGGGAGCGCGCTGCAGTCGCCGCTGATGCTGAGCCGCCAGTAGGTGCCGACAAACCCGCTCTCGCGGATGCCCTTCGTGCACTCGGTGATGTAGCAGGCCAAGCCAATCGAGCGACACAGGAACGCCATGTCCTGCGCCAGCTGATAGTTGGCGCTGATCCAGTCGAAGCCGCCCCTGGAAACGGAACCGTCTGTGTCAAGCAGTCCGGCCACCAGCATCTGACGGTCCCGCTTGCTGGCGGTGAGGTAGCACCGCGGAACGTGCTTGTCTTGCAGCACGCCGATGGCGTCCAGTGCAGCAGCGGCAGCGTTCTCGGCGCCGCCAGAACGCCCGTTCGTGAGCCTCCATGTCGGGCACCTGGTGCCGGCGGCGTCCTCGCGCACACACCGAAGCTCCAGCGAGCGGCCCCACGCGCTCCACTCCAACGAAACAGCGCCCTCCGGCTTGGTGATTTCTGGCCGGCCAGTTGTGCCGTCGCCCAGCCAAACCCCGAGGACGTAGGGCGGCACAGGCAGAACTGTGCACTGACCGTCGAAGCGCTCAACTCCTGCGCGCCAGCCTTTCAGTGCATGTCGCGCCGTCGCGTTGGATGCGGCAAGCACGGCGGCCTCAACCGCCACAACGTCAGCGTCTCGGTGGATGTGAGCGCCGTCCGCCAGTCGCAACCCATCGCTACCGGGTGTCTTGCGCAGCGACAGCAGATGGCTCGCGTTCACGACATAGGGATCACCCTTCGTCGGCACCACCCGGTAGAGCTGCTCGCGGCCTCGGCCAAGGGCCAGGACCGTCCGCACGCCGCCCGTGGGCGAAGCCAGGCGGTCTCCCACGCGAACGTCCTCCACAGGCTTGACGCTTCCGTCAGCCATCAGGACGGGCGTGCCGCGCCCAAGACACTTGCCGGCGCCGGTGGGCGCGACGATCAGCACGTTGCGTGCGCCGTTGCGGATGGCCTCGCGGGCCTGCTCCACTGCCTGCAGCTGGTAATCGCGCAGCTGCACCTGCATGGCTGCTTCGGCCACCGGCTTGAGCGCGGTGGCGGGCTGGCCAGCGTCGGCGCCGGCTGCGGTGAACAGGTCCGGCGCCATCACTTCGGCGTGTGCTTGCGCACGAAGTCCGACACCAGCGCGACTGCCTTGGACGTGTCGCGCTCGTTGAACAGCTTGCAGATGCGCAAGAGGCGGTCGGACATGCGCTGCAGCTCCTGCTGGTAGTCGGCGGCGCGGGCCTGGGCCTCGGCCTGCTTGCGCGACGAATCGGCGTACAGCTGGCGCCACTTCAACGTCTCGGCCTTCTGGTCGTCGGCCTTGGCCGCTTCCACCAGCTCTTCCAGCTCCGTGATGCGCGCGTAGGCTGCGCCCAGCAGCTCGGCCGGGTCGTCGCCATAGGCGTCCTCGGCCACCTCCTCGGCGGTCGGCTGCTGCACCGACGCGGCCGGGGCCGGAGCCGGGGCGGCCACCCATCCCGCCGGCGCGGCGGGCTTGGCGACGGCCTGGGCCGGGCGCTCGGCCGGCGCAATGACGGGCATGGCCTGCTGCTGCACGGTGAGCGTGGACGGGCCCACCGCGGGCGGCGGCTCCGCGGCGCGGGCCACGTTGGCCGCACGCACGCCGGCCGTGTCCATCTTGGCCTGCGTGCCGTGCTTGGTGGTGTAGGTGCGCTCCGCGGCGGGCTCACTGGAAACGGCTACCAGTGAGGCGCGGATGCTGGCCACGAACGGGTGCGTCACCTGGCAGCGGCGGGCAATCTCGCGGTCGCTCCACTTCGCCCATTCGGCGTCCGTCAGCACCATCATCACCGCCTTGCGCTTGTCGGCGTTGGAGCGGCGCAGCCCGTGCGCGGCGTTGGCACCCAAAGAATGCAGCACCGCATCGCGGCGGGTGCCGTTGTGCACCTCGGCGTCCATCTGCAGCAGCTGCGCACGGCCGGCCGCGTGGTACCGGTGGAAGCCATCGGCCAGCCAGTAGTGGGCGCCATCGAAGTACAGCACCACCGGCGGCATGTAGTCGCCAACGGCGTAGCGGTCGGCGTACTCGGCCACCACGGCCTCGTCTATGGCCACGCGCGACTGAGTGCCGCCGTCGATGCGGATGAGGTTGCGGTTGATCTTCATGCGGGGGTTTGCCAGGCGAACCCCTCGCAGCGCTGCAGCATCGTGCGCACGGGGGTGTAGTAGGTGGGGGCGTTGTGCAGGCGGCCCTGCTGGGCGGCGAAGCACTTGCCGTCGCGCTGGATGTGCTTGCACTCCAGACACACGCGGCGGTCGTCGCAGTCGATGTCGCGCGAGGCCAGCTTGTCGGCCAGCGTCTCGGCCTCGTCCGATGACAGGCCGCGGCGCTTGAACAGGCCCATGCGGTACTCGAAGCGGTCCAGCTCTTTGCTGGTGAGCGCGCGGCGGTCGCTCATAGGGCGGCCCCGGGGATGACCACCTGCACGCCGGCCACCATGCGCGATGTGGCTTCCATCCAGGCGCGGCGCGGCAGCACCTTGCGCAGGTTCTGGATTTCGTCGGTCAGCAGCGCGATCTGCGCGCGCTCTTCGCCGCTGCATCCCACGTTGCCGGTGTCCATGTAGCGGCGGACCATCGACAGCACCGCTCGGGCGCGGTCTTCAGCTAGGCCGAGGGATTCCTTCAGCGCTGCAGGCTCCACCTGGTGGGGCACCGTGCCGTCCACGCACAGGCGCAGGGCCAGCACCGCGGACAACGCGGAACCCTGCAGCACTTCCAGCTCGGCCACCGTGCCCTTGCCGTCGAGCACGGCCGCGGTGGAAGAGCGCTCGGCCAGCTCCAGCTCCAGCAACGGCTTGGGGGCCATGCCCCACACCGGGTTGCGGAACATCGCGTTGCCCTGGCGCTTGTGCCGGATCACCGGCGGCCGGCCGCGGCTCACGGCCGCACCGGCGCGCGCAGCACCTGCACGGCCGCATCGAACGAGACATCGGCGCCGTGCACAGCCTCGCAGAAGACCTCATGCACCGCGTCCATCGACGGCAGGCACGTCAGGGCCGCCACGGGCACCACCGCGCGCCAGGCCGCAGTCTCAGGGGCGCCGCGCGCCTTGCGCAGGCGGTAGAACAGCACCGGCTGCCGGCCCACACCCTGGGCCTGCCTGATGGCTTGCCGCCACCAGGTCGGCCGGGCCAGCTTGGCCACGTGCTTGACCTCGATGGCCCAGCCGGGCAACTGGCCAGCATCGTCGGCGCCACCATCGCGGGCCTGGTTGAAGTTGCGCTGCAACGGCTTGGCCAGCTGCAGCTCCGATGTCAGCAGCGCGAAGATCGTGCGCTCTGCATTGGCACCCTTGCGACGGCCGCTCTTGCGACGGCGCGGCAAATTTTGACCTTCTTGCACCCTTCTATCCCCCCGTAAGAGGGGTGAAGAGTAGAGACATTAAACGGATGATGTCAACAAAAGTCTAACCACGCACAGGGATACTCATGGACATGGACGCAAAGACACTGCATAGGAAGGCCAAGCTGCGCGAGCTGGTTGCGCGGCACGATGGCCCTGCCGCCTTCGGCCGGATCATCGGGAAGACCCGTAGCTATGTCTCCCAACTCATGAGTGAGGACTATCCCGGCGGCGAAGCGGCTTTCAGGCGCCTGGCCGATGCTGCGGGCCTGCCTTCGAGCTACTTCGATACGGATGACGGAGAACGCATCCAGCTACCGAAGTCCAAGGAATTACCTCTTCTGCAGTTGGAAGAGGTCGGTAGCAATCTCATGAATCACTCTACGAAGACCGTTCCCGTCGCTCTCGATGCAGAGGGGCAGTTCGCAGTTCGTCTCGTCGGAGACTCGATGGTTGCGAGCTCACCTGGTGATGTCTCGCTTCCTTCGGGAACCATCGTCGTCGTCAACGCGGAGCGCAAGCCCATGCCGGGCAACATCGTGGTGGCGCGCCTTGACGGCTCTGCCAGCGCGACGGTGCGCCAGCTCATTGAAGACAGCGGCTTCTACTACCTGCGCCCGATGAACAACAACTACAGCCGGCCGAAGGTGACCCTGGATCAAATCCTAGGGGTTGTCACGTCAGCAACCGTTCCACTCGCTTAGTACCTCTTGACGTTCGTGCGTTGAATCTCTAATCTCCTTCCTGTGCGCACTGTTGCGCACGGGAAAGGGGCATCATGAGTTCTACGCACGCCGCCGGGATGGCGGCCATCGGCGCACCTGCGCCCAAGACCCCAGCGGCTCCCCGCCGCGTGCCCACCGGGCAGGGCCTTCTCGTCAGCGCCTACGGCGCCACGCCTTCCACGCTCGATCACGACGCCTGCGTTGTGCAGGCCGCGCTGCTGCGCCGGCACAAGGTCATCGAGCGCCGCGCACGCGCCGGCCTTCGGGTGCTGGTGCTGCTGGCTTTTTCCTTCGGCCTGGCCGCAGCTGTGCGCTGGGGCATTGGGGCGCTGGCATGAGCGCGGGCAAGGACGTGAGCGCGGTGGCCGCGCCGCAGGCCCCGGCCGGTGCTGCTGCACCCGCGAAGCTGCAGCGCAACAACCTGACGTTGTGGGACTCCGTGCGCACGCCGGACCCGGCCCACACCAAGCCCTTCAAACGCAGCGGCGGTTTCGAGGGGACGGCGATCAACGCTGTCTACCTGGTTCGCTGCGCCACTGAGCTGTGGGGACCGATCGGTGGCGCATGGGGGCCGGAAATCATCAGCGAGCGCATGCTGGAAGGCGCCCCCATCGTGGCCAAGGATGGCGTCACAGTCATCGGCCGCGAGCTGATCCACGTGCTGCAGATCGAGCTGCGCTACCCCGATGGCCGCGTGCCGGCCTTCGGTCAGACCACCTTCGTGGGCACCAACAAGTACGGGGCCTACACCGACGAAGAGGCGCCCAAGAAGTCGCTCACCGACGCCATGACCAAGGCGCTGTCCTGGCTGGGGTTCGGCGCGGACGTGCACATGAGCATGTTCGATGACAACAAGTACCTCAACGAGGTACGCGCCCGCAAGGCGGCCCAGCAGAAGGAGGCCGAGAAGGAGGCCGAGAAGGAGCCGGCGGCCGCGGCCTACGACCCGGATAACCCGCCTTGGTACGCCTCGCACCTGCAGGCCATCCAAGAGGCGCACAACGGCAAGGCCGCCAGCACCGCGTGGACCGCTGCCAAGAAGGCCGCGCAGGAGCGCCGTGACACCGACGCCTACGCGCTGCTGAAGGAAGCCGCTGAAGCGACGTCGCGCCGCCTGGCCCAGCCGGCCAGCACCCCCGCCGCCGAATCCACCACCAGCGCCAGCACCAAGGCGAAGAAGTAATGAACGACACCGCACCCACCAATCCCATCGCGCTTGAGCCCATCGTGGTGGACACCGAAACCATCCCGACGCAAGACCCGGAGGTCATCGAGCGCCTGACCAAGGACATCGACTGGTCCTACCAGCTCAAGGCTTCCGAGGTGGCCCCGCCGTCCAACTGGAAGGACGAAGAGAAGATCACCGCCTGGTGGCGCGACGTGGGCAACGCGAAGAAGAGCGAAATCTTCTTCGAGGGCGAGCGCAAGAAGGATGAGGCCGTGCGCACCACGTCGCTGGATGCGGCGCATGGTCAGCTGGCCGTGATCGCGCTGAAGCCCGGTTCCGACGCGCCCATCAGCCTCTTCGATGAGCAGTGGATGGAGCCCGGCTACGAGGCCTGGCTGCTGAACGAGTTCGTGCGCGCCTGGCGCAAGCTGACCGGCCACCACCAGGGCCACCAGCTGCTGGGCCACAACACCGAGTTCGACCGCCGCTTCATGCGCCAGCGCTCGCTGCTGCTGGGCGTGCGCCTGCCTGAAATCTTCATGCGCGTGCTGCGCCCGTGGGACGACGCGGTGCTGGACACCATGTACCTGTGGACCGGTGACCACCACCAGCGCGTGAAGCTGGACAAGCTGTGCGAAATATTCGGCATCGACCGCAAGGGCGCCGAGCTGGACGGCGAAGAGATCGACGGCTCGATGGTGTGGGACTTCATCAAGCGCGGCGAAATTGGCAAGGTGGCCCGCTACTGCGGCGGCGACACCCAGCGCACCTGGGACGTGTACTGCGCCCTGCGTGGCCGCACGCCTCGCCCCGCGCAGCCGGTGTTCGTGCCGTCCGAGCTGCGCCCCGGCCCGGCCCTGTCGATGGTCGAGGCCGCCTGATGACTGTCAACCGCGTACTTCTGATCGGCAACCTGGGCCGCGACCCGGAGCTGAAGTATTTCGATGACGGCAGCGCCGTGTGCAACTTCAGCATCGCCACTTCCCGCACGTGGAAGAGCCGCGACGGCGAAAAGCAGGAAGAAACCGAGTGGCACCGCATTGCTGTCTTCGGGAAGCTGGCCGAGGTGTGCGGCGAGTACCTGAAGAAGGGCCGCACGGTCTACATCGAGGGCCGCCTGCGCACGCGCCAGTACGAGAAGGACGGCGCCACCCACTACACCACGGAAATCGTGGCCGAGGAAGTGAAGTTCCTGGGCGGCCGGCGCGACGACGAAGGCGGCGGCGATGGCGAACAGCAGCGCGGCGGCGGCGGTGGACAGCAGCGCGGCGGCTATGGCCAGCAGCGCCAGCAGCAGCAACGCCCGGCCCCGCAGCAGCGCCAGCAGTCGGCCCCGAAGTCGAACACCGGGTTCGATGACATGGACGACGACATCCCCTTCTAGCGGCTCTTCAACCACGGGGCCGCGCGCCCCTCAACAGCACCACCACCATGATCCGACCCATTAACGACACCCTTCGTGTCATCGAAGGCGGCGCCTTCCACGACACCGCCAGCGTCGAGCTGAACAAGCTGGTTCGTCACCTGGACGAGAACGGCGGCGCCGGCTCCATCACGCTCACCATCGCCATCAAGAAGTCGGCCGGCGGCGTGATGGCCCTGGCCGGCACCGTCACCACCAAGATGCCCAAGGTCAAGCCGGACGAGACGCTCATGTGGCCCGACGCGAACGGCAACCTGGTGCAGGAGAACCCCAAGCAGCAGAAGCTGGAGCTGCGCCAGGTCGAGGAAGCGCCGCGCGAGCGCGAGCTGCGCACCGCGACCTAACCCACCCTTTCCCCACCACCAACAGAGCAAGACATGGACAACATCAAGGATCAAGGCGCACTGGCTGAAGTGCTGGTGCGCGAGGCGCGCAAGCCGCAGGTGCTGGACACCACCAAGCCGAAGGTCGATGACCGCGTGGTGACGTATGCCCTGCCGCCTGGCTACACCAACCTCACGGTGGACACCGAGAAGCTGCTGGACAACCCGCGGCGCAAGCGCGGCACCGCGCAACTGCAGGACATGCCCAGCTTCCTGGCGTTCGTGGAGCGCCACAAGAGCAACGACACCGTGGCCTGGGCCGGCTTCGACATCGACCAGTCCAAGCTGTCCATCCAGGCGGTGATGGATGACCACGGCACCACGGATGCGGGCTGGCGCGGCTTCCGGGCCGTCTATGCCCCGTCGCTGTCGGTGGAATGGGAGCGCTGGAAGGCGATGAACGAGAAGCCGATGTCGCAGCTGGACTTCGCCCTCTTCATCGAGCGCAACCAGGACGACATCACCGGCGGCGACGGCTTCCCCAGCTCGCTGGACATGCTCAAGATGGCCACGGAGTTCGAGGCCTCGGCGGACATGCGCCTGAAGACCCACACCCGGCTGCAGTCGGGTGGCATCAAGCTGGAATACGTCGACCAAGAGAAGGACGAAACCATCCAGCGCATGACGGTGTTCGAGAAGTTCGCCATCGGCGTGCCGGTGTTCCGCAATGCCACGGCGTGGAAGATCGAAGCCCGCCTGCGCTACCGCGTGCGCGAAGGCAAGGTGACCTTCAGCTATGAACTGCTGCGCGCCGACAAGACCGTCGAGCAAGCTGGCAACGAGCTGATCGAACAGGCCCGCGTCGGCCTCGGCACCGTGCCCCTGCTGACCGGCACCTTCGCGCAGGCGAACAGCTGATGGCCGCCCGCGCGCACCACAACACCGCGCAGGTGATTGCCCTGGGCAACTACACCGCCGAGCACTACGTGGAAAGCGGCCTCAGCGACATCGACTTTGCCGATGCAGCTGGCGCCGAGCTGGGGTTCCCGGTGTCGGCCGCGCAGGTCAAGAAGACCCGCGAGGCGCTGAACATCCCCAACAACCTCAAGGCCGCGCAAGAGGCCAAGGCAGGTGGCGGCGTGGCGCAGCTGGAGGCGCGCGTGGCGCAGCTGGAGGCCGACAACGCCGAGCTGCGCGAGGGCTTGGCCAGCCTGCTGGTCCGCTTCGATGAACTCTTCGCGGAGGCCAGCGGCGCACTGTTTGAAGTCTCGCAAGAGCCGCAGCCCATCCGGCTTCCGGCCGAGCTGACCGACACGCCCGCCGGCTGATCCTTATGACCGCACCGGGAACCACGATGGCACATCCGACCCGGTGCCGCCTGTTGGGAGACAGGCCCTTTCAACAGCGATAGCCCACGCTGACGAATGTGCCAGGGAGCTGGCCAGCTGCCATAGGAGTGATGCCCTGCAGCTGGACCGGTGGGCCGGGTGAGAGCCCCGGGTTCTTACGCATGGCGGCCGAGCGCCGCCAGCCGTGAGAGCTGCGACCACCGACATGCAACACGTCTACACCACCTCCGCGCTGGCCGAGCTGCTGGACTGCGAGGAAACCACCGTCAAAGACCGCGCCGTGGCCGGCGACCTGCCGGGCATCAAGATCGGCCGCAGCTGGGTTTTCCCGGCCGAGGCGCTGCACCAGGCGCTGAACGAGCTGGCCATGCGCGAAGCCGCTGCCCGCCGCGCGCCGGCCCCGCGCGCCGCGGTGGCCACGGCCGGCCGGGCCGCGCCGAAGCGCCGTGCGCCGCCGCCCCTTCCTTCCCTCTCCTGACCACCACCAGCACCATGCGACTGACACCTATCGCGCTGGCCATCGCCCTTCTCGTGGCGACATCGGCCCACGCCATCACCGTTGTTCCGGCCCGGCCCATCCCGGTGATGCCGCGCCCTGCGCCGGCCCGGCCCATCACGCCGGCGCCGAAGCCGGCGCCGGTACCGGCCAAGCCTGCCCAGCCGCCTGCGGCCGCACCCACTGCGCCGGCCTGGTCCTGGGTGCCCTTTTTCGGCTCTACCACCAAGAAGCCCAAGTGCGATGACCGCAAGGGCGACAACTGCAAGAAGGAAGGACGATGAGCGACTACAACACGGCCCTGCTGGTCGATCACACGGCGATGGGCGCTGCCGAGCTGATGGGCGTGGCCCTCACCGCCGGCCCGGCCCATGCACCGCGCGCCCCTGCGGACCTGACCGACCCGGCCGGCCGCAATGTCTTCGGCATGCTGCGCGCCGTCGAGTGGGAGGCCGCCACGCGCATGCTGAACGCCGTGGTGCGGCAAGGCCCGAAGACAGCGGCGGCCGGCATCGACATCGACCATGTGATGCGGCTGGTGGGCATCGTCGCCCTGATGAGCGCCCCGAAGCTGGCCACGGTGCTGAAGGGCATCGACATGGACCAGCCCCACAACCTGGCCATCGGCGTGCCGCTGCACATTGAAAGCGCGCAGCAGCTGGTGGCCTATCTCGAAACCGGCGCCGCCGTCGCGCGCCCGCTCGAAGAGTGGGACGAGTCGATGGGCGACTGCCTGTGGTGGAAATTCCCGGTCGAGGAGGCCTGCTACGTGGGGCATCCCAACTGCGACGACTGGCCCGGCTACCACACCCACTTCACCCCCCACCCGGCCATGCCGGTGATGGGCGAGCCGCAGGTGGACCCGGCATGAGCTGCGCGAACCCCTGCACCACCATGTGCGCCGGCTGCGAAACCCGTGTGACGCAGGCCCCGCGCGATCCGCTGGACAAGTCGCACGTCAGGCGCATCGCCCGCGCCGTGCCGGTGGCGGTCCTGCAGGCGCTGGATCACCTCCGCGCCGCCGTGTCCCCGGCTGAAGCAAAGAGCCTGCTGACCATCCGCGAGCACATCCTGGGCACGGACGCCACGCACACCCAGCTGCACGCCGTGCTGAACGCTGACGCGAGCGAGGGCTACATCACCGACAGCGAAGACGATGCTGTCTGGGTGGCCACCGGCTATGAGGCGTGGGCGCCCTACATACCGCCGGCCATGGGCGACTACTTCCGCGCGGTGCACGAAGAGGACGGCCCGCTGCAGCAGGTGGTGCTGGTGCTGCCGCGCCTGGCCACGCCGGAGGCCGACCGATGACCACCGCCCGCGAAGTGGCCGCGGTGAACACCCTCCTGCAGCTGGGCTACACCTGGGAGGGTGGCGTGCACTGGAAGCCGCCGCTGGGCCCGCGGCCGATGCAGGTGGCGGCCGAGGCGGCCCGCATCTTCAAGCAGGAGCGGCACCAGGCCGCGGTGCTGAAGGAGGTCGAGCGCCTGCGCGCCAAGCACGCGCGCCCGTGGTGGCGCCGGCTGCTGGCCCTGCTGCCGTTCACCATCACCCGGAGGAAGTGACCGGATAATCAAGGCGCCGGCGCAAGCCGGGCCATCACGCATGCGCCCGCTCGTGAAGGCGATTGCAAGCCTGAAACCTTGGGCGAACCCCTGGCTCTGCAGTGCACGGCAACCAGGCCGACCCCAGCAAACGGGCGCAGTCGTGATGGTGAATGCGCAGTGATGATGCGCGCATGGGTGGCCTCATCCGTAACGGGCCAACTTGACCGGTAAGCCGGGATCATCGCCGGCCACCATCAATCCATCCGGGCCGACAGGTCCGAGCCGCGCAGCGAGGCATAGCGCAGCGCCATGCGGGTGTCCGTCCACCCCATGATCTTGCAGATTTCCACCTCGTTGAACGTCCACCCGCCGGCGGGCCGCCGCAACTCGAACCAGCGGCACGTTGCCTCATGGCGCAGGTCATGCTCTGTCAGGTGCGGCGCCCCGGCGTAGTCGAAGAGCGTGGCGAACCGGGCCGACAGCCTGGCCGAGCACCGGCGCTTGTCGTCCGGCGATCCGTCCCAGTAGTCGAACACCAGGCCCTTGCGCCCCTCGCACCAGGTGCGCAGCTGCTCGGCCAGCTTGCTGCCGATGGGCACGGTGCGCGGCTTGAGCTTGCCGCGGTGGCCCTTCGAGCCTTCCACGTGGATCAGCCGGCCCTGCAGGTCGAGCTGGTCGACGCGCAGGCGGAAGCACTCGATCAGGCGCATGCCGGTGTTGATGATCAGCTCGAACAGCACCGGGAAGCCCGGGTCCACAGGCCAAGGCCGTTCGCGGTCAGGTCGCTTCTCGCCCGCCAGCACCCTCTTCACGGCCGCCTCAATCTCTTCGCCCAGGCGGAAGCCGCGCGACACGTCGACTTTTGGCTGCATCCCATCCGGCAGGTTTTCGGCGTCCTGCTGGTTGTAAGCGGAATACCCCCGGGGCAATAGCCGAAGAGCGTTGGGCGGGCGAGTTTCGTTCTTCTCCGTGGTGCGGTTGATATGCCAGTCCACCACCCGGCCGAGCGAGCCCACGCGCTTGCGGATGCTGCCCGGCGCCAGGTTTTTCTCGGCCTTCAGCCGGCGCACGTAATCCTCGGCCCACCGCACCGTGACATCCGACACGCGCGCCTCGCCAACTTCTCCACGGATTAACTGCAACAGGGGCACGTCAGTTTCCGCGACGGGCGCCAGGTTGAGGTATTCGCCAATCACCACGGACAGCCGCTGGTCCGCTTTCCGGCCAGGCTCCGGCGGTTCGAGCAAGTCCTGCGGGACGATGCCGCGCGCCAGCAGCGCCTCCAGCTGCTGGCCGTAGGTGCTGGCCCGGTCGTAGGTGTCGAAGGTGAAGAAGAACGGCTTGGGGAGAAGCCGGTGCTTGACGCGCAGCTGGAACTTGCCGCTGCGGGGCGTGATGCTGGCCATGGGACTCCGGGGCTGGCCGGGCGGGATGCCCGGGGCCGCCATGGTGCACCGGGCTTGACGGACAAACCACCCCGCAAACGGGTAGCAGCGCTACCCGCGCCGGGTCGCACGAACCCGGTTTGAGGCGATTTTGAGTAGAGAAAACAAAACGCCCCAACTGGCGGGGCGTTGTAAGTGCTTGATTTTGCTTGATTTTCTTGGAGGCGCGATCCGGAGTCGAACCGGACTACACGGATTTGCAATCCGTTGCATAACCGCTTTGCTATCGCGCCACCGCCCGGCAACCCGGGGTTCACTCGACAAAAAGGGAAGCGGCTGCTTCCCTTTTTGTGCTTTGTTTGGAGCGGGAAACGAGGCTCGAACTCGCGACCTCAACCTTGGCAAGGTTGCGCTCTACCAACTGAGCTATTCCCGCGTATCCGCCAAACTCTCGTTCAGCGAAGCTCTGCAGTATAGGCAGGCAAACCAAAGCTTGCAAGCCTATACCCGACTAACTCAGTGCTTGATTCCGGCCGGCGTCACGCCGCCCTCGGCCGCGGCAGCTGGGGCTGCCTTGGTCTCGGGCACCGCTTCTTCGTCCGGCAGCGGTTGCGGCGCGCTTTCCAGCGCCACTTCCAGCACGCGGTCGATCCACTTCACCGGCACGATGTCGAGATTGTTCTTCACGTTCTCGGGGATCTCCTGCAGGTCCTTGACGTTCTCCTCCGGAATGATCACCGTCTTGATGCCACCCCGGTGGGCTGCCAGCAGCTTTTCCTTCAGGCCACCGATCGCCGTCACCTCGCCACGCAGCGTGATCTCACCGGTCATGGCCACATCGGCCTTGACCGGGATGCCCAGCAGCGCCGAGACGAAGGCCGTGGTCATCGCGATGCCGGCACTGGGGCCGTCCTTCGGCGTGGCGCCGTCGGGCACGTGGATGTGCACGTCGCGCTTCTCGAAGAGCTCGTCCTTGATGCCCAGGCGCCGCGCCCGCGAACGCACCACCGAGCGCGCCGCTTCCACCGACTCCTTCATCACGTCGCCGAGCGATCCGGTGCGGATGATGTTGCCCTTGCCGGGCATCACCGCCGCCTCGATCGTCAGCAGGTCGCCGCCCACTTCCGTCCAGGCCAGGCCGGAGACCTGACCGACCTGGTTCTTCTTCTCGGCGCGGCCGTAGTCGTACTTGCGAACGCCCAGGAAGTCGTGCAGGTTCTCTTCGGTGACGACGACCTTGCCTTCGTACTTCTTGAGCTGGATGCCCTTGACCACCTTGCGGCAGATCTTCGAGACCTCACGCTCGAGCGAACGCACGCCGGCTTCCCGCGTGTAGTAGCGGATGATGCCGCGCAGCGCGCTTTCGGTGACTTCCATCTCGTCGTCCAGCACACCGTTGTTCTTGGCCTGCTTGGGCAGCAGATAGCGCTGGGCGATGTTGAGCTTCTCGTCCTCGGTGTAACCCGACAGGCGGATCACTTCCATCCGGTCCAGCAGTGCCGGCGGGATGTTCATCGAGTTCGAGGTGGCCACGAACATCACGTCCGACAGGTCGAAGTCGACTTCGACGTAGTGGTCGCTGAAGGTGTGGTTCTGCTCGGGGTCCAGTACTTCCAGCAGTGCCGACGACGGGTCGCCGCGGAAGTCCATGCCCAGCTTGTCGATCTCGTCGAGCAGGAACAGCGGGTTGCGCGTGCCCACCTTGCTCAGGCTCTGCAGCACCTTGCCCGGCATCGAGCCGATGTAGGTGCGGCGGTGGCCCCGGATCTCGGCCTCGTCGCGCATGCCACCCAGGGCCATACGCACGAACTTGCGGCCGGTGGCGCGCGCCACGCTCTGGCCCAGCGAGGTCTTGCCGACGCCCGGAGGACCCACCAGGCACAGGATGGGCGCCTTCACCTTGTCGACGCGCTGCTGCACCGCGAGGTACTCGAGGATGCGGTCCTTGACCTTGTCCAGGCCGTAGTGGTCCTCGTTCAGCACTTCCTCGGCGTTGGACAGGTCGTGCTTGATCTTGGTCTTCTTGGCCCACGGCAGGCCCACCAGGGTGTCGATGTAGTTGCGCACCACGGTGGCTTCCGCGCTCATCGGCGACATGAGCTTGAGCTTCTTCAGCTCGCTCTCGGCCTTCTTGCGCGCGTCCTTGGGCATCTTGGCGGCGGCGATCTTCTTCTCGAGTTCCTCGAGATCAGCGCCCTCTTCGCCATCACCCAGTTCCTTCTGGATGGCCTTGACCTGCTCGTTCAGGTAGTATTCGCGCTGGCTCTTTTCCATCTGGCGCTTGACGCGGCCACGGATGCGCTTTTCCACCTGCAGGATGTCGACTTCATGCTCGAGCAGCTCCAGCAGCTTTTCCAGCCGCTTGTCGGTCTCGAACAGGTCCAGCACCGACTGCTTGGCTTCCAGCTTCAGCGGCAGGTGCGCGGCGATGGTGTCGGCCAGGCGGCCGGCGTCGTCGATGCCGGCGATCGAAGTCAGGATCTCCGGCGGGATCTTCTTGTTGAGCTTGACGTACTGGTCGAACTGCTGCGTCACCGCGCGGCGCAGGGCCTCGATCTCGGGCTTGGTGTCCACCGCCGGCGGGATGGGCGACACCTCGGAGACGAAGTGCTCTTCGGTCTCGGTGATCGACAGCGTATTGGCGCGCTGGGTGCCTTCGACCAGCACCTTCACGGTGCCGTCCGGCAGCTTCAGCATCTGCAGGATGCTGGAGACGCAGCCCACGTCGAACATGTCGTCGGCCTTGGGCTCGTCCTTGCCGGCGGCCTTCTGGGCCACCAGCATGATCTGCCGGCCGGCTTCCATGGCGGCTTCCAGGGCCTTGATGGATTTCGGGCGACCCACGAACAGCGGGATCACCATGTGCGGAAACACCACCACGTCGCGCAGCGGCAGCAGCGGCAGCGTGATCGGATCCGAGGGCAAAACGGGATGTCCGGACATTGAGAAACCTCTCTTTCTCAAGCTGACGTGGGGCTTGAGCAGGGGATTGCAAGGCGGCCCGCCGGGGCCGCATGAGAAGCTTCCAGGAGACCGCCGACAGCGGTGGCTGCGTCAGGCAGCAGCTCAGGCACTCGCCTTGGCCTCGTGGTAGACCAGCAGGGGCTTGGAGCCCTCTTCGATGTTGTGTTCATCGACCACCACCTTGGCCACACCGTCCAGGTTGGGCAGGTCGAACATCGTGTCGATCAGCGCGTGCTCCATGATCGAGCGCAGGCCGCGGGCGCCGGTCTTGCGCGCCAGCGCCTTGCGGGCGATGGCCTGCAGCGCGGTGGTGCGGATTTCCAGTTCCACGCCGTCCATGCCGAAGAGGCGCTGGTACTGCTTGAGCAGCGCGTTCTTGGGCTCGGTCAGGATCTGCACCAGCGCGTCTTCGGTCAGCTCGCCCAGCGTGGCCACCACCGGCAGGCGGCCGACCAGCTCGGGGATCAGGCCGAACTTGATCAGGTCTTCCGGCTCGGTGGCGCGGAACACCTCGGAGACGCGCTTTTCGGTCTTGGTGTGCACCGTGGCGCCAAAACCGATGCCCGACTTCTCGGTGCGGTTCTGGATGACCTTTTCCAGGCCGTCGAAGGCGCCGCCGCAGATGAACAGGATGTTGGTCGTGTCGATCTGCAGGAAATCCTGGTTCGGGTGCTTGCGCCCGCCCTGCGGCGGCACGCTGGCCATGGTGCCTTCCACCAGCTTGAGCAGCGCCTGCTGCACGCCTTCGCCCGACACGTCGCGGGTGATGCTGGGGTTGTCGGCCTTGCGGCTGATCTTGTCGATCTCGTCGATGTAGACGATGCCGCGCTGCGCCCGCTCGACGTCGTAGTTGCAGTTCTGCAGCAGCTTCTGGATGATGTTCTCGACGTCCTCGCCCACGTAACCGGCTTCGGTCAGCGTGGTGGCGTCGGCGATCACGAAGGGCACGTTCAGCAGCCGGGCCAGGGTCTGGGCCAGCAGCGTCTTGCCCGAGCCGGTGGGGCCGATCAGCAGGATGTTGCTCTTGCTGAGCTCGACTTCATCCTTGCTGCTGGCGCCCATGTGCTTCAGGCGCTTGTAGTGGTTGTACACCGCCACCGACAGCGTGCGCTTGGCCACTTCCTGGCCGATCACGTACTGGTCGAGGCTGGTCTTGATCTCCGTGGGCGTGGGCAGGTCGCTCTTGGCGGCCTTGGCCGTGGCGCCTTCAGCCGGCACCTCGTCACGGATGATGTCGTTGCACAGCTCGATGCACTCGTCGCAGATGAACACCGACGGACCGGCGATGAGCTTCTTCACCTCATGCTGGCTCTTGCCGCAGAAGGAGCAGTACAGAACCTTTTCGCTCGAAGCGCCTTTTTTCTCGGCCATGGGTATTCAGGGGTTCGCGGACGCGAAGGTCAATGCAGGGGAATGATAGTCCAACGCCACCGGCCGGTCGGCGCGGGCGCAAAGGCCCTGACGGGGCCTTGCACCGCGGCCGACGGCCCGGCCGGCGCGGCGGTTACGGGCGCTTGTCCAGCACCTGGTCGATCAGGCCGTAGGCCTTCGACTCTTCCGGGTCCAGGAAGAAGTCGCGCTCCATGTCGGCGCGGATCTTCTCGATCGACTGGCCGGTGCGCTCGGCGTAGATGCGGTTGAGCTGCTCGCGGGTCTTGAGGATCTCGCGGGCATGGATCTCGATGTCGGTGGCCTGACCCTGGGCGCCGCCCGAGGGCTGGTGGATCATCACGCGCGAGTTCGGCAGCGCGAAGCGCTTGCCCTTGGCGCCGGCCATCAGCAGGAACGAGCCCATGCTGGCGGCGATGCCCATGCACAGCGTGGACACGTCGGGCTTGATGAACTGCATCGTGTCGAAGATCGACAGGCCCGCGCTGACGCTGCCGCCCGGCGAATTGATGTACAGGTGGATGTCCTTGTCGGGGTTTTCGCTTTCCAGGAACAGCAGCTGCGCCACCACGAGGTTGGCGGTCTGGTCGTTCACCGGGCCGACAAGAAAGATCACCCGCTCGCGCAGCAGGCGGCTGTAGATGTCGTAGGCCCGCTCGCCACGACCGGATTGTTCGATGACCACGGGCACCATGCCCAGGCCGGTGGTTTCAAGCGCGCTCATGAGTTGTCCTTGCGAAATGGGGGTAGACGTCCAACATGCGGGCCGATTATGGGCCTGCAAGAGCAGCCCCAAAGAACGGAAAAGGCGCCTGCCTTGCGGCCTGGCGCCTTTCGGGTCGACCTGCGGGTCAGGCCGGTGGTCAGGCGGTCATCAGCTCGTCGAAGGGCAGCTGCTTGTCGTTGACCTTGGCGCGGCCGAGCACGAAGTCGGTCACGTTGTTCTCGATCACGACGGCTTCCACCTCGGCCATGCGTTGGCGGTCGCTCAGGTACCAGCGCACCACCTCGGCCGGCTTCTCGTAGCTCTGGCTCATCTCTTCGATGTGGGCCTGCAGCTGCTCGGGCTTGGCCTGCAGGTTGTTGGCCCGCACCAGCTCGGCCACCACCAGGCCCAGGCGCACGCGCTTCTCGGCCTGGGCGGTGAACAGCTCGGCCGGGATCGGCGCCTTGTCGGCGTCCTTGACGCCGCGCTGCTTCAGGTCGGCGCGGGCGGCTTCCACCATGCGCTCGGTCTCGGTCTTGACCAGGGCCTGCGGCACGTCCAGCTGCGACACGGCGACCAGTGCGTCCATCACGGCGGCCTTGTTGCGGGCCAGCACGCGGAACTTGACCTCGCGCTCCAGGTTCTTCTTGATGTCGGCGCGCAGCGCTTCCACGGTGCCGTCGGCGATGCCCAGCGACTGGGCGAACTCGGCGTCCACTTCGGGCAGCACCTGCGACTCGATCTTGGTCATCGTGACCAGGAAGTCGGCTTCCTTGCCGGCGACGTCCTTGCCCTGGTAGTCCTCAGGGAACTGCAGCGGGAAGGTTTTGTTCTCGCCGCTCTTCATGCCGCGCACGGCCTTGTCGAACTGCTCCAGCATCTGGCCTTCACCGATGATGAACTGGAAGCCCTCGGCCTTGCCGCCGGCAAACGGTTCGCCGTCGATCTTGCCTTCGAAGTCGATGGTCACGCGGTCGCCTTCTTCGGCGGCGGCGTCGGCCGGGCGCTGGGCGAAGCTGCGGCGCTGCTTGCGCAGGATGTCGACGGTCTTGTCGATGGCGGCGTCGGTCACGTCGGACGACACACGCTCCACCTCGGCACCGGCCAGGTCGCCGATCACCACCTCGGGGTACACCTCGAAGGTGGCGTCGAAGGCGAACGAGCCTTCGGGCGCGTCGTCCTTCTGGGTGATGCTGGGCATGCCGGCCACGCGCAGCTTGGCTTCGTTGGCGGCGGTGTTGAAGGCCTCGCCGACCTTGTCGTTGACCACTTCGTACTGCACCGAGTAGCCGTAGCGCTGGGTCACGACGCTCATCGGCACCTTGCCGGGACGGAAGCCGTCGGCCTTCACGGTGCGGGCCAGCTTCTTCAGCCGCGACGTCACTTCGCCGGCGATGGCATCGGCCGGCAGCGTGAGCGTGATCCGGCGTTGCAGTTTGTCGAGGGTTTCAACCGTGACCGTCATTTGTCCGACTCTCTTGTTGCGTACTGTGGTGCGCGGGGGGGGACTCGAACCCCCACACCATTGCTGGCGTCAGGACCTAAACCTGGTGCGTCTACCAATTTCGCCACCCGCGCTAGATGGAAAGAAGGGGCTGCTTCCGGGCGGAAGCGCCCCCTCGCTGATCTGTGAACCGCGGATTCTAACCGGCCTGCGCGGGCTCCCGCTTCACGCGGAACCAGGCCGCGTACATCGCGGGCAAAGCCAGCAGCGTCAGCGCGGTGGCGACGATGAGGCCGCCCATGATGGCCACGGCCATCGGGCCCCAGAACACGCTGCGCGACAGCGGGATCATCGCCAGCACCGCGGCGGCGGCGGTGAGCACGATGGGCCGGAAACGCCGCACCGCCGAGTCGACGACGGCGTCCCAGGCCGGCACGCCGCGCGCCCGGTCCTGCTCGATCTGGTCGATCAGGATGACCGAGTTGCGCATGATCATGCCCATCAGCGCGATCACGCCCAGCAGCGCCACGAAGCCGAACGGCCGGTTCAGCAGCAGCAGCGCCGCCGCCACGCCGGCGATGCCCAGCGGCCCGGTGAGGAACACCAGCATCGAGCGGCTGAAGCTCTGCAGCTGCAGCATCAGCAGCGTGAAGATGATGAACAGCATCAGCGGCACGCCGGCCGCGATCGAGCCCTGGCCCTTGCTGCTTTCTTCCACCGCGCCGGCCACCTCGATGTTGTAGCCCGGCGGCATGCGCTGGCGCAGCTCGTCCAGCTGCGGCCACACCTGGGCGGTGACGGTGGGGCCCTGCAGGCCGTCGGCCACGTCGCCCTGCACGGTGACGGCGAACTGGCGGCCTTCACGCCAGATGACGCCCGGCTCCCAGTCGAAGCGGATGGTGGCGATCTGCGCCAGCGGAATCACGCGGCCGCTGGCGGTGGGCACGTAGCCGTTGGCCAGCGAGGTGACGGCTTCGCGCTCGTCGGCGGGCTGGCGCAGCAGGATGTCGATCAGCCGGTCGCCCTCGCGGTACTGGCCGACGGGCGTGCCCGACAGCAGCGTGCGCGAAGCCTGGGCGATGCTCTGGCTGCTGACGCCGAGCGCCCGCGCCTTGTCCTGGTCGATGTCCAGGCGCAGCACCTTCACCGACTCGTTCCAGTTGTGGTTGACGCCGCGCATGTTCGGGTTGGCGCGCAGGATGGCCATGGCCTGGTCGGACCATTGGCGCACGACGGCCGCGTCGCTGCCCACCACGCGGAACTGCACCGGGTAAGGCACCGGCGGCCCGTTGGGCAGCAGCTTGACACGGCCGCGCACCTCCGGAAATTCGGTCGCCAGCAGCGCCGGCAGGGTCTTCATCAGGTGCTCGCGGGTGGCCAGGTCCTTGGGCAGCACGATGGTCTGCGAGACGTTGGCCTGCGGGAAGATCTGGTCCAGCGGCAGGTAAAAGCGCGGCAGGCCCGAGCCCACCCAGCTGGTCACGCTCTCCACGCCCGCTTCCTTCATCGCCCGCGCCTGAAAGCGCTTGGCCACCTCGTTGCTTTCCTGGATGGTGCTGCCTTCCGGCAGCCACAGGTCCACCAGCACCTCGGGCCGGCTGGAATCGGGGAAGAACTGCTGCTGCACCTTGCCCATGCCCACGATGCCCAGCGCGAAGGTGAGCACCGTCACGCCGATGGTGATCCAGCGGTGGTCGACGCACCAGTCCACCATGCGCCGGAAGCGCAGGTAGAAGGGCGAATCGAACAGCTCATGCGCCTCGCCCCCTTCCACCTTGCTGCGGGTGTGCAGCAGCCGTGCGCCCAGGTAGGGCACGAAGTACACCGACACGAACCAGGAGATGACGAGCGCCGCGGTGGTGACCGCGAAGATGGCGAAGGTGTATTCGCCGGTCATCGACTTGGCCAGGCCGATGGGCAGGAAGCCGGCCGCAGTGATCAGCGTGCCCGTGAGCATGGGCATGGCCGTCACCTCGTATGCATAGGTGGCGGCATGCAGCTTGTCCATGCCTTCCTCCAGCTTGCGCACCATCATCTCGACGGCAATGATGGCGTCGTCCACCAGCAGGCCGAGCGCGATGATCAGCGAGCCCAGCGAGATCTTGTGCAGGCCGATGCCCCAATAGAACATCGTGACGAAGGTGATGGCCAGCACCAGCGGGATGGTGATGGCCACCACCAGGCCGGGCCACACGTCGATGCGCAGCGGCCGCGTATGCAGCCCCAGGCTGATGAAGCTGACCGCCAGCACCACCACCACGGCCTCGATCAGCACCTTGACGAACTCACCCACCGAGCGTGACACCGCGGCCGGCTGGTCCTGCACCTTCGACAGCTCGAGCCCCACGGGCAGCGTGGCGCGAAGCTTGTCGGTGCGGGCCTGCAGCTGCTTGCCCAGCTCGATGATGTCGCCGCCCTTGGCCATGGAGATGCCCAGGGCCACCACCTGGCGGCCCTGGTGGCGCACCATGGTGGCCGGCGGATCGGCATAGTCGCGGCGGATCTCGGCGATGTCGCCCAGGCGCAGCGTGCTGCCGGCGCCGGTGGCGGGGTTGATGCCGCGGATCGGGAACTGCCGCAACTCGTCCACCGAGTTGAAGGCGCCGCCGATGCGCACCTGCAGGTTGTCGCTGCCGGCGTTCAGCACGCCGGCACCTTCCACCGCGTTCTGCGCGCCCAGCTGGCTGAGCACCTGGTTGAAGTCCAGACCCAGCTGCGCCAGCCGGCGGGCCGAGATCTCGATGAACAGCTTTTCGGGCTGCACGCCGAACAGCTCCACCTTGGCCACATAGGGCACGCGCAGCAGCTGCTGGCGCACGGCCTCGGCCTGCACACGCAGCTCCTCGTCGCTGAAGCCGTCGGCCGACAGCGCGTAGATGGTGCCGTAGACGTCGCCGAACTCGTCGTTGAAGAACGGGCCCAGCACGCCGGCCGGCAGCGTGGCGCGCATGTCGCCGATCTTCTTGCGCACCTGGTACCAGGTGCCCGACACCTCGCGCGGCGGCGTGTCTTCCTTTAGCTGGAACAGCGTCAGCGATTCACCCGGCTTGGTGAAGCTGCGGATCTTGTCGGCATGCGGCACGTCCTGCAGCGCACGCTCGATCTTGTCGGTCACCTGGTCGGCCACCTGCTGGGCGGTGGCCCCGGGCCAGTAGGCCTGCACCACCATCGCCCGGAAGGTGAAGGGCGGGTCCTCGTCCTGGCCGAGCTGGAAGTACGCGGCCACGCCGAGCACCATCAGCACGATCATCAGGTAGCGGGTGAGCGCCGGGCGCTCCAGCGCCCAGCGCGAGATGTTGAAACGCGAAGGCTCGACGGCCAGCGGCGTGGGGTCGCTCATGGATGGCGGCTCCGGTCGGTCAGCGTGCAACGGAGGCGGCCACCGGCGCGGAGGCCGCCGCCGCAGGCCTCTGAGCCGGCGCGCCGGGCTCGGCGTACAGCGTGACCTTCTGGCCCGGCGTCAGCACATGCACGCCGGCCGTCACCACCCGCTGGCCGGGCTGCAGCCCGCCCACCACCACCACCTCGCGGCCTTCGGCGCCGCCCAGCGCCACCGGCTGCGCACGCACCGTCATCGACGCCGCATCGACGATCCACACGGTGGACCGGCCCTGCTGCTCGAACACCGCCGACAGCGGCAGCTTGGCCACGCCTTCCATCGGCGGCAGCGCGATGGAGACGGTGGCCGTCTGGCCCAGGCGCACCGCGGCACGGCCGACGTCGGCCTTGACCAGGAAGGTGCGCGTGACCGGGTCGGCCGCGGCCGCCACCTCGCGCACGGTGGCGGGCAGCGGCTTGTTCTCTTCACCCCACAGCGTCACCTGCAGGGCGCCGGCCTTGTCCATCAGGGCCCGCACGCCGTTCAGCCGGTCCTCGGGCACCGAGAACACCACGTCGCGCGGGCCGTCGTGCGCCAGCCGCAGCACCGGCGTGCCGGCCGCCACCACGGTGCCGGGCTCGGCATCCACGCTGGTGATCACGCCAGGCGCGTCGGCCACCAGGGCCGAGTAAGCACGCTGGTTGCCCTGCACGCCCGCCTGGGCCCGTGCCTGTTCCAGCTGCGCCTGCGCGGCCTGCGCCGCGGTCTCGCGGCGTTCCAGCTCGGCGCCGCTGATGAAGCCCTGCGCCTTCAGTTCGCGGTAGCGCTTGAGGTCGGCGGCGGCCAGGTCGTAGTTGACCTGCGCGGCACGCACCGCCGCCTGCGCGGCGGCTTCGCCCAGGCGCAGGTCCTGCGGATCGAGCCGGGCCAGCACCTGGCCGGCCTTGACCGTGTCGCCCAGGTCCACCCCGCGTTGGGTGATCTTGCCGCCAACGCGGAAGGACAGCCGCGATTCGGTGCGGGCCCGCACTTCGGCGGCGTAGTCCAGGCTGCCGCTGGCGGTGGCGGGCGCGATCACGGTGCTGCGCACCGCACGCACCGGTTCGGGGGCAGGCTCATGGCGCGAGCAGGCACTCAACAACGCCAGGCACACAAGGCCGGTGGCGGTGGAGAAAAAAGGTGGGCGCATCGAGTCGTGTCCTTGTGCTTTTGGGCAGCGCTGCGTACTGACTGACCGGTCAGTAATGTAGGAGGGCCGCCAGTGGAGTGTCAATCGACAGGCCGGCGTGGACGTTGAGGCCTCGCTTGCAAGTTTGGGGGACGACGGCAAGCCCCCGCTTGCATGGACAATCGCCGTCCCGTGAGCGTCGACCACTACGAAAACTTCCCCGTTGCCTCCTGGCTGTGCCCGCCGCACCTGCGGCCGCCGATCCAGGCCATCTACTGGTTCGCGCGCACCGCCGACGACCTGGCCGACGAGGGCAGCCACCCGCCCGAGGAACGCCGCGCCGCGCTGGCGCGTTACCGCCAGGCGCTGTCCGATGCCTTCGACGGCCGCCCTGCCACGGGCGAGTGGGCGCCGGTGTTCGGCCCGCTGCAACGGATGATCGACGGCCACGCACTGCCCCGCCGCCCGCTGGAAGACCTGCTCAGCGCCTTCGAGCAGGACACCCACAACCTGACCTACCCCGACCGCGCCGCGCTGCTGGACTACTGCGCGCGCTCCGCCAACCCGATCGGCCGCCTGCTGCTGCACCTGTACGGCGTGAACACGCCTGCGGCGCTGGCCGAATCCGACGCCGTCTGTACCGCCTTGCAACTCATCAACTTCTGGCAGGACCTGCGCATCGACCTGCCGCGCGGCCGCCACTACGTGCCGCTGGCCGACGCGCAGCGACACGGCCTCACGCTGCAGGCCCTGGCCGACCAGGCCGCCGCCGGCCAGGCCAGCGCCGCCACCCGCGGCCTGGTGGCCGAGCTGGCCGGCTGGGCCAGGCAGACCATGCTGGCCGGCGCACCGCTGGTGCACCGCCTGCCCGGCCGCATGGGCTGGGAGCTGCGGCTGGTGGTGCAAGGTGGCCTGCGCATCCTGGACAAGCTGGCCGCCCAGCAGCATGACAGCCTGCGCCGCCGCCCCACCGTGGGTGCCGCCGACGCGCCCCTGTTGCTGTGGCGGGCGCTGGTGATGCCGGCCATGGCCGCGCCGGCACGGAGGCCCGCATGACGCCCGAGCAGTACGTGCAGGACAAGGCCGCCCGCAGCGGCTCGTCCTTCTATTACGCGTTCAAGTTCCTCACCCCGCCGCGGCGCGCGGCCATCACCGCCTTCTATGCCTTCTGCCGAGAGGTGGACGACGTGGTGGACGAGGTGCACGACCCCGGCGTGGCAGCCACCAAGCTGGCCTGGTGGCGCAAGGAGGTGTCGCAGGCCTTTGCCGGCCACCCGACCCACCCGGTGATGCACGCGCTGATGCCGCACGTGACCGACTACGACATCCGCCCGGAACACCTGATGGCGGTGATCGAAGGCTGCGAGATGGACCTGCAGCAAAGCCGCTACCTCGACTTCGCCGGCCTGCAGCGCTACTGCCACCTGGTGGCCGGCGTGGTGGGCGAAGTGGCGGCCAGCATCTTCGGCCGCACGCAGGCGCAGACCATCACCTATGCCCACAGGCTGGGCCTGGCGCTGCAGCTCACCAACATCATCCGCGACGTGGGCGAAGACGCGCGCCGCGGCCGCATCTACCTGCCTGTTTCGGAGCTGCAGCAGTTCGACGTCAAGGCCAACGAGCTGCTGCAGCGCAGCGCGCCCTGGGGCTACAGCGAGCGCTTCACCGCGCTGATGCGCTTCCAGGCCGAGCGCGCCCACCGCTACTACGACGAAGCCTTCGCCTTGCTGCCGGCGGCCGACCGCCGCGCCCAACGCCCGGGGCTGATGATGGCCAACATCTACCGCACCCTGCTGCGCGAGATCGAGGCCAGCGACTTCCAGGTGCTGCACCAGCGCATCGCACTGACGCCGCTGCGCAAGGTGTGGATCGCGATGCGCACCAACTGGCAGGCCCGCTGACCGTGACCCCACGCGCCGTGACCCGAGTGGCGGTCGTCGGCGGCGGCTGGGCGGGTCTGGCCGCCGCGGTGGCCGGCGTGCGCGCCGGCGCCCAGGTCACGCTGTTCGAGATGGCGCCACAGCTCGGCGGCCGCGCCCGCGAGGTGGCGGTGGACGGCCTGCCGCTGGACAACGGCCAGCACATCCTGATCGGCGCCTACCGCCGCACGCTGGCGCTGATGCGCCAGGTGGGGGCGGCGCCCGAGCAGCAGCTGCTGCGCCGCCCGCTGGCCCTGGTGTACCCCGATGGCCGCGGCCTGCAGTTGCCGCCAGGCGCCGCCATCCCTGCCTTCGTGCGGGCGGTGCTGGGCTACCGCGGCTGGGGCTGGCGCGACCGCGCCGCGCTGCTGCTGGCCGCCGGCCGCTGGGGCGCCAGCGGCTTTGCCTGCAACGAGCGCAGCACGGTGGCCGAGCTGACACGCGCACTGACGCCGCGGGTGCGCACCGACCTGATCGACCCGCTGTGCGTGGCTGCCCTCAACACGCCCGCCGAGCGCGCCAGCGGACGCGTGTTCCTGCGGGTGCTGCGCGACGCCCTGTTCAGCGGCCCGGGCAGCGCCGACCTGCTGCTGCCACGTGCCAGCCTGGGCGCGCTGCTGCCGGCACCGGCCGAAGCCTGGTTGCGGCACCAGGGCGCGCTGCTGCGCACGGCCCACCGCGTGCAGGCGCTCACGCCGCTGGGCACCGGCTGGCAGGTGGACGGCGAGGCCTTCGACAGCGTGGTGCTGGCCGCCCCCGCCCGCGAGGCCGCACGCCTGACCGCAGCGCTGGCACCCGCCTGGGCGGCGCGGGCCGAAGCCTTCGACTACGAGCCCATCGTCACCGTGTACCTGCGCTGCCCCGGCGCCCGCCTGCCGCTGCCGATGATGGCGCTGCACGACGGGCCGCAGGCGCCCGCGCAGTTCATCTTCGACCTGGGTGCGCTGTGCCCGGGTCGCGGCACCGAAGGCGTGATGGCGATGGTGGTGAGTGGCGCGCGCGACTGGGTGGCCCGCGGCCTGGAGGCCACCGGCGAGGCCGCACGCGCGCAGGCACTCGCGGCCCTTGCGCCCGGCAGCTTTCCCGCGCCGCCCATGGTGCTGCGCAGCCTGGCGGAAAAGCGCGCCACCTTCTTGTGCACGCCGGGCCTGGACCGCCCGCCGGCCGATGTGGCGCCCGGCCTGTGGGCGGCGGGCGACTACGTGGCCGGCCCCTACCCCGCCACGCTGGAAGGCGCGGTGATATCGGGGGAAGCCGCGATGCAGGCCGCGCTGCAGTCAGCCTGACGCTGGCGCAGCGTCAGGGCCCTTCAGGGCTTCTGGCGGCGCATCACCACCGGCTGGACGCCGCCGCCCACCACCCCCGAGGGCGAAGAAACGGCCGGCGCAGGCAGCACCGGCCCGAAGGGCGAGGCCAGCGGCTCGCCGATGAACACCCCCTGCAGCGGCCAGGCCACGCTCTTCCAGTAGGCCTCGATGGCGGTTTCGCCCTGCGCGTAATGCAGCAGCAGCAACTGCGGGTGCGGGAACTTCTGCAGGTGGTTGCAGGGCTCGCTCACCGTGCCATAGCTGGCGGTGGCGCCCGAGTCCAGCCATTCCAGCGCGGTGCTCTGCCCGCCCACGCGGTCGAGCTGACCGCCGAACGAGGTCAGGTGGTCGGCCAGCGCACCGTCCACCCAGCCCAGCGTGTCCAGGCCGCTGAGCTGCGCCGCACCGGTCTGCAGCAGCAGCAGCCGCTGCAGGTCACGCGGCTGGTCGGCCTGCAGCACCTGCACGTCCAGGCCCAACGGCCGCACCGGCCCGGCCGGCGGAAACAGCCGGTGGCGCACGTTGCGGTTGACGTCGCTGGTGGACAGGTACACCACGTTGGCCGGGCCCGACCAGCGCCGGCCCAGCCGGCCGTCGGCGGACACACCGCGGTCGATCAAGCGCTTGCCCTGCTCCACATCGCGGGCGGCCAGCAGCATCGACGGGCGCAGCTGGTGGTCGCGCCAGGGCGCGCCGCTGGCGGAATTGAAGTACGGCGAAGGCTTGGAGCGATCGCAGCTGCGGCGGCAGAAGTCGGGGTCGAAGCCCAGCGCCAGCACCCCGGTGATCGACTGGCACTGCACCGCATACGGTGTGGTCCAGGCCAGGGCCAGGGCCTGGGTGGCGTCGCCAAAATGCGCCTCGATGCGCTGGCGCAGTTGCGCGAACTCTTCGGGCGTCAGGCTGGCGCGCAGCGGCAGCTCCAGTCGCAGCACCTGCTGCGGCTGCAGGCCGCGCCGCTGGATGTAGTAGGCCCCCACCGCCACCGAATACGGATCGGCGGTGTTGATCACCAGGCCCAGGTCCGCCGGCATCAGCCGGCCCTGGCTGCGGGGCACCGCCATCCACGCGCGCGGCGGTTCGGCCTCCCGGTCCACCTCCCGAGCGACGTCGGATGGGGCTCCGCGCTCCGCCGACGCAGCCGCAGCCGGTGAGGACGCGCCGGGGCCCGCCTGCGCCGCCGTCGTCAGGGCCACCATCGAAAGTGCGCATAGCACAAGGTGCCGCAGATACGAGCCCGTGGAGTGCAGTTTCGCCATGCAAAAATTCAAGAAGCGGCTCACAATATCGGGATGCGAAAAAACGATGGTCAAACGCCCACGATCCAGGTGCTGGAACGGGCTTTCGCGCTACTGGATGTACTGGCCGAACACCAGGACCCCGTCTCGCTGAAGGAAATCAGCGAACGCTCGGGCCTGCACCCGTCCACCGCCCACCGCATCCTCAACGACATGGCCGTCGGCCGCCTGGTCGATCGCCCGCAGGCCGGAAGTTATCGGCTCGGCATGCGGTTGCTGGAGCTGGGCAACCTGGTGAAAGCCCGGCTGGACGTGCGCGACGCGGCACTGGCGCCGATGCGCGAGCTGCACAAGGTGACGCACCAGCCGGTCAACCTGTCGGTGCGGCAGGGTGACGAGATCGTCTACATCGAACGCAGCTACAGCGAGCGATCGGGCATGCAGGTGGTGCGTGCCATCGGCGGCCGGGCGCCGCTGCACCTCACCTCGGTGGGCAAGCTGTTCCTGGCCCATGAAGACCCGCAGCGCGTGCGCGCCTATGCCACCCGCACCGGGCTGGCCGGCCACACGCGCAACAGCATCACCGACATCGCCCGGCTGGAGCGCGAGCTGAATGCGGTGCGCCACCAGGCCGTCGCGCGTGACGACGAGGAACTGGAGCTGGGGGTGCGCTGCATGGCCGCCGGCATCTACGACGACCAGAACAAGCTGGTGGCCGGGCTGTCGATCTCGGCACCGGCCGACCGGCTGGAGGAAGGCTGGCTGGAGCGGCTCAAGGCCACCGCCGGCCAGATCTCTTCGGCGCTGGGCCACCGCATCGCGCAGGGCCCAGGCGGCGGCGTCAAGGCGCCGACTTGACCGACGGGGTCACCGCCGAGCTGACCGAGCTGCTGACCGACAGCTTGCCCGGCACTTCGGTGGTGATCCACTTGCGGATGCGCTCGGCATCGCCGATGCGCGAGTACTTGCCGGCCGAATCCAACAGCACCATGATGACCTTGCGGCCGGCGAGCTGCGCCTGCATCACCAGGCAGCGGCCGGCTTCGGTGATGTAGCCGGTTTTCTGCAGGCCGATGTCCCACGAGCCGCTGCGCACCAGGCCGTTGCTGTTGCGGAACTGGAGCAGGCGGCTGCCCACTTCCACCTGGTGCTCGGGCGAGGTGGAGAGCTGGCGCAGCAACTCATGCTTGCTGGCTTCCTTCACCAGTTCGGCCAGGTCGTGCGCGCTGGACTGGTTGGAACTGGACAGGCCGGTGGGCTCCACATAGCGGGTGTCCAGCATGCCCAGTTGGTGGGCCTTGAGGTTCATCGCCGCCACGAAGGCCGCGAGGCCGCCCGGGTAGGTGCGGCCCAGCGCATGCGCGGCGCGGTTCTCCGACGACATCAGCGCCAGGTGCATCATCTCGCCGCGGGTGAGCTGAGTGCCCACCGCCAGACGCGAGCCACTGTGCTTCTCGGTGTCGACGTCGTCCTGGGTGATGGTGATCACCTCGTCGGCCGGCAGGTTGGCCTCGGCCACCACCAGGCCGGTCATCAGCTTGGTGATGGAGGCGATGGGCAGCACCGCCTGCGAGTTCTTGGCCAGCAGCACCTCGTTGGTGTCCTGGTCGAGCACCAGCGCCACGCTGGACTTGAGGTCGAGCGGATCCTGCACCTTGTGCAGGCCGTAGAGCTGGCCGAAGGAGGCGCGCACCGGCTCCGGATCGACCAGCACCACACGGCGCTTGGCCGTGGTCTTGGCGCTGCTGGCGACCGACTTGGCCACCGGTTTCTTGGCGACTTTGGCCGCTTTGGCGGGCTTGCGGGTGGCGGCTTCAGCAGACACGGGTTGCAGCAGGCCCACCGACGCAGCGACGGCACCCACCACACACAACAAACGTAAAGATTTCAGTGCGCGTACCACACCAGGCTCCTGTCAAGAAGTCAGTGTAGGCGAAGCAAAAAACACACGCAAGATCAGCAACTTAGCAAAGCTTCCTCAAGTGGCCCGAAGGCCACTCCGCAACGCGTTCAGCCCTGCGCTGCCACGCGTTCCTGCTTGCTGTGCAACTTGTTCAAGGCCGCCAGATACGCCTTGGCCGAAGCCACCACGATGTCCGGATCGGCACCCACACCATTGACGACGCGTCCGCCCAACTGAAGCCGAACCGTCACCTCGCCTTGCGATTCTGTGCTGCCGGACGTGATGGCATTGACCGAATAAAGCAGCAGTTCGGCGCCACTTTCCACCTTGGATTCGATGGCCTTGAGACTCGCGTCCACCGGGCCGTTGCCGTCGCTGCTGGCGTGGTGCTCCACGTCGCCGGCGGCAAAGGCCACCGTGGCATGCGGCCGCTCGCCCATCTCGGAGCGCTGCGACAGCGCCAGCAGCCGGAAGTGCTCACGGTCGGGCGTCACGCTTTCATCGGACACCAGCGCGAGGATGTCCTCGTCGAAGATCTCCGACTTGCGGTCGGCCAGGTCCTTGAAGCGCGCGAAGGCGGCGTTGACGTCGGCCTCGGACTCCATGCCGATGCCCAGCTCCTGCAGCCGCTGCTTGAAGGCGTTGCGGCCCGACAGCTTGCCCAGCACGATCTTGTTGGCGCTCCAGCCCACGTCCTCGGCGCGCATGATCTCGTAGGTATCGCGGGCCTTGAGCACGCCGTCCTGGTGGATGCCCGAGGCATGCGCGAACGCATTGGCGCCCACCACCGCCTTGTTGGGCTGCACCACGAAGCCGGTGGTCTGGCTGACCATGCGCGAAGCCGGCACGATCTGCGTGGCGTCGATGCCCAGCTCCAGGCCGAAGTAGTCGCGGCGGGTCTTGACCGCCATCACGATCTCTTCCAGCGAGCAGTTGCCCGCCCGCTCGCCCAGGCCGTTGATCGTGCATTCGATCTGGCGCGCGCCGCCCAGCTTGACGCCGGCCAGCGAGTTGGCCACCGCCATGCCCAGGTCGTTGTGGCAGTGCACCGACCAGATCGCCTTGTCCGAGTTGGGCACCCGCTCGCGCAGCTGGCGGATGAAGTTGCCGTACAACTCGGGGATGGCGTAGCCCACGGTGTCGGGGATGTTCAGCGTGGTGGCGCCCTCGTCGATCACCGCTTCCAGCACGCGGCACAGGAAGTCGGGGTCGGAGCGGTAGCCGTCTTCGGGCGAGAACTCCACGTCAGCGGTGAGGTTGCGCGCGAAGCGCACCGCCAGCCGCGCCTGCTCGAGCACCTGCTCGCGCGTCATGCGCAGCTTCTTTTCCATGTGCAGTTCGCTGGTGGCGATGAAGGTGTGGATGCGCGAGCGCGCCGCCCCCTTCAAGGCCTCGGCCGCACGGCCGATGTCGCGGTCGTTGGCGCGGGCCAGCGAGCACACGGTCGACTCCTTGATGACGTCGGCGATCGCCTTGACCGCCTCGAAGTCGCCGTTGCTGGAAGCGGCGAAGCCCGCCTCGATCACGTCCACCTTCAGGCGCTCGAGCTGGCGCGCGATGCGCAGCTTCTCGTCCTTGGTCATCGAGGCGCCGGGCGACTGCTCGCCATCGCGCAAGGTGGTGTCGAAGATGATGAGCTTGTCGGCCATGGTGTTCTCCTCGGTGTGCCTGGGATGTGTCGGGGCGGGCGGCGTGCCGGTCAGGCGGTGACGGTGTCGGCCTGCGGCTGGAAGCGTCCGGCGCGCAACAGGCCGCCGAGCACTGCCTTCATCGACGCGGTGCTGGTGTTGGCATCGATGCCGACGCCGAAACGCGTGGCACCGGCGATGCGCAATTCCAGGTAAGCCGCCGCGCGGGCCTGGGCACCGCCGCCGATCGCGTGCTGATGGTAGTCCAGCACTTCCACGTCGGCGCCGCTGAGCGCGCGCAGGCCGTTGACGAAGGCGTCCACCGGGCCGTTGCCCTGCCCTTGCAGCCGGTGGCTGCGGCCGCCGTGCTGCACGTCGGCCTTGACGGTCACGCGGCCGTCGTCCTGTTCGGTGATCTGCACATGGCCGATGTGCGCTTCGGCCACGCCGTATTCACGCTCGAAGATGGACCAGAGGTCGGCCGCGTTCAGCTCCTTGCCCTCGGTGTCCATCACCTGCTGCACCACGCGGCTGAAGTCGATCTGCAGCCGGCGCGGCAGCTCGAGGCCGTACTCGTTCTCGAGCAGGTAGGCGATGCCGCCCTTGCCCGACTGGCTGTTGACGCGGATCACCGCCTCGTAGCTGCGGCCGAGGTCCATCGGGTCGATGGGCAGGTAGGGCATCTCCCAGATGTCGCCCTCGCGCCGCGCGGCGAAGGCCTTCTTGATCGCGTCCTGGTGCGAGCCGGAGAAGCTTGTATAGACAAGATCGCCCACGTACGGGTGGCGCGGATGCACCGGCAGCTGGTTGCAGTGCTCCACGGTGCGGCGGATCTCGTCGATGTCGGAGAAGTCGAGCCCCGGCGCCACGCCCTGGGTGTAGAGGTTGAGCGCCACGTTCACGATGTCAAGGTTGCCGGTGCGCTCGCCATTGCCGAAGAGGCAGCCTTCCAGCCGGTCGGCGCCGGCCATCAAGGCCAGTTCCGCCGCGGCCGTGCCGGTGCCACGGTCGTTGTGCGGGTGGATCGACATCACGATGCCGTCGCGCCGCTCGAGGTGGCGGTGCATCCACTCCACCATGTCGGCGAACACGTTGGGCGTGCAGCACTCCACCGTGGAAGGCAGGTTGATGATGCAGGGCTTGGCTGCCGTGGCGCGCCATTCGGTGGCCACCGCGTCGACGATGCGCTTGGCAAACGGCAGCTCGGTGTTCGAGAACATCTCGGGCGAGTACTCGAAGGTCCAGGCCGTCTCCGGTTGGCGCTCGGCGCATTCGCGGATCATCCGCGCATGGCGAACGGCCAGGTCCACCACGCCGTCTTCGTCCAGGCCCAGCACCACGCGGCGCATCACCGGCGCGGTGGCGTTGTACAGGTGCACGATCACCCGCTTGGCACCCACCAGCGACTCGAAGGTGCGGGTGATGAGGTGGTCACGCGCCTGGGTGAGCACCTGGATGGTGACGTCGTCGGGCACCAGGTTGCGCTCGATCAGCAGGCGCACGAAATCGAAGTCGGCCTGCGAGGCGGAGGGAAAGCCGACCTCGATCTCCTTGAAGCCGATGCGCACCAGCTGCTCGAACATGCGCAGCTTGCGGGCCGGGTCCATCGGTTCGATCAGCGCCTGGTTGCCATCGCGCAGGTCGACGCTGCACCACACGGGCGGCTTATCGATCACGGCATTCGGCCACCGGCGGTCGGCCAGTTGGATCTGGGTGGCGGGGCGGTACTTGGCTGCAGGGTTCTTCAACATCGACATGGTGGTCTCTCGAGGTGATGAACGCAGCCGGATTTCCAAAAAGCAAACGGCCCGCTGCGTTGCGCTTGGCGGGCCGTTGATCCGGAGGGGAACTTGAAAAAATTCGGACGAGATCGTTCAGCGCGCCTGGAGCACGCCTAGTAGCAGCGAGAAGGTTGCGGTGCGGAACGACATGGCCGCGAATATACACCCCATCGGGGGATGCCGGCTAGCGATGAAGGCCTTGTTCGTCCGGTTCATCGGTGGACGTGGCGATCACGCTCACCGGCCGGCCCTTCATCTTGCGGTAGATGTAGACGCCGTAACCCGACAGGCCGTACACGCAGAACAGCGCGAACAGCACGATGGGCGGATGGATGTTGATCACCGCGATGCCGAGCGCGATCAGCACGATGACGATGAACGGCACCGAGCGCTTCAGGCTCACGTCCTTGAAGCTGTAGAACGGCACGTTGGTCACCATCGTCAGGCCCGCGTACAGCGTGGCACCGAAGGCCGACCAGGCCAGCCAGTGCAGCGCATAGGCGTCGCGAAAGCCCGCGTCGTCCATCACCCAGATGAAGCCGATGATCAGCGCCGCCGCCGCCGGGCTGGGCAGGCCCTGGAAGTAGCGCTTGTCCACCACGCCGATGTTGGTGTTGAAGCGGGCCAGCCGCAGCGCGGCGCAGGCGCAATAGACGAAGGCGGCGATCCAGCCGGCCTTGCCCAGGCCCTTGAGCGCCCATTCGTAGGTGATCAGCGCCGGTGCGGCGCCGAAGCTCACCATGTCGGACAGGCTGTCCATCTGCTCGCCGAAGGCGCTCTGGGTGTTGGTCATGCGGGCGACACGGCCGTCCAGGCTGTCGAGTACCGCCGCCATGAAGATGCCGATGGCCGCCTGCTCGAAGCGCCCGTTCATCGCCATCACCACGGCATAAAAACCGCCGAACAGGGCGGCCAGCGTGAAGAGGTTCGGCAGGATGTAGATGCCTTTGCGGCGGGGACGGTCGCGCAGGTCTTCAGGCTCCTGCGCGGCCAGCGATTCGTTCTGATCATTCATGTTGAAAGCATACCCCGCACCTGCCGTGCACACGTGCAAAGGCCGCGGGACCCAGGCCCCGCAGGGCCCGGGCCGCCGCGGCCCGTGACTGGTTGACGATCAGTTCTTCGACTGGTCGACCAGGCGGTTCTTCTTGATCCAGGGCATCATCGCGCGCAGCTTTTCGCCCACCACTTCGATGTCGTGCTCGGCCGTCAGGCGGCGGCGCGATTGCAGCGTCGGGGCGCCGGCCTTGTTCTCCAGGATGAAGCTCTTGGCGTACTCACCGGTCTGGATGTCCTTCAGGCACTGCTTCATGGCCTTCTTGGTCTCTTCGGTGACGACGCGCGGGCCGGTCACGTACTCGCCGTATTCGGCGTTGTTCGAGATCGAGTAGTTCATGTTGGCGATGCCGCCTTCGTAGATCAGGTCCACGATGAGCTTGAGCTCGTGCAGGCACTCGAAGTAGGCCATCTCGGGCGCGTAGCCGGCTTCCACCAGCGTTTCGAAGCCGGCCTTGATCAGCTCGACGGTACCGCCGCACAGCACGGCCTGTTCGCCGAACAGGTCGGTTTCGGTTTCTTCGCGGAAGTTGGTCTCGATCACGCCGGCCTTGCCGCCGCCGTTGGCCACGGCGTAGCTCAGGGCCAGGTCACGGGCCTTGCCGCTCTTGTCGGCATGCACCGCGATCAGGTGCGGCACGCCGCCACCTTGCGTGTAGGTGCCGCGCACCGTGTGGCCGGGGGCCTTGGGAGCGACCATCCACACGTCCAGGTCGGCGCGCGGGATGACCTGGCCGTAGTGCACGTTGAAACCGTGGGCGAAGGCCAGCGAAGCGCCTTCCTTGATGTTGGGCTCGACTTCGCGCTTGTAGACCTCGGCGATCTGCTCGTCGGGCAGCAGCATCATCACGACGTCGGCGCCCTTGACGGCCTCGGCCACCTCGGCCACCTTCAGGCCGGCCTTCTCGACCTTGGTCCAGGAGGCACCGCCCTTGCGCAGGCCGACGGTGACCTTCACGCCGCTGTCGGTCAGGTTCTGGGCGTGGGCATGGCCTTGCGAGCCGTAGCCGATGATGGTGACGTTCTTGCCCTTGATCAGGCTCAGATCGGCGTCCTTGTCGTAAAAGACCTTCATGGTTCTCTCCAGCAGAAATGGGGGGGTTTAAACGCGCAGGATGCGCTCGCCGCGGCCGATGCCGCTGGTACCGGTGCGCACGGTTTCCAGGATGGCGGTGCGATCGATCGCCTCGATGAAGGCGTCCAGCTTGCCGGCGTCGCCGGTCAGCTCGATGGTGTAGCTCTTCTCGGTGACGTCGATGATGCGGCCGCGGAAGATGTCAGCCATGCGCTTCATCTCCTCGCGCTCCTTGCCGACGGCGCGCACCTTGATCAGCATCAGCTCGCGCTCGGTGAAGGCGCCTTCGGTCAGGTCGACCACCTTGACCACTTCGATCAGGCGGTTCAGGTGCTTGGTGATCTGCTCGATCACCTCGTCGCTGCCGCTGGTGACGATGGTCATGCGCGACAGCGAAGCGTCTTCGGTCGGGGCGACCGTGAGGCTCTCGATGTTGTAGCCGCGGGCGGAGAAAAGGGCCACCACGCGCGAGAGGGCACCCGGCTCGTTTTCGAGCAACAGGGCGATGACGTGTTTCATGAGGATTCGTCCTGCGCGCTCTTCAGACCGGCGGCGGTAACCGACGGCCCTTGGCCACGCTGTTCGAGGTTGAGGAAAAGGGAGGTGAGGCTGGAATCTGATCGCCGCTGTCGCCCGGTGGCTGCGGTGGCGCGGTAACGCCAGCCGCCCTCACCGGGCTGTCAGCGGCTCTCAGGGGATCACAGGTCTTCCGAGCCCAGCAGCATCTCGCTGATGCCCTTGCCGGCCTGCACCATCGGCCAGACGTTTTCGGTGGGGTCGGTGCGGATGTCGAGGAAGACGGTGCGGTCCTTCAGCTTCATCGCTTCGCGCAGCGCGCCTTCCACGTCGCCCGGCCGCTCGATCTTCAGGCCGACGTGGCCGTAGGCCTCGGCCAGCTTCACGAAGTCGGGCAGCGCGTCCATGTAGCTGTGCGAGTAGCGGCCGCCGTAGTCCAGCTGCTGCCACTGGCGCACCATGCCCAGGTAGCGGTTGTTCAGCGACAGGATCTTGACCGGCGTCTTGTACTGCAGGCAGGTCGACAGCTCCTGGATGCACATCTGGATCGAGCCTTCACCGGTGACGCAGAACACGTCGCTGTCAGGCTTGGCCAGCTTGATGCCCATCGCGTACGGCAGGCCCACGCCCATCGTGCCCAGGCCGCCGGAGTTGATCCAGCGGCGCGGCTGCTCGAAGCGGAAGTACTGCGCGGCCCACATCTGGTGCTGGCCGACGTCGGACGTGATGTAGGTGTCGCGGTCGCGCGTGAGCTCGCACAGCGTCTCGATCACGTACTGCGGCTTGATGACCTCGGTGCTGGGCTTGTAGCGCAGGCACTCGCGCTTGCGCCATTCGTTGATCTGGCTCCACCAGCCGGCCAGCGCCGCGTTGTCGGGCTTGCTCTGCGCCTCGCGGATCTGCGCGATCAGCTCGATCAGCACGTCCTTCACGTCGCCGACGATGGGGATGTCCACCCGCACGCGCTTGGAGATCGACGAGGGGTCGATGTCGACGTGGATGATCTTGCGCTCGACCGAGGCGAAGTGCTTGGGGTTGCCGATCACGCGGTCGTCGAAGCGAGCGCCCACGGCCAGCAGAACGTCGCAGTTCTGCATGGTCATGTTGGCTTCGTAGGTGCCGTGCATGCCCAGCATGCCCAGGAACTGCGGGTCGCTGGCGGCCGAGGCACCCAGGCCCATCAGCGTGTTGGTGACGGGCGCACCGAGCAGCGCGGTGAGCTCGCGCAGCTCGGCCGAGGCATTGCCCAGGATCACGCCGCCGCCGGTGTAGATGTAGGGCCGCTTGGCCTGCAGCAGCAACTGCACCGCCTTGCGGATCTGGCCGCCGTGGCCCTTGCGCACCGGGTTGTACGAGCGCATCTCCACCTTGTCGGGGTAGACGAAGGGCGCGGTGTTGAGCGAGACGTCCTTGGGGATGTCGACCACCACCGGGCCGGGCCGGCCGGTGCGCGCGATGTGGAAGGCCTTCTTGAGCGTGGCGGCCAGGTCGCGCACGTCCTTGACCAGGAAGTTGTGCTTGACGATGGGCCGGGTGATGCCGACGGTGTCGCATTCCTGGAAGGCGTCCAGACCGATGGCCGGCGTGGGCACCTGCCCGGTGATGATCACCATCGGGATGGAGTCCATGTACGCCGTGGCGATGCCGGTGATGGCATTGGTGACGCCGGGGCCCGAGGTGACCAGGGCCACGCCCACGTCGCCGGTGGCGCGCGCATAACCGTCGGCGGCATGCACCGCAGCCTGCTCGTGGCGCACGAGCACGTGCTCGATGGTCTCTTGCTTGTACAGCGCATCGTAGATATAGAGGACGGCACCGCCGGGATAGCCCCAGAGATACTTGACGCCCTCGGCCTGCAGGCAGCGAACGAGGATCTCGGACCCGTTGGGGTCGGCTGCGGCGGCGGGGGGAGTGGGCTGCGCCGAGGCGGCGCGCTTGATTTCGGCGGGGGAGATGTCCATGACTGACCTTTGCGAATTTCTCTGACGAAAAACCATCGGTGCCCCTCTTCGCGCCCTTGTGAGGCGGATGTGGAGCCTGTGCTGCCCGGGAAGCGCGCCAGATCGGCGTGCACCCCGGCAAGATGTGCTGAGCCGAGGATTATGGCATCACTCTTGCCACCTTCAGGGGATAGACGACCAGGACCCGGTGCCATAATCCCGCCGCCTCGCACAAGGGGCAAGCCGCCGCCCCCTACGCCTTGGCCACCGACAAAGAACTTTCCGACTTCCTGAAAAGCGTCGAGAAGCGCGCCTTCAAGCGCACCGTGTATGCGGTGCGTGACGACGATGCGGCGCTCGACATCGTGCAGGACTCGATGATCCGACTGGCCGAGAAGTACGCCGACCGGCCGGCCGAAGAGCTGCCGCTGGTGTTCCCGCGCATCCTGTCCAACGCCACGATGGACTGGTTCCGCCGCCAGAAGGTGCGCAATGCGGTGGTGCGGAACCTCTCGTCCTTCGAATCGTCTGAGGACGACGCTGGCGGCGGCGACTTCGACCTGCTGGAAGCGCTGGAAAGCGCCGACGGCGCGCTGGGCGCGGAAAGTGCTGCCGAAAGCGTCTCACGGTCGCAGATCCTGCAAATCATCGATTCACACGTCGGCGAGCTGCCGGCGCGTCAACGAGAGGCCTTCCTCCTTCGTTACTGGGAGGAACTGGACGTTGCAGAAACCGCCTCCGTGATGGGTTGCTCAGAGGGCAGTGTGAAAACGCACTGCTCCCGGGCAGTGCATGCACTGGCCAAGGCGCTTCGCTCCAAGGGAATCGCACCATGACGAACACCACACTGCTGGCCGCCGATTCGTTACAAGACCGCTTTGCGCGCCGCGTGGCCGCACGGTTGAGCGAAGCGGCCGAGGCCACACCGCCCGACATCGAGACCCGCCTGCGCTTTGCGCGTGAGCAGGCGCTGCAGCGTGCCCGCGTGGTGCGCCAGGCCGCCCAGGTGGCCGAGCCGGTGGTGGCCATGGGCCACGGCGGTGCGGCCACGCTGCGGCTGGGCCGCGGCGGGCGCCCGGGCGCCAGTTGGTGGCTGCGGCTGGGCTCGGCGCTGCCGGTGCTGGTGCTGGCCGGCGGCCTGCTGCTGATCCACGACTGGCAGGACCGCTCGCAGGTCGAGGCTGCGGCCGAGATCGACTCCGCCCTGCTGACCGACAGCGTGCCGCCCGACGCCTACAGCGACCCCGGCTTCGTCGAATTCCTCAAGTCGCCCACCGAATGACGCGAGCCGCCACGTCCTGCGGTGGCCTGGCCGCCGCTGCCCGCAGCCTGCTGCTGGCGCTGCTGTGCGCCGGTGGCGTGGCGGGCGCGCAGCCGGCCAGCGGCGGCGTCAGCTGGAAGCAGCTCACGCCCGCCCAGCGCAGCGCGCTGGCGCCGCTGGAGCGTGAATGGTCGGCGCTGGAACCGCGCCGGCAGGAAAAGTGGCTGGAAATTGCCGCGCGCTTCCCCAACATGCCGGCGGCCGAGCGCACGCTGATGCAGGAACGCATGGCCGAGTGGGCGCGCCTGTCGCCCAAAGAGCGCGGCCAGGCCCGCGTCAACTTCCAGGAAGCGCGCCAGCTGCCGCCTGACGAGCGCAAGGCCCGCTGGGACAGCTACCAGGCGCTGCCCGACGACGAAAAACGCAAGCTGGCCGAACGTGCCCGCCCGCCGCGCAACGACCGCGACACGCTGGTCAAGTCGGCCTCGCCCGTCAACAACGACGGCAGCAAGTCCAACATCGTGCGCACGCCCAGCGCGCCCACGCCGGTGCGCCCGGTGGCGCCCACGGTGGTGCAGACCGGTCCAGGCGCCACCACCACGCTGTTGTCGCGCCCTGCTGCCAAGCCGCCGCTGCACCAGCAGGCCGGCGTGCCCAAGATCGCGGCCACGCCCGCCTTCGTCGACGCCACCACGCTGCTGCCCAAGCGCGGCGCCCAGGGCGCTGCCGCCGCGCCGCGCAAGCCGGCCGCTGCTTCGGCGTCCGAGGAACCCTGACGCTCCATGACGGCCGAGGGTTCTGCGCAGTTCGACATCCCGGGCATCTGGCGCCGGCTGGCCTGCTTCCTGTACGAAGGCGTGCTGTTGTTCGGCGTCGTGATGATCGCCGGCTACCTCTACAGCGCCCTCACCCAGCAGCGCAATGCGCTGGAGGGGCGCCACGGCCTGATGGCCTTCCTCTTCCTGGTGCTGACGATGTACTTCGTCTGGTTCTGGTCGCATGGTGGCCAGACGGTGGCCATGCGGGCCTGGCACGTGCGCGTGCTGCGCGCCGATGGGCAGCCGCTGTCGCAAGGCCGGGCGCTGGCACGCTCGCTGCTGTCCTGGATCTGGTTTCTGCCCGCCACCGCCACCGCCTGGTTGGCCGGCCTGCACAGCCTGGGTGCCATCAGCGCGCTGCTGGTGGCAGGCGTGTTCACCTACGCGGCGCTGGCGCGGCTGCATCCGCGGCGGCAGTTCCTGCATGACGTGGTGTGCGGCACCCAGCTCGTGACCTGGCGACCGGTGCGGCCCCGCCGCCCGGCGGCGGCATGACCCCACCGCCCCCGTTCAAGGGCCGCACCGGGCTCGACCGCATCGTGCACGCCGCCGGCCATTCGGCCGACGGCCTGCGCGCGGCCTACACCGGCGAAAGCGCCTTCCGCCAGGAAACCTGGCTGGCCGTCTTCCTGGTGCCGGCGGCCTTCTGGCTGGGCGGCAACTGGGTGGAAGTGGCGCTGCTGGCCGGCAGCGTGCTGCTGGTGATGATCGTGGAGCTGCTCAACTCGGCGGTGGAGGCGGTCGTCGACCGCGTCTCGCTGGAGCGGCATGAACTGTCCAAGCGCGCCAAGGACATCGGCAGCGCAGCGGTGTTGATGGCCCTGGTGCTGTGCGGTGGCATCTGGGCGGCTGCACTCTGGCACCGCTTTGCAGGAGGGTGACGATGGCCTGGTCGGTGTGCGTGTATTGCGGTTCGCGCACGGGTGATTCGCCGCTGTTCATGCAGGCCGCCCGGCAGGTGGGCGAGCTGATCGCCCGCAGCGGCGGCCGGCTGGTCTACGGCGGCGGCAAGGTGGGCCTGATGGGTGCGGTGGCCGATGCCACGCTGGCGGCCGGTGGCACGGTGCTGGGCGTGATTCCGCAGGCGCTGATGGACCGTGAGGTGGGCCACCGCGGCATCACCGAGCTGCAGGTGGTGGACACCATGCACGAGCGCAAGCTGGCGATGGCCGAAGCGGCCGACGCCTTCCTGGCGCTGCCCGGCGGCATCGGCACGCTGGAAGAGCTGTACGAGATGTGGTCGTGGCAGCAGCTGGGCTACCACGACAAGCCGGTGGCACTGCTCAACGTGGACGGCTTCTACGACGCGCTGCTCGAGTTCACGCGGGTGAGCCACCAGCGCGGCCTGATGTCCGGCGCGCAGTTCGAAGCGCTGATGGTGGACACCGACGCGCCACGCCTGCTGCAGCGGCTGCAACAGGCGGCCGCCCGGGCGACCGGCCCGGACGACTACGCCAACGCTTAAATAGCTGACTCGTCCGTCTCGCCGGTGCGGATGCGCACCACCTGGTCGATCGGCGAGACGAAGATCTTGCCGTCGCCGATCTTGCCGGTCTTGGCGGCCTTGACGATGGCCTCGATGCAGCGGTCGACATCGTCGTCCTTGACCACCACTTCCACCTTCACCTTCGGCAGGAAGTCGACCACGTACTCGGCACCGCGGTAGAGCTCGGTATGGCCCTTCTGGCGGCCGAAGCCCTTGACCTCGACCACGGTCAGGCCCGACACGCCGACCTCGGCCAACGCCTCTCGCACTTCTTCCAGCTTGAAGGGCTTGATGACGGCGGTGATCTGTTTCATGGCGGGCTCCGGAAATGCGTCAAATTGCATTGATTTAAGCACGGAAGCCCCCGGCCTTGGGGATGGCGTGAGAGCGTCCCGGCCATGCGCCGGGTCACCTTGGCCAACGCATGGCTCGGGCGATGATCACGGGGTGAAAGCGCACCCACTGCCCAACTCCGACCCGGTGATCCGGGTGCACGAAGATCCCGCCGCCCTCGATGCCGAGGCCTGGAACGCCTTGCTGGCGGCCCAGCCCTCGCCCACGCCCTTCCTGCGGCATGAATACCTGCTGGCGCTGCACCGCTCGGGCAGCGCCGTGGGCGCGACCGGCTGGTCGCCCGCCTTCCTGACGGTGGAGCAGGACGGGCAGTTGCGCGGCGCCTGCCCGCTGTACCTGAAGAGCCACTCGTACGGCGAATACGTCTTCGACTGGGCCTGGGCCGACGCCTATGAGCGCCATGGCCTGGCCTACTACCCCAAGCTGCTGGGCGCGGTGCCCTTCACGCCGGTGCCCGGCACGCGGCTGCTGGCCACCGACGAAGCCACGCGCACGTTGCTGGTGCAGGCCATCGGCGCCTTTGCGCGCCAGGCGCAGCTGTCGTCGGCGCACCTGCTGTTCATCGACGAGGCTGACCGCGCCGCCTTCGAGCGCGCCGGCTGGCTGATGCGTGAAGGCGTGCAGTTCCACTGGTCGGCGCCGGCCGGCCAGCCGTGGGGCAGCTTCGAGGACTTCCTGGCCAGCCTGCAGCGAGAGAAGCGCAAGAAGATCCAGCAGGAGCGGCGCAAGGTGCAGGAGGCGGGCGTGAGCTTCAGCGTGCACCAGGGCAGCGAGATCGACGACGATCTGTGGGACTTCTTCCACCGCTGCTACACCCTCACCTACCAGGCGCACCACTCCAAGCCGTACCTCAAGCGCGCGTTTTTCGCCGAGATGGCGCGGCACCTGCCGCAGCACTGGCTGATGTTCGTGGCCTGGCGTGGCGAAGGTGCGCAGCGCGAGCGCATCGGGGCGTCGCTGATCGCACTTGATCCGCAGCGCCGGGTGGCTTACGGCCGCTACTGGGGCAGCACCGCGTACGTGCCCTGCCTGCACTTCGAGGCCTGCTACTACCAGCCGCTGGCCTGGTGCATCGCGCAGGGCTACCAGCGCTTCGAGGGCGGAGCGCAGGGCGAGCACAAGATGGCCCGCGGCCTGCTGCCGGTGAAGACGGCATCAGCGCACTGGCTGGCCGATCCGCGCTTTGCATCGGCGGTGGCCGACTTCCTGGCGCAGGAAGGCGCCGGCATCGGCGCCTATGTGGACGAGCTGAAGGAGCGCAACCCCTTCAGGCCCGCCCCCGGTACTGCTTAGGCCTGGGCCTTCTTGTAGGCCTCGATGCCCGAGCGGATCTCTTCCTTGGCGGCTTCGGGGCCTTCCCAGCCCTGCACCTTGACCCACTTGCCGACTTCCAGGTCCTTGTAGTGCTCGAAGAAGTGCTGGATGGCCTTCAGGCGCATCTGGTTGATGTCTTCGGGCTTTTGCCAGTGGGTGTAGATCGGCAGGATCTTGTCGATCGGCACCGCCAGCAGCTTGGCGTCGCCGCCGGCCTCGTCTTCCATCTTCAGCACGCCGATCGGGCGGCAGGTGACCACCACGCCGGGCGACAGCGGGAACGGGGTGATGACCAGCACGTCCACCGGGTCGCCGTCGTCCGACAGCGTCTGCGGCACGTAGCCGTAGTTGCACGGGTAGTGCATCGCGGTGGTCATGAAGCGGTCGACGAACAGCGCGCCGCTGTCCTTGTCCACTTCGTACTTGATCGGGTCCGCGTTCATCGGGATCTCGATGATCACGTTGAACTGCTCGGGGGCGTTCTTGCCGGGGCTGACTTTTTCGAGGCTCATGCTGTTTGCTCGGGCTTGGAAGGGAGGTGCGCGATTCTATGGGCCGTGTTTTTCATCGCCCTGACAGGGTGCGCCACCACAAGGAAAACACCATGCAAAGCGCGCATGACCATCCCGTAGCATGGTCCGGCACCGCCAGCCACCGCCCCACCCGGCGGGCGTGACAAGACAAGACTGGCACTCGATCCGCACCAAGTGACCCACTGGAAGAGGAGAGAACCGATGTCGAATCAGATGGCGCTGTATGCAGCGCTGGCCTGCGGCCTGGCCGCCGTCGTCTATGGCTTCGTGCAGCGAAGCTGGATCCTGCGGCAGGACGCGGGCAACGCGCGCATGCAGGAGATCGCGGCCGCCATCCAGCAAGGTGCGGCGGCCTACCTGGCGCGGCAGTACCGCACCATCGCCATCGTCGGCGTCGTGCTCGCCATCCTGATGGGCGTGTTCCTCGACCTCACCACCGCCATCGGCTTCGTGGTGGGCGCGGTGCTCTCGGGCGCCTGCGGCTTCATCGGCATGAACGTCTCGGTGCGCGCCAACGTGCGCACCGCGCAGGCGGCCACCCGTGGCATCGGGCCGGCGCTGGACGTGGCCTTCAAGGGCGGCGCCATCACCGGCATGCTGGTGGTGGGCCTGGGGCTGCTGGGCGTGAGCCTGTTCTTCTGGTTCGTCGCGGGCCATGCCTCGACCACCGACGGCAAGGCGCTGTCGGCGGCGCTCAAGCCCATGCTGGGGCTGGCCTTCGGCTCATCGCTCATCTCCATCTTCGCGCGGCTGGGCGGCGGCATCTTCACCAAGGGCGCCGACGTGGGCGCCGACCTGGTGGGCAAGGTGGAAGCCGGCATCCCCGAGGACGACCCGCGCAACCCGGCGGTGATCGCCGACAACGTGGGCGACAACGTGGGCGACTGCGCCGGCATGGCGGCCGACCTGTTCGAGACCTATGCGGTCACGCTGATCGCCACCATGGCACTGGGCGCGCTGATGGTGACCGCTGCCCCGATGGCCGCGGTGCTGTATCCGCTGGTGCTGGGCGGCGTGTCCATCATCGCCTCCATCATCGGCTGCTTGTTCGTCAAGGCCAGCCCGGGCATGAAGAACGTGATGCCGGCGCTGTACAAGGGGCTGATCGTGGCCGGCCTGCTGTCGCTGGCGGCCTTCTGGTTCGTCACCGGCGCGGTGATGCCGGCCGATGCGCTGGGCCCAAATACCCACCTGCGCCTCTTCGGCACCTGCGTGGTAGGGCTGGTGCTCACCGCCCTGCTGGTGTGGGTGACCGAGTACTACACCGGCACCCAGTACAAGCCGGTGCAGCACGTGGCCCAGGCCAGCACCACCGGCCACGGCACCAACATCATCGCGGGCCTGGGCGTGTCGATGCGCTCCACCGCCTGGCCGGTGATCTTCGTGTGCATCGCCATCCTGGTGGCCTACGCGCTGGCCGGGCTGTACGGCATCGCGGTGGCGGCCACCTCCATGCTCAGCATGGCCGGCATCGTGGTGGCGCTGGACGCCTACGGCCCCATCACCGACAACGCCGGCGGCATCGCCGAGATGAGCGAGCTGCCCGACAGCGTGCGCGCCGTCACCGACCCACTGGACGCGGTGGGCAACACCACCAAGGCCGTGACCAAGGGCTATGCCATCGGCTCGGCCGGCCTGGCCGCGCTGGTGCTGTTCGCCGACTACACCCATGCGCTGGAAGCGCGCGGCATGCAGGTGAGCTTCGACCTGAGCAACCACATGGTGATCGTGGGCCTGTTCATCGGCGGGCTGATTCCCTACCTGTTCGGCGCAATGGCGATGGAAGCCGTGGGCCGCGCCGCCGGCAGCGTGGTGGTGGAAGTGCGCCGCCAGTTCAAGGAGATCCCCGGCATCATGGAAGGCACCGGCAAGCCGCAGTACGGCCAGGCGGTGGACATGCTGACCAGCGCCGCCATCAAGGAGATGGTGGTGCCCAGCCTGCTGCCGGTGGTGGTGCCCATCCTGGTGGGGCTGCTGCTGGGGCCGGCCGCGCTGGGCGGGCTGCTGATGGGCACCATCGTCACCGGGCTCTTCGTGGCCATCAGCATGTGTACCGGCGGCGGCGCCTGGGACAACGCCAAGAAGTACATCGAGGACGGCCACCACGGCGGCAAGGGCAGCGAGGCGCACAAGGCCGCGGTCACCGGCGACACCGTGGGCGACCCCTACAAGGACACCGCGGGCCCGGCGGTCAACCCGCTGATCAAGATCATCAACATCGTGGCGCTGCTGATCGTGCCGCTGATCCCGCCCGGCCTCGTCGGCTGACGGCCTTCCTAGAATGGGCTGATGCAGTACACCCAGCCGCGTGCCCTTCTCGTCACCTTCCTGCTCGCGGCGATCCCCGCGCTGATCTTCCTGGTGGACGTGCAGACGCCGCTCGGCTATGCCGAGTGGGCGATGTACATGATCCCGATGGCGCTGACGCTGCTGCAGCACCGCCTGTGGGTGCCGCTGGTGCAGGCGGCGGTATCCACGGTGCTCATCATCGTGGGCTACTACTACTCGGGCGGCAACCTGGCCGCCAGCGGGTTTGCGCACGTCAACCGTGGCATCGGCATCGCGGCGGTGTGGACCATCGCCTTCACGGTGATGCAGGCGCTGAAGATGCGCCGCCAGGTGGGCGACGTGCTGTGGCAGCAGCAGGGTGAAAGCGCGGTTGCCCAGGCGCTGCTGGGCGAGCTGACGCCCGAGCAGATCGGCCAGCGGGCGATGCGCGCGCTGTGCGAGTTCACCCACGCGCCGGTGGGCGTGCTCTACCGGCTCGAAGGCCAGACCCTGGTGCGCTGCGGCGGCCACGGCTTCGAACCCGCCACCACCGCTGAGCGTTGGCAGCTGCCCGACGGCCTGCTGGGCGAAGTGGCCACCAGCGGCGAAGTGCGGCACCTGCAGGACGTGCCTGCCGACCACCTGCCCATCGCCAGCGGCCTGGGCCGCAGCCCCTCGGCTCAGCTGCTGATCGCGCCGCTGCGCGCCGACGGCCAGGTGTGCGGCGTGCTGGAGGTGGGCTTCACCGCCAGCGCCGCCCAGCTGGGCGAAGCCCGCATGGCCCGCAAGCGCGTGCTGCTGCGCGAGGTGGGCGCATCGGTGGGCGTGGCCATGCGCAGCGCGCTGTACCGCGAACGACTGCTCGCGCTGTTGGAAGAAACCCAGCGCCAGAGCGAGGAGCTGCAGGCCCAGCAGGAAGAGCTGCGCGTGGCCAACGAGGAGCTGGAGGAACAGAGCCGCGTGCTCACCGAATCGCAGGCGCGGCTGGAAACCCAGCAGGTGGAGCTGGAGCACACCAACCTGGAGCTGTCGGAGCAGAAGGCCTCGCTCGAGCGGCAGAAGCAGCACCTGGTGCAGGCCCAGTCCGCGCTGCGCGCGCAGGCCGACCAGCTTAAGGAGGCCAGCCGCTACAAGTCGGAATTCCTGGCCAACATGTCGCACGAGCTGCGCACGCCGCTCAACAGCGCGCTGATCCTTTCGCGCCTGCTGGCCGACAACCGCGAGGGCACGCTGACGCCCGAGCAGGTGAAGTACGCGCAGACCATCCATGCCGCCAACAACGACCTGCTGGCGCTGATCAACGACGTGCTGGACCTGTCGAAGATCGAGGCCGGCAAGGCCGACCTGACGCTGGCCCCGCTGCGCCTGGACGAGCTGCTGGCGCGGCTGCGCAGCACCTTCGAGCCGCTGGCCGCGCAGAAGGGCGTGACCCTGCAGGTGGTGGCCGAGCATGGCCTGCCCGCCCGCCTGCACACCGACGGCCAGCGCCTGCAGCAGGTGCTGAAGAACCTGATGGCCAACGCGCTGAAGTTCACCGAGCACGGCCAGGTGACGCTGCGCGCGATGCCGGTGGCCAACCCCGAGGGGGGCGGGGATGCCGACGGCGGCGACGCCGGCCGCATCGCCTTTGCGGTGCAGGACACCGGCATCGGCATTCCGAAGTCGCAGCAGGAGGTGATCTTCGAGGCCTTCCGCCAGGCCGACGGCAGCACCAGCCGGCGCTTCGGCGGCACCGGTCTGGGCCTGTCGATCTCGCGCGAGCTGGCCCGCCGGCTGGGCGGCGACATCGCGGTGGACAGCGAGCCCGGCGTGGGCAGCACCTTCACGCTGGAAGTGCCGGTGACGCTGACCGAAGAAGTCACCCCGCAGGAAGTGCCGGCGGCACCCGCCCCGCAGGCCGCCGCGCCCGCCCCCCAGGCGCCGGCGCCAGCCCCCGCACGTTCCCCGCAGCAGGCCGCACCCTTGCCCGCCCCGGCGCCGCCGCCCGCGACGCCCCGCGCCAGCGCACCGCGCCGCCACACCGGCCGCCTGGTGCTGGCGGTGGAGGACGACGCCACCTTCGCCAGGATCCTGTGCGAGCTGGCCACCGACCTGGGCTTCGACTGCGAGATCGCGTCCAACGGTGAAGAGGCGCTGCAGCTGGCGCGCGAGCTGCGGCCCAACGGCATCTTGCTGGACGTGGGCCTGCCCGACCAGTCGGGCCTGACGGTGCTGGAACGCCTGAAGCGCGACCCCGATACCCGCCACATCCCCGTGCACGTTGTCTCGGCCCATCCGCATGTGCAGACGGCGCGTGAACTGGGCGCGGTGGGCTACCTGCAAAAGCCGGTCGATCGCGAAGGCCTGGCCGGTGCGCTGGATGCCCTTCAGAAACGGATGCAACAGCAGGTACGCAGGTTGCTGATTGTTGAGGATGACGAAGGATTGCGCAGCCACCTGCAACTGCTCCTGGGCGGCGAAGGTGTGGAGATCACGGCCGTGGGAACGATCGCCGATGCACTGGCGCAGCTGGGCCGCTCGACCTTCGATTGCATGGTGATGGACCTGACCCTGCCCGACGGCACCGGTTACGACCTGCTGGAACGGATTGCAGCAACCGAGGACTACGCCTTCCCGCCCGTCATCGTCTACACCGGCCGCGAACTGAGCCGCGATGAAGAGCAGCGGCTGCGCAAGCATTCGCGGTCCATCATCGTCAAGGGCGCGCGCTCGCCGGAACGTCTGCTCGACGAAGTGACCCTGTTCCTGCACAGCGTGGAGGCCACCCTGCCCGCCAACCAGCGCCAGCTGCTGCGCCAGGCGCGTCAGCGAGACGCGGTGCTGGACGGCCGCCGCATCCTGCTGGCCGAGGACGACGTGCGCAACATCTTCGCGCTGTCCAGCGTGTTCGAGCCGCTGGGCGCCAAGCTCGTCATCGCCCGCAACGGCAAGGAGGCGCTGCAGAAGCTGGAGTCGGACAGCGCGCAGATCGACCTGGTGCTGATGGACATCATGATGCCGGAGATGGACGGCCTGACGGCGCTGCAGCACATCCGCGAGCGCGCCGAATGGGCCAGCCTGCCGGTGATCGCGCTCACCGCCAAGGCGATGGCCGACGACCGCGAGCGTTGCCTGGCGGCCGGTGCCAACGACTACATCGCCAAGCCCATCGACGTGGACAAGCTGGTGTCGCTGTGCCGCGTCTGGATGCCCAAGTGAGCCCGCTGCGTGAACCCGGCCCCGCCCCGGCGGCCCTGCAGGACGAACAGCTGTTCGACCTGGAGATCCGCCTGCTGCTGGAGGCGGTGTACCAGCGCTGGCAGCACGACTTCCGCGACTACGCCGTCAGCTCGCTGCGGCGGCGCATGCGCCAGGCGATGACGCACTTCGGCTGCGAGCGGCTGTCGCAGCTGCAGGGCCGCGTGCTGCATGAGCCCGAGGTGTTCGCGCAGATGCTGCAGTTCTTCACCGTGCAGGTCAGCGAGATGTTCCGCGACCCCAGCTACTTCCGCGCGCTGCGCGAACAGGTGCTGCCGGTGCTGCGCACCTACCCGTCGCTGAAGATCTGGGTGGCCGGCTGCAGCCACGGCGAAGAGGTGTGGTCGCTGGCCATCCTGTTGGCCGAAGAGGGCCTGCTGGCCCGCACCATCCTCTACGCCACCGACATCAACGCCAGCGCGCTGCAACGCGCCGAGTCGGGCATCTATCCGCTGGACCGCGTGGCCGGCTTCAGCCGCAACTACCTGGCGGCCGGTGGCCGCGGCTCGCTGTCCGACCACTACACCAGCGCCTATGGCGGCGTGGCCTTCGACCGGCGGCTGAAGCAGCAGATCGTGTTCGCCGACCACAGCCTGGCCACCGACAGCGTGTTCTCCGAAGTGCATTTCGTCTCCTGCCGCAACGTGCTCATCTACTTCAACCGCGCGCTGCAGGACCGCGCGCTCGGCCTTTTCAACGAAGCCCTGGTGCGCCGCGGCTTCCTGGGCCTGGGCCTGCGCGAAACCGTGCAGTTCAGCGGCCATGCCGCCGACTTCGAGGCCTTCGTGCCCGACCAGCGCATCTACCGCAAGGCATGAGCAGCGACCCCACCCCGTTCCGCCCCGAGGCGGTGGTCATCGGCGCCTCGGCCGGTGGCGTGCAGGCGCTGCAGCTGCTGCTGGGGGCGCTGCCTGCGCACTTTCCGGCCGCGGTGGCGGTGGTGCTGCACCTGCCGCCCGACCGCCCCAGCGGCCTGGCCGCGCTGCTGGCCGCCGGCTGCGCGCTGCCGGTGGAAGAAGCCATGGACAAGCAGCCGCTGCGCCCGGGCAGCGTGGTGGTGGCCCCGCCCGACTACCACCTGCTGGTGGAGCCCGACCGCAGCGTCGCGCTGTCGGTGGACGAGCCGCTGCTGTACTCGCGCCCCGCGATCGACCCGCTCTTCGAAAGCGCGGCGCTGGCCTATGGCCGCGGGCTGCTGGGCATCGTGCTCACCGGCGCCAGCCGCGACGGCAGCGCAGGCCTGGCCGCCGTGCGCCGCCAAGGCGGCCAGGCCTGGGTGGAATCGCCCTCCACCGCCATCGTGTCCACCATGCCGGCGGCTGCGCTGGCGCATGCGGGCGCCGACCTGGTCGCCCCCCTTCCCGAACTTGGCGCCCGGCTGGGCGCACTGGCTGACGCATGATCACGACGCCGCACGAACCTCCCTGTGACGACGTCAACCTGCTGGTGGTCGACGACGTGCAGCAGAACCTGATCGCGATGCAGGCGCTGCTGGACCGCCCCGGCATCCGGGTGCTCACCGCCCGCAGCGGCCCCGAGGCGCTGGAACTGCTGCTGACGCAGGACATCGCGCTGGCGCTGCTGGACGTGCAGATGCCCGAGATGGACGGCTTCGAGCTGGCCGAGCTGATGCGCGGCGCCGAACGCACGCGCGGCGTGCCCATCATCTTCCTCACCGCCGCGCAGCGTGATGGCCAGCGCCTGTTCCGCGGCTATGAAGCCGGTGCGGTGGACTTCCTGTACAAGCCGCTGGACCCCGAGGTGCTGCACAGCAAGGTGAAGGTGTTCGTCGAGCTGTTCCAGCAGCGGCGCGCCCTCACCCAGACGGTGGACGAACTGCAGCGGGTGATCGCGCTGAACGAGGCCATGGTGGCGGTGCTCACCCACGACCTGCGCACGCCGCTGCAGGCCATGATGGCCGGTGCCGACCTCATCCGCCGCAAGTCGGGCGATGAAGGGGCCCGCCATGCGGCCGACGGCATCCGCTCCAGCGGCCAGCGCATGAGCCGCATGATCACGCAGCTGCTCGACTTCTCGCGCATCCGCTCCGGCTCGCTGCAGATCGACAAGTCGCCCACCGACCTGGGCGCGCTGTGCCACCGGGTGGTGGACGAGATCCGCCAGGCCCGGCCCGATGCGCAGATCGAGCTGCACACCGACGGCGACCTGCAGGCCCGCTTCGACCCCGACCGGCTGATGCAGGTGATCGCCAACCTGGTGAGCAACGCGGTCCAGCATGGCTCGCCCGAAGAACCGGTGACGCTGCGGCTGGACGGTACGCAGGCCGACCTCATCGGCGTGGAAGTGAGCAATGCCGGCACGCTGCCACCTGCGGTGCGCGAGCGCTTGTTCGAGCCCTTCCGCACCAGCAGCGCCAGCAGCGGCGGCCTGGGGCTGGGCCTGTACATCGTGGCCCAGTTCCTGGAAGCGCACGGCGGCCAGGTGGACGGCCGCTCCACCGAAGAAGGCCGCACGGTGTTCAGCTTCAGCCTGCCGCGCGACATGCCGATGCCGGCGGCCGACTGAAGACCCGCGCCCCATGTCCACCGAACCCGCCAGCATTGCCGCGCCGGCTGCCCCTCAGCAGGGGCATCCGCCAGGCTATTGGCAGCGCAACCGGCGCCTGATCGGCCTGCTGCTGGCGGTGTGGTTCGCCGCCACCTTCGGCGTGCTGTTCTTCGCCCGCGAGCTGAGCTTCCAGTGGCTCAACTGGCCGTTCAGCTTCTGGTTCGCGGCGCAGGGCGCGCTGCTGATGTATGTGGTCATCGTCGCGCTGTATGCGCGGGTGATGAACCGGGCCGACGAGGCGGCGCGTCAGCAGGACGAGGCGCCGCCGCTGGCCTAGCCTGGTTCAGCCCGCCGCCACCGGCAGCCGGGCCAGCGCCTTCACCGTGGCCAGGCAGGCGCGGGCGGCTTCGCCGCCCTTGACCACGAAGTGCTCGCTGAAATAGCGGCGGTGCTCTTCATGCTCGTGGAAGTGGTGCGGGGTGAGCACGGCCGAGATCACCGGCACGCCGGTGTCCAGCTGCACCCGCATCAGACCATCGATCACCGCATGGGCGACGAAGTCGTGGCGGTAGATGCCGCCGTCCACCACCAGGCCGCAGCCGACGATGGCGGCGTAGCGGCCCGAGCGGGCCAGGCGCTGCGCATGCAGCGGGATCTCGAAGGCGCCGGGTACGTCATAGACGTCCACCGCATCGGGCGGCACGTCGTGGCGGGCCAGTTCGGCGAAGAAGGCTTCGCGGGCGCGGCCCACGATGTCGGCATGCCAGCCGGCCTGCACGAAGGCATAGCGCGGGCGCTGGGTGGAAGCGGAAGAAGCAGTTGGTTGTTGCATGGAAGTCCTGTCTCTTTCATCCGGACTGTGACCGTCGGCCCCGGGATCACACCGGGTCTGCTGACCCCGGCCGCAGGTGCCGGCCGGGCGCTCGCGGGCTTGTGCGGGCTGTGCCGCCATCACCGCCGGTGGGGAATTTCACCCCGCCCTGAGAACGCTGCCGGCATCCCCTGTAGGGCCACCGGCGGGCGGCAGTCTATGCGCAGGCTCAAGAGCCCGTGTCCAGCAGGGCCTGCAGCAGCTCGGCCGCCTGTTCGAAGTCCAGCTCGTCGATGCGCGCGGCCAGCAGGTCGTGGCGGGTGCTGCCCAGGGCGGCCCGCAGCCCGGGCGCCAGCGCCTGGAATCGCGGCAGCGCCGTCAGGTCCTGCGCCCGCAGCAGCTCGATCAGCTGGCGCAGATCGGCTGGGTCCGGCGCGCGAGCCGCCGGCCCGGCCTGCGTGGCGTCAGGATCCGCCACCGGCCGCTGCAGCCGCGGTGCGGCCGCGGCCGCCAGCTGGCGCAACCCGGCGGCCAGCGCCTGCAGCGCGGCCTGCGCCTGGGCCACCGGTCCGGCATGCAACGCCTGCTCGGCCTGGCCGGCCAGGCGCTGCAAGGCCTCGGCGCCCAGCGTGGCGGCGCTGCCGCGCAGCTTGTGCAGCCGGGCGGCCAGCGCGGCGCGGTCGGCCGGCTGCACCGGGTCGGTCGCCGCCGCGGCCAGGTCACCGAATTCGCCCAGCAGCCGCCCCAGCAGCGACAGGAACAATGCCGCATCGCCACCCAGCCGCACCGCGGCGCCGACGCCGTCGATGCCGGCGATTTCGGGCCAGTGGGCGGGCAGGCCGATGCCGTCACCCGATACCACCGGCAGTGCCTGGCCACGCGCCCGTTCCACATGCCGGCGCACGCAGCGCACCAGCGACTGCGCTTCCACCGGCTTGCTGACGAAGTCGTTCATGCCGGCATCGAACACCCGTTGCCGCTCGGACAGCATCGCGCCCGCGGTCAGGGCCACCACCGGCAGCCGCGCCAGCACCGGGTCGCGCCGCAGCTGGCGGGTGGCCTCCAGGCCGTCCATCACCGGCATCTGCACGTCCATCAGCACCAGGTCGACGTCGGGGTGGCGGCGCAGGTGCTCCAGCGCATCGCGGCCATTGACCTGGGCCACCACGCGGGCGCCTTCGCGCTCCAGCAGGCGGCGCGCCACTTCCAGGTTCACCTCGCTGTCGTCCACCACCATCACGCGCACGCCGGGCAGCCAGCGCAGCGAGTGGCCGTCCAGCCGCGTGGCTTCCAGCAGGTGGCCGCCGCGGCCGTGGCGGGCCAGCGCCCGGTTCACCGCATTGAAGAGCGTGGCCGCGCACACCGGCTCCGACAGCAGCGCATCGGCCCCGGGCACCATCTGCGCCACGCCCGGGGCCACCATCACCAGGGCCGGGTGGCCGGGCGCGGGCAGCAATGCCCGCCATGCGCCCAGCAGCGCCAGCGCCTGCTCGGCCGGCGGCGGCGCTGCGTCGATCACCAGCACCTCGGCCAGCGCCAGCCGGCCACCGGCATGCGCCGGCGCGCCGGTCCACTCGTCGGCCTGCCAGCCCAGCGCCTTGGCGGCGCCCAGCAACGCGGGCCGCTGCTCGCTGCCCTGCCCCGCCAGCAGCAGCCGCACCGTGGCCGCGGCCGAGCCGGTCTCCATCTCGGCGTCGGCCACCAGGCCCAGCGGCAGCACCACCCAGAACTCGCTGCCTTCGCCCGGGCGGCTGTGCAGGCCCACCTCGCCGCCCATCATCGCGGCGAGCCGCCGCACGATGGACAGGCCCAGCCCGGTGCCGCCAAAGCGCCGCGTGGTGGAGGCATCGGCCTGGGTAAACGGGGCGAACAGGCGCGCCTGCACCTCGGGGGCGATGCCGATGCCGGTGTCGCGCACCGTCCAGCGCAGCCGCACCTGCTCGGCGCTGCGATCGATCACCTCCACCGCCAGCGAGACGTTGCCGCGCTCGGTGAACTTGATGGCGTTGCTCAGCAGGTTGGTGAGCACCTGCCGCACCCGCATCGCATCGCCGCGCACATGGCGCGGCACGCCGGCCAGCGCGGGCATGCGCAGCGCCAGGCCCTTGGCCTCGGCCTGCACCGACAGCAGCTCGGTCAACTCCGCCAGCAGCCGCGCCAGGTCGAAGGGCACCTGCTCCAGCTGCATCTCGCCGGCCTCGATCTTGGACAGGTCGAGCACGTCGTCGATGACGCCTTGCAGCGCCCGCCCGGCGGTCTGGATGCGCTGGATGAAGCCGCGCTGCTCGGCGTTCAGCGGCGATTGCTCCAGCAGGTAGGACAGCCCCATCACCGCATTGAGCGGCGTGCGGATCTCGTGGCTCATGTTGGCCAGGAACTGGCTCTTGGCGATGCTGGCCTGCTCGGCCTGCAGGCTGCGCTCTTCCAGCTGCAGCTGCACCGTCTTCAGCTCGGTGACGTCCACCACCACCGAGACGAAGCCGTGCACACCGTGCTCGTCGCGGTCGGGCAGGTAGTGCAGCCAGTAGTACACGGTGCGGCCGTCGGCCAGCGTGCGGGTGCGTTCGGCGCGCACCACTTCGCCGCGCAGCGCGGCCCGCATCAGCGGCTCGTTGAGCGCATAGATCTGCTCGCCGAACAGCTCGCGCTGCGTGCGGCCCACCATGGCCTGCGGGTCCAGGCCCATCCAGGCCGTGTAGGCCTTGTTGGCGAAGGTGCAGCGCATCTGCGTGTCCCAGTGCGCCAGCACGCCCGGAAAGGCGTCGATGGCCAGGCGCAGCAGGCGCTCGCGGTCGGCCAGCTCGCGCTGGGCGCTGCGGCTCTCGTGCACCAGCGCATCGAGCTGGCGGCGCTGCTCGGTCAGCTCGGTGATGTCGTGCACCAGCACGTAGAAGCCACGCACCTCGCCCTCCACCACGTCGGGTACGTAGTGGGCCAGCACATGCCGCACCGGCCGACCCGGCTGCGGCGGCAGCGCCATCTCGAAGGTCTGCGGCTGGCCAGCCAGCGCAGCCTGGATGCGCGGCTCGTTGCTCGCCAGCCGGTCGGGGTCGGCCACGTCGCGCAGGTGGCGCCCCGGCAGGCTGCCGGGCGGCAGGTGGAACCAGCGGTGGTAGGCCTGGTTGCCGAAGCGGTTGACGAGGTGCTTGTCCCAGTAGCCCACCATGGAGGGCAAGGCGTCCAGCAGCGTCTGCAGGTCGCGGCGGGCATGCTCCAGCGCAGCGGTGCGGTCGCTCACCTGCTGCTCCAGCGTGGCGCTGAGCTCACGCAGCCGGCGCTCGGCCGCCTTGCGCGCACCCACGTCGCGGATGGTCAGACCCAGGCCGCGCAGTTCGCCCTGCTCGTCGCGGATGGGCGACAGCGCGATCGACACCTCGGCCAGGCTGCCGTCGCGCACGCGGCAGACGGCGTCGAAGGCGGGCACCGTCTCGCCGCCGGCCACGCGTTCGCGCAGCGCCGCATGCGGCAGGCTGCCGTCATCGGCCAGCAGCACGCGCGACAGCGGCTGGCCCATGGCCTCGGCCGCGCCGTAGCCGAAGATGCGCTCGGCCGCCTGGTTCCAGCCGATCACCCGGCCCGAAGGCGACTCGGCGATGATCGCGTCGCTGGACGCCGCCAGGATGGCGGCCAGCCGCTGCTGCTGCAGTTGTGCCCGCGACTCGGCACGCCGGTTGCGCAGGTAGGCATAGGCCAGGGCCGCGAGCAGCAGCGAAGCAGCCAGGCCGGCGGCGAACACCCGCTCCGGCGCCAGCAGGTTCAGGCCCTGCACGAAGGCCGGCTGCGCCCGCAGCGACAGGTGCCATTCACGGCCGAACAGCGGCCGCCGCAGCTCGGCCTGCAGGCCGGGCACCGCGCCCGTCAGGTAGCCGGGCGAGGTGAAGAACAGCTCGGCCTGCCCGCCCGGCACGGCATCGGACAGGCCGAGCGCAAAACCCACCTCGCGCAGCTCGATGTCGCGCAGCACGTCGTCGATGGACAGCGGTGCATACACCCAGCCGACGCCAGCGGCCATGCGCTGCTCGGGCGTCTCCAGCGGCTGCTGCGGCGCGTACACCGGCAACAGCAGCAGGAACGAGTGCATCAGCCGGTCCTGCGCCTGCACCAGCGTGATGGGTGCGGTGAGTGCGGCCAGGCCGGTGCGCATGGCCCGTTGCGCGGCTTCGCGGCGGCGCGGCTCGGAGGCGATGTCCAGCCCGATGGCGCTGGGGCTGCGCTCCACCGGCTCGATGTACTGGATGATGTAGCGCTCGTCGCCGTGCGGCGAGAACTGCCGCAGCGCGAAGGGCGGCCAGCCATCGCGGCGCGCAGCTTCGATGAAGGCCGCTTCGTCCTGTGGCAACACGCGGCGGATGACACCGAAGCCCCGCGCGCCGGGAAACTCGCGGTCGATGTCGCGCGACGCGTGGTACGCCCGGAACAGCGGCCGGCTGAGGCGGTCGCCGGCTGCCACCACCACGCCGCGGGCACCGCGCAGGCCCTTTTCGTAGTCCTGCATGCGCACCAGCAAGCGGTCGGCCACGAAGGCGGCCTGCTCATTGAAGCGGGCCTGCGCCAGCGCCTGGTTGCTGCGCGCCTGCTGCCAGGCCAGCAGGGCCGCGCACAGCAGGCCGGCCACCAGCAGCGCCGTGGCGCCCACACCCGGGCGCCGCAACAGCTGAACACCCCGCCGCAGCCTGGGCGATTTCAAACGGCATCTCCCGGTGGCACACCGGGGCCCGGCACCGGCAAGGGCCGGCCGGCGCCCACGCCGGGGTGCCACACCACCTGCCGTGCCTGGCCGGGACCGGCGGCACGGGCGGCCTGCCAGGCTGCTTCGGCCGCGCCCATCAGCATCGAAGGCAGCACCGCACCCGAGCCGGCTGCGTCGGCCGTCAGCACCACGAAGCCTGCGGCCAGCTCCGCCGCGCCGCCTGGGCCTTGCAGCAACTGGTGCGTGACGCAGGCGGCACCGTGCTCGTCGGTGTCGGGCAGCAGCAGCGCCAGTCCTTCGCTGCCCAGATGGCCGATGCAATCGCCGGGCCGGCGGGCCGCGCTGCGCACGGCCTGGGCCAGGCGCTCCAGCAGTGCGGCATCACAGCAGGCGGGGCTGGCAGCGGCGGGCGCCAGCCGCAGCAAGGCCAGCGGGCCGTCGTGCGGCAGGTTCTGGCAGGCCAGTGCCAGCAGCAGGTCGAAGCTGCGGCGGTTGAAGGCCGACACCTGCTCGCCGCTGCCGCGGGGCCGATGCTGGGCCAGGCGGCGCAGGGCCAGCTGCAGCTGGGCCTGCACGCAGGCGGCCAGCGCCGGCCCGTCGGGCGGCTTGGGCAGGCAGGCTGCCACACCCAGGCCGCTGACGCTGCGGCCGGCCGCCACCGGATCGGTGCCCGTGAGCACCACCACCGGCACGTCGGCCAGCAGGGGCGAACGGCGCATCTGCGCCAGCACGGCCACGCCGTCCAGGTCGGGCAGTTGCAGGTCCAGCAGCATCAGATCGGGGATGGACTGGCGGGCCAGGCGCAGCGCATCGGCCCCGCGCTTGGCAAAGCGCACCTGGCCAAAAGGCCGCAGCATGGCGCCCAGCACCACGATCTGCGTGGGGTCGTCGTCGACGATGAGGAGGTCGTACTGCGGATTCATCCTGGTACAGCGCGCCCATGCCCGGCCCGTTTGGCCAGCGGTGCGCGATTCTGGGGTGCCCAGCCGCGGGCAGCGATAGGCGCTAGCCCTGCCCTGCAGACACCGGCCACGCCGGCAAACGAAGGGCCGCGGCGGGCCGCCCACTAAACTGGCGGCTTTACCCAGCCTGGTGCGCCTGCGGTGCCAGGCCGCCCTCAGAGATGTCGCCTCCGCTTGCCGACCGCCTCCGGTTCATCGACCCGTTCTACGTGATGGAGTGCGCCAAGGCGGCCGACGAGATCGCGCGCAGCCCCGCCTGCGATACCGCGCTCGGCGGCCGGCCGATGATCTACCTGAACATCGGCGAGCCCGACTTCACCGCGCCGCCGCCGGTGCTGCAGGCCGCGCAGGCCTGCCTGGGCGCCGGCCGCACCCAGTACACCGCCGCCACCGGCCTGCCCGCGCTGCGTGAGGCCATCAGCCAGTGGTATGCGCAGCGCTTCGGGCTGGACGTGCCGGCGCGGCGCATCGTGGTCACGGCCGGCGCCTCGGCCGCGCTGCAGCTGGCCACGCTGGCGCTGGTGAACCCGGGCGACGAGGTGCTGCTGCCCGACCCCAGCTACCCCTGCAACCGGCACTTCGTGGCGGCGGCGGGCGGCCAGGCGGTGCTGCTGCCGGCGGGCGCGGAGTCACGCTTCCAGCTCGATACCGCGGCGGTACAGGCAGCCTGGAACCCGCGCACCCGCGGCGTGCTGCTGGCCTCGCCCTCCAACCCCACGGGCACGTCCATCGCGCCCGACGAGATGGGCCGCATCGTGCAGGCCGTGCGCGAGCGCAACGGCTTTGCCATCGTCGACGAGATCTACCTGGGCCTGAGCTACGACGACCAGTTCGCTGCCAGCGCGCTGCAGTTCGGCGAGGACGTCATCTCCATCAACAGCTTCAGCAAGTACTTCAGCATGACCGGCTGGCGGCTGGGCTGGATGGTGCTGCCCGAGCGCCTGGTGGCGCCGGTGGAACGGCTGGCGCAGAACCTCTTCATCTGCGCCTCCAGCGTGGCGCAGCAGGCGGCGCTGGCCTGCTTCACGCCCGAGGCCATCGCCACCTACGAAGACCGGCGTACCGCCTTCCGCGCGCGGCGCGACTTCATCGTGCCGGCGCTGCAGCAGCTGGGCTTCGGCGTGCCGGTGGTGCCCGACGGCGCCTTCTACGTGTGGTGCGACGTCAGCGCCCATGCCAGCAGCAGCTGGGACTTCTGCTTCGACATGATGCACAAGGCCCATGTGGCGTTGACCCCCGGCCGCGACTTCGGCCCCCAAGCGGGCGAGCGCTTCATGCGGCTGTCGTTTGCCAACAGCCTGCCGCAACTGCAGGAAGCCGTGCGCCGGCTGTCGCAGGCCCTGTGAGCGGCGCCATGGACAGCCCGGTGCCCACGCCCTTCGAGATCGAACTGAAGGTGCGTGACTACGAATGCGACATGGACCACGTGGTCAACAACGCGGTCTACCTGAACTACCTGGAGCATGCCCGGCATGAGCTGCTGGAGACGCGCCAGCTGCGCTTCGGCGAGCTGTCGCGGCGCGGCATCAGCCTGGTGGTCACGCGCGTCGAGGTGGACTACAAGGCTTCGCTGCGCAGCGGCGACCGCTTCACGGTGCGCACCACGCTGCAGCGCAGCGGGCGCATCCGCTTCGTGTTCCAGCAGCACATCCACCGCAGCGCCGACGGCAAGCTGATGCTCAGTGCCGTGGTCACCGGCACGGCCCTCAACGCACGCGGCCGGCCGGAGTTTCCGCCGGAGCTGGAACAGGCCTTCGGCTGAAAGAGGCCGTGGGCCGGGCACAGCCCGGCCCTTGAACGCTCAGAATTCAGCGCCGCCGAAGCCGCCGGGGCCGCCGGCCGGCGCACCGGCGGCGGCCGGCTTGTCGTCCGCGGCCTCGGCCACGATGGCCTCGGTCGTGAGGATCAGGCTGGCCACCGAAGCCGCGTTCTGCAGCGCGGTGCGCGTGACCTTGGCGGGGTCCAGCACGCCCTGGGCCACCAGGTCGCCGTAGCTGCCGTTGGCGGCGTTGTAGCCCTCGTTGCCCGTGCCTTCCAGCACCCGGGCCACCACCACGCTGGCCTCGTCGCCGGCATTGGCCACGATCTGGCGCAGCGGCTCCTCGATGGCGCGCAGCACCAGCTTGATGCCGGCCTCCTGGTCGGGGTTATCGCCCTTGAGCTCGCCCTTGCGCAGCACCGCCTGGCGGGCACGCAGCAGCGCCACGCCGCCGCCGGGCACCACGCCTTCTTCCACCGCGGCGCGGGTGGCATGCAGCGCGTCTTCCACGCGGGCCTTCTTCTCCTTCAACTCCACCTCGGTGGCGGCACCCACCTTGATGACAGCCACGCCGCCGGCCAGCTTGGCCACACGCTCCTGCAGCTTCTCGCGGTCGTAGTCGCTGGTGGCTTCTTCGATCTGCACCCGGATCTGCTGCACGCGGGCCTGGATCTGCTCCACCGCGCCGGCACCGTCGATCAGCGTGGTGTTCTCCTTGCCCACCTCCACGCGCTTGGCCTGGCCCAGGTCGGCCAGCGTCACCTTCTCCAGCGACAGGCCGACCTCCTCGGCGATCACCTTGCCGCCGGTGAGCACCGCGATGTCTTCCAGGATGGCCTTGCGGCGGTCGCCGAAGCCCGGCGCCTTGACCGCCACCACCTTCAGGATGCCGCGGATCGAGTTCACCACCAGCGTGGCCAGCGCCTCGCCTTCCACCTCCTCGGCGATGATCAGCAGCGGACGGCCCGCCTTGGCCACCGCCTCCAGCGTGGGCAGCAGGTCGCGGATGGCGCTGATCTTCTTGTCGAACAGCAGCACGAAGGGGTTGTCGAGCACCGCCACCTGGCGCTCGGTGTTGTTGATGAAGTAGGGGCTCACGTAGCCGCGGTCGAACTGCAGGCCTTCCACCACGTCCAGTTCATTGGCCAGGCTCTTGCCGTCCTCGACGGTGATGACGCCTTCCTTGCCCACCTTGTCGATCGCGTCGGCGATGATCTGGCCGACGTCCCAGTCGCTGTTGGCCGAGATGGCGCCGACCTGGGCGATTTCCTTGCTGGTGGTGGTGGGCTTGGCGATGGCCTTGACCTCGGCCACCAGCGCCACCACGGCCTTGTCGATGCCGCGCTTCAGGTCGGCCGGGTTCAGGCCGGCGGCCACGTACTTGAAGCCTTCGCGCACCACGGCCTGGGCCAGCACGGTGGCGGTGGTGGTGCCGTCACCGGCGTTGTCGCTGGTCTTGCTGGCCACTTCCTTGACCAGCTGGGCGCCGATGTTCTCGTAGCGGTCCTTCAGCTCGATTTCCTTGGCCACCGACACACCGTCCTTGGTGACGGTGGGTGCGCCGAAGCTGCGCTCCAGCACCACGTTGCGGCCCTTGGGGCCGAGCGTGACCTTGACGGCATCGGCCAGCACATTGACGCCGCGCACGATCTTGGCGCGGGCATCGTCGGCGAACAGCACTTGTTTGGCAGGCATGGTGTTTCCCTCGTGATCGGTGGACTGGGCTTATTCGATGATGGCGAGCACGTCGTCCTCGCGGATGACCAGCACTTCCTGGCCATCGAGCTTGACGGTCTGGCCGCTGTACTTGCCGAACAGCACGCGCTGGCCGGGCTTGACGGCGGGGGCGATGAAGTCGCCCTTGTCGCTGCGCTTGCCGGGGCCGACGGCCAGCACCTCGCCCTGCTCGGGCTTTTCGCCGGCCGAGTCGGGAATGACGATGCCGCTGGCGGTCTTCAGTTCGGGGTCGCTTCGCTTGACGATGAGTCGGTCTTGCAGGGGGCGCAGAGCCATGGGGTCGATCCTTGCGTCGATGGGTCGGTGGGCAGCGGCCACAGGGGCCGCGGGCTGCGCAGCGTAGGTCCGCCCGCCAGCCCCCACCAAGCGACTTGATCGCAGATGCTTATGCAGTTCGGCGGTGGCAGTTCGGCGGTGCGGCCCTGGCCGCCTGGCCACCCATCGAAACGCATAAGCATCCTCGAAGGCCGCATTCGACAGCGCCGGCCCTGCCGCTCTAGGCTGCGCGGTTTGAATCACCACCGAGGACAGCCAAGATGTCATCCCAGCCTTCCCGGCGTGGCCTGCTGCGCGGCCTGGCAGCCGGCCTGCTGGCCGCCACCGGCACCACCACCAGCGGCCTCGTCTTCGCGCAAAACCTGCCGGCCGAAGTGCGCATCGGCACGCAGAAGGGCTCGGCGGTGCTGACGCTCACACGCAAGCAGCAGGTCATCGAGGCCCGGCTCAAGAGTTTGGGCGTGCAGAACGTCAAGTGGGTCGAATTCCAGTTCGGCCCGCCGATGCTGGAAGCCCTGGGCGCCGGCGCCATCGACCTCGGCTCGGTCGGCGACACGCCGCCCATCTTTGCCCAGGCAGGTGGCTCCAACCTGGTGTACGCGGCTGCCACCCCCTCGTCGCAACATGCGGTGCTGGTGCCGGCCGGCTCCCCCATCCGCACGCTGGCCGACCTCAAGGGCAAGCGCGTGGCCTTCGGCAAGGGCTCGAGCGCCCACAACGTGGCCATCAAGGCGCTGGCGCTGGGCGGCCTCACGTTGAAGGACATCGAGCCCACCTACCTGGCACCGGCTGATGCCACCGCCGCCTTCAACGGCGGCAAGATCGACGCCTGGGTGGTCTGGGACCCGTACTACGCCATCGCCGAGCAGCACTACAAGGCCCGCGTGCTGGTGGACACCTCCGACACCCGGCTGGCCAGCGCCTCGTACTACATGGCCAACCGCGACTTCGCGAGCAAGCATCCCGCCGTGCTGTCCGCGGTGCTGGACGAGATCGGCAAGGTCACGCGCTGGGCCGGCGGCCACCGCGACGAGCTGGCCGGCATCGCGGCCGAAGCCACCGGCATCGACGCCAAGACCTGGTCGGCCGCCTTCGCCCGCGCCGATTTCTCGTTCGGCCCGGTCACGCCCGCCCATGTGGCGCAGCAGCAGCAGCTGGCAGACAGCTTCCTGGCGCTGGGCATCATCCCGCGCAAGCTGGACGTGGCGCAGATCGTCTGGCGTGCACCGGACGGCCGCTGACATGGCACGCAGCACGGTCGACCAAGTCACCCAGCGGCGCCGCGGCACCGGCCTCATCGCGCTGGACGAGGCGCTGTCCTGGGGCGGCTACACCTTGATCGCGCCGCAGACCGCCGGCGGTCGCGTCTACCTGATCGACATCCGCGGCCAGGTGGTGCACCAGTGGCAGCTGCCGGTGCGGCCGGGGCGCCATGCGGTGATCCTGGCCAACGGCAACCTGGGCTACAACGGCAACCACGCGGCATCGCCCGAGCTGTATGCGGCCTGGTCGATGTGGCATGGCGGCGACTTCCGCGAAGTGACGCCAGACGGCCGCACGGTGTGGCAGTTCGAGGACGTCACCCACCACCACGACGCGCAGTGGCTGCCCAATGGCCACCTGCTGTACGCGGCCTGCGAGCGGCTGCCCGACGCGTTCGCGCGCCGGGTGCCTGGCGGCACGGCCCACGGGCCCGACGTGCCGATGTACGGCGACGTGATCCGCGAGGTGGACCGCCAGGGCCGCCCGGTGTGGCAATGGCGTGCCCAGGATCACCTGGCGCCCGAGCAGTTCCCGATACACCCGGGTTTCGGCCGTTACCACTGGCCGCTGGTCAACGGCCTGGGCGTGCGCGACGACGGCACCGTGCTGATGAGCCTGCGCACCACCGCCGGCATCATCGGCGTGTCGCGCGCCGATGGGCGCGTGGTGCTGCACATACCGCCTTCGGTGGTGTCGCACCAGCACGCACCGGTGCCGCTGCCCAACGGTCGCATCCTGGCTTTCGACAACGGCAACTTCCGGGCGGGCCAGCACGTCAGCTTCTCGCGGGTGGTGGAACTGGACCCCGTCAGCGGCGAGGTGGTCTGGTCGTACAGCGACCCGATGGCCAGCTCGTTCTACACGCCCTACATGGGCAGCGCGCAACGCCTGCCCAATGGCAACACGCACATCACCGAATCGGCCACGGGCCGTCTGTTCGAAGTGACGCCGCAGGGCGAGGTGGTGTGGGAATACATCCTGCCCTGGTTCGCGCCCTACCCCGACGAAGCGGCGCGCCGCACCGGCGGCGGCGAACTGAACACCGTGTTCCAGACCTTCCGCTACGGCGCCGACGCGCTGCCGTGGCTGCCTGCCGGGACGGCATCGCACCGGTGACGGCAACGTCGTCGCCCTGACCTGGGCGACAATGGCCGGTGAATGGCGCGCGACCATGCGAGGGGCCCGCCGCGCGGGCCGGTGGTTTGCTGATGGCAAGCCATGCATCGCCTGTGTGAAGCCTGGAACCTTCCGGCCGCGCCGTATTCCGATTTCCTTCTCGACGCGATGCCCGACATCGCCTTGCATCCATGAACCAGGACATGTCCATCATCTCGCTCGTGCTTCAGGCGAGCTTTGTCGTGCAGATCGTGATGGCCGGCTTGCTGACCGTTTCGCTGATCAGCTGGACGGTGATCTTCGGCAAACTGGTCGGCCTGAAGCGCGTGCGCGGCCTCAATGAAGGCTTCGAGCGCGAATTCTGGTCGGGCCGCAGCCTGACCGAGCTGCAGCAGGCGGCCACCTCGTCCAAGACCACGGCGCCGATGGAGCGCATCTTCGCCAGCGGCATGCGCGAGTTCCTGAAGCTGCGCGAAAAGCGCCTGGATGGCGGCGCCCAGCTGGACGGCGCCCGCCGCGCGATGCGCGCCAGCTTCCAGCGCGAGCTGGACGTGATCGAGAGCAACCTGAGCTTCCTGGGTTCGGTGGCCTCGGTCAGCCCCTACGTGGGCCTGTTCGGCACCGTGTGGGGGATCATGCATGCCTTCGTCGGCCTGGCCAACCTGCAGCAGGTGTCGCTGGCCACGGTGGCCCCCGGCATCGCCGAGGCGCTGGTGGCCACGGCCATCGGCCTCTTCGCCGCCATCCCGGCGGTGATCGCCTACAACCGCTTCGCCCGCGACATCGACCGCATCGCGATCCAGTTGGAGACTTTCATCGAGGAGTTCTCCAACATCCTGCAGCGCAACGCCACCCAGCCGGCCGCGCGCTGAAGAGGCCCGCACCATGGCAGCCCTGAACTCCCGAGGCGGCGGCCGCCGGCGCCGTGCGATGAACGAGATCAACATGGTCCCGTTCATCGACGTGATGCTGGTGCTGCTGATCATCTTCATGGTCAGCGCCCCGCTGATCACCACCGGCACCATCGACGTGCCCACCGTCGGCAAGGCCAAGCAGGCCGAAAGCCGCAAGATCGACGTGCAGGTGGCGCTGGACGGCGGCATCAAGCTGGCCTCCGAAGGCAACGAGCGCCAGGTCACGCTCAAGGAACTGGCCGACAACGTGAAGGCCGCGCAAAGCGGCGACGCGCAGGTGCCGGTGGTGATCGCCGCCGACCGCAACGTCAAGTACGACACCGTGGTGAAGGTGATGGACACCTTGCAGCGCGCCGGCATCCAGCGCGTGGGCCTGTCGGTCAAGGCGGGGGGCTGATCGCGGATGGCCGACGAACAAGCCGTCGATGTGCTGCGCCCGCAACAGCCGGGTGGCATGCGGGCCGGCGCCGCGGCCGCGGTGCTGGCGCACCTGGCCCTGATCGCCGCCATCACCCTGGCCACCAACTGGCGGGTGAGCACGCCCGAAGGCGTGACCGCCGAGCTGTGGGCCGCCAGCCCGCAGGAAGCGGCGCCACGCGGCGAACCACCGCCCCCCCCACCTCCTGCGCCTTCCCCTGCACCGCCCCCCGCGCCCGCCCCGGCGCCAGAACCGCCGCCGCCCGCGCCTGCCCCCCGGCCCGAGCCCAAGCCGGTGCCTGCGCCGCCGCCCAGGCCTTCGCCGGCTGAACGCGATGCGCAGATCGCGGTGGAAAAGGCCAAGAAGGAAAAGGAACAGAAAGAGCGCGAGGACCGTGAACGCGAGGCCGAGCGCCAGCGCGCGGCCGACAAGCGCGAGCGCGAAGCCAAGCTGAAGGCCGAGCAGGAAAAGAAGGAACGCGCCGAGCAGCAGGCCGCCGCCCGCGAGAAGGCCGAGAAGGAAAAGGCCGAGCGCGAGAAGAAGGAGCGTGCCGAGCAGCAGGCCCAGGCCGCCAAGGAGAAGGCAGAAAAGGACAAGGCCGAGAAGGCCGCCGAGGCCAAGCGCGAACAGCTGCGCAAGGAACAGCTGGCCCGCATGATGGGCCAGGCCGGCGCCACCGGCGCGCCCGATGCCCGCGGCACCGCGCAACGCGACGCCGGTCCGTCGGCCAGCTACGCCGGCCGCATCGTGGCCCGCGTGCGGCCCAACATCGTGCTCACCGACGACGTGCCGGGCAACCCGGTGGCCGAAGTCGAAGTGCGCGCCGCGCCCGACGGCACCATCCTGGGCCGCCGCCTGGTCAAGGGCAGCGGCGTCAAGGCCTGGGACGACGCGGTGCTGCGCGCCATCGACCGCACCGACGGCCTGCCCAAGGACGTGGACGGCCGGGTGCCAGGGTCGATGGTGATCGTGTTCCGGCGGGGGGATTGAGGCATGCAGATCGAGCAGATCCGGCTGAAGAACTTCAGGGCCTTCCGGGATGTGCAGATGAAGGACATCCCGCGGTTCTGCGTGCTGGTCGGTGCCAATGGCACCGGCAAGAGCACGCTGTTCGCCGTGTTTGCATTTCTGCGCGATGCAATGGCCGGCAACGTGACCACCGCACTGGCACGCCTGGGAGGCAGCCGGGGCTTCCAGGAAGTGCGCAGCCGGGGCTCCAGCGGGCCCATCGAGATCGAGCTGAAGATCCGCACCACGCTGGCCGACGGCCACGCACGCCGCATCACCTACGAGCTGCATGTGGATGAGCGCGACGGCCGACCGGTGGTGGCGCGCGAGGTGCTGCGCTACAACCGGGGCAACCGCGGCGGCCGGCCCTGGAAGTTCCTGGACTTTGCCTACGGCACTGGCGCCGCCGTTACCAATGAGCTGGAAGGCGTGGCCGACGAGAGCCAGTTGACGCGGGAAACCCAGACCTTGAAGAGCCCGGACATCCTCGCCATCAAGGGGTTGGCGCAGTTCGAGCGCTTTCCGGCGGTGGTGGCCCTGGGCAACCTGATCGAGAACTGGCACCTGTCCGACTTTCACATCAGCCGCGCCCGGCCCGAAGCCGAGGCCGGCTTTGCCGACCACCTGAGCCGCGAAGGCGAAAACCTGTCGCTGGTGGTCGAGTACCTGCACCGGCAGCACCCCCAGCTGTTCAACGACATCCTCGACCGCCTGAAGCACCGGGTGCCCGGCATCAGCCACGTGGAAGCGAAGACCACCGAAGAAGGCCGCGTGCTGCTGAAGTTCTCCGACGGCGCTTTCGAGGACCCCTTCCTGGCCCGCTTCGTGTCGGACGGCACGATCAAGATGCTGGCCTACCTGGTGCTGCTGTACGACCCCCAGCCGCACCCCCTGCTGTGCGTGGAAGAACCCGAGAACCAGCTCTATCCCACCTTGCTCTGGGACCTGGCGGAGGAGTTCCGGTCCTACGCCGACCGGGGCGGCCAGGTCTTCGTCTCCACCCACTCTCCCGACTTCCTGAACGCCGTCAAGCTGGACGAAGTCTTCTGGCTTGGCAAGGTGGAAGGCTATACCCAGGTGCACCGCGCCGCCGACGACGCACAGTTGGCGGCCTACATGGCCCAGGGCGACCGCATGGGCTACTTGTGGAAGGAAGGCCTGTTCCGCGGCGCTGATCCGCGATGAGGCACCTGGTCTTCCTGCTCGAAGGGCCATCCGAACGCGACGCCCTGGCCGTGTGGCTGCCCCGATGGCTTCCCGACGACGTGCAGCCGCACTTCCTCGTCTTCGAGGGCAAGCAGGACATGGAAAAGCGCATGGCCCTGAAGATGCGCTACTGGCAGCTGCCCAACTCACGCTTCCTGGTGCTGCGCGACAAGGACAGCGGCGACTGCCATGCTGTCAAAGCCGCACTGCGCGCCCGGTGTGACGAGGCAGGCCGGGCCGATGCCGTGGTGCGCATTGCCTGCCATGAGCTGGAGAGCTTCTTTCTGGGCGATTGGCCGGCGGTGGCACAGGCATTTGAGCAGCCCCGCCTGGCCGCACTGGCACGAAGCGCCAAGTACCGCGACCCTGATCGCATCGCCGCGCCCGAAGCGGAGCTGCGCCGCCACCTGCCGGGCTACCAGAAGCGGGACGGCGCGCGCCGCATTGCGCCGCACATGCACCTGGATCAAAACGCGTCCTGCAGCTTCAGACACCTGCGCGATGCGATCTTGGGTCTGGCGCAAGGGTGAGCTGACCCCCAAGCCCGCTTCGCTCGCGCCCCCCAGGGGTGACCCCAGTCCCTGGGGGCGGCCCGGCGGGACGGGGCGCTTCAGCGCTGCGCCCTGCGCAGCAACCACCCGTCCACCGACCACCGCCCGGGGCCCCACAGCACCAGGCCCACCAGCAGGCTGCCCCAGAACACGTGCTGCTGCAGCGCGGCCTCGCCGATGTCGGGCAGGCTGATGGCAGCCACCGCATTGACCACGAAGAGGCCCGCCGCCGCGAAGCGGCCGCCCAGGCCCAGCACCAGCAGCACCGGCAGCAGCAGCTCGCCGGTGGTGCCCATCACCGCGGCCAGCTCGGGCGGCAGCAGCGGCACGTGGTATTCGTCGCTGAACAAGGCCAGCGTGATCTCCCAGTCGCGCAGCTTGGTCAGCCCCGACAGGAAAAACACCTTGGCGATGTACAGCCGGGCCAACAGTTGCGCAGCGGGTTGGGCTGCTTCCAGCAGGCTGACGATGCGGCGTTGCCAGGCCCACAGGCCGGACGCTGCGTGAGATGAAGACCAGGTGTTCATGTCGGTTCCTCCTCGGCCGGCGCCGCCTCCACGGCCACCAGCCAGCCTTGTTGCACGGCTTCGCCCAGCCAAGCGGCGAAGTCCAGGTCGGGCGCCGCATCCAGCGCCCCGGTGAGCGGCTGGCGCGCCAGCAACGCCTCGGTGAAATCGGCCTGCGCGGGCGGCAGCGCCGCCACCCGGGCGCGCCAGCCCTGGCGCCAGACCAGCGCCGTCTCGCCCTGCCCCGCAGCCAGCGCGGCGCGTGCAGCCGCGAAGCGGTCGGGTGATGCGTCCGCCGCGCGCTGGTGGTCCTGCTGGTGCGCATGCCACAGCGTGACCACGGGCCAGCGCGAGCGCAGCACCGCCGTGCCGGGGGCCAGCCGCAGCCACAGCCGGGCCGGATCGGTATCGCCCAGGCGCTGCAGGCCGGACAGTTCCTGAGGCGCGTCAGCGGCGCGTTCGGCCTGGTGCAGCCGCCAGTCCAGCCGCGCCACGTCGGCCAGGTAGGGCTCGTCGGCCAGGCTGGGGCTGTCGGCGATGAAGCCGGGCAGTGCATCCCCCAGCTCGCCCAGGTCGCCACGCTGCGGCGGTTGCGCATGCCAGTACGCCCGGGCCAAGCCGGCCATCGACGCCGCGCCGATCAGCGCCGCGACCGTGGGAAAGGCGGCCGCCAGCGCCCGCTCGGCCGCCGCGCCGGCATTGGCCTGGTACACCTGCAGCCCACGCAGCCAGCCGGCCTGCGGCGCCTGCCACAGCGCGGGGTCGGCGGCGCCTGGGGCGTGCGACAGCGCGCGCCACAGAGCCTGCTGGCGCTCGGCCTCGGTGAGTAGCGGCCGCTCAGCCATGGGCCACCTCCGCCGCCACGGCATCCGCCCGCGCGGCTTCCTGCAGCAGCACGTCCAGCGCGGGCAGGTCGGTGTCCCATTCGATCAGCGTGGGCACGGCGCCCAGGCGCTGCACGGCTTGTCTATACAACTGCCACACCGGTGCATGCACGCGGCTGCCGTGGTCGTCGACCACGATGTCGCCGCTGTCGTCGTAGCCGGCCAGGTGGATTTCGCCGACGTGACGGCCGTCCAGCTCGGCCAGCCAGGCCGTGCCTTCGGCCACCGGATCGCGGCCGGCATTGAGGGCATTGACGGCGATGTTGTTCAGGTCCAGCAGCAGCCAGCAGCCGGTGCGGCGGGCCAGCTCGTTGAAGAACTGCGGCTCGGCCAGCGTGCTGTCCTGCCAGCCCAGGTAGGCCGCCAGGTTCTCCACGCCGATGGGCCGGCGCAGCCGCTCCTGTACCTGCTGCACGTGCCGGCACAGGATGTCCAGCGATTGGTCAGTGAACGACAGCGGCAGCAGGTCGTTGGCATGCAGCACCGGCCCGCCGGCCTCACGCGCCACACGGGCGAAGCAGGCATGGTCGGAGACCCGCACCGGATCGAAGCGCTGCACCAGCCGCGCCAGCCGGTCCAGGTGCCAGGCGTCCAGCCCGGCGGCCGAGCCCAGCGCCAGGCCCACGCCGTGCAGGCTCACTGGATAGGCCTCGCGACCCTGCTGCAGCACCGCCAGCGCCGCCCCGCCGTCGGCGAAGTAGTTCTCCGAGTGCACCTCGATGAAACCCAGCGCGGGCCGCCGCTGCAGCAGCTCGGCTTCGTGCGGCTGGCGCCAGCCGATGCCGGCGGCGGTGGGGGTGTTCGAGGTGTGCATGGCGGTGGCGGCGGAAGCTGCAAGCGAGCTTGATCAGGACTTGGGCATCGCCTTCATCGCCTCTTCGGCGGTCATGCCCTTCATGTCCTTGCAGGTGCCCTTGGCCACGTACTTCCATTCGTCGGGCGCGTTGTCCACCTTGGCCTGGCCAGCGCAGCTATGGCTCTTGCTCAGGTTGGCGCAGTCGTTCTGGCCGGCCTTGGCGATGCCGAAACACTTTTCCTTGCCCTTGTCCTGCGCGGCAGCTTGGCCGACCAGGCCCAGGGCGAGCACGGAAGCGAGGGCGGAAGAAGCGATGAGGCGGTGGTTCATGGTGTGACTCCGTGGTGGGATGAACAGTCAGGCCCGCGGGCCTGGTGGAAACGATAGCCGGCAAACGCTGCCGACGTGTGTTGAGTCGCCCGTCGTCACCCGTCCTTACACTGCGCTGTCGAAAAATTTCGGGTGCGACCCATGAGTGACTTTGCGCGTCAGGTGGAAGGCCTGCGGCCCCAGCTGATCCGCTTCGCCCGCAGCCAGCTGCGCAACGAGGCCTGGGCCGAGGACGCGGTGTCCGACACCTTGCTGGCGGCGCTGGAAAAGCCGCAGGCCTTTGCCGGCCAGTCGCAGCTCAAGACCTGGCTGGTGGGCATCCTCAAGCACAAGGTGGTGGATCAGCTGCGCAAGCACAGCCGGGAAGCCACGGTGCTGGTGGACGACGACGGCGAAGATTTGGACGAGCTGCTGTTCGCGGCCGACGGCCACTGGCGCGAGCCGCCGGCCATCTGGGCCAGCCCCGAGGCCTCGCTGGGGCAGCGCGAATTCTTCGAGGTGCTGCAGGCCTGCATCGACCACCTGCCCGCGGTGCAGGGCCGCGTCTTCATGATGCGCGAATGGCTGGATCTGGAGACTGACGAAATCTGTAAGGAACTCCAGATCAGCACGACCAACCTCGGCGTGCTGCTGCACCGCGCACGGCTGCGCCTTCGGGAGTGCCTGGACCTGCGCTGGTTCCAAGCACCACGCACCACCTGAACCCTTTGCATCATGAGCTTCAAGCTGATCCGCAACTGCCGGGAAGTGACGGCACTGGTACTGGCCGGGGAAGACCGCCGGCTGGCTGCGCATGAGCGGCTGGCCGTGCGCATGCACCTGGTGGCCTGTGACGGCTGCACCCATTTCCAGCAGCAGATGACGGTGATGCGCCGCGCGCTGCAGCGCTGGCGCAGCGACGACGAGCGCGACGGCGAGGGCTGAGAACCCCCGCCCGCTACGCCGCGTCCACCACCGCCACCACCGTGCCGGCGGCCAGGTACACGCCGCTGGCCGCCAGGCGCCGCAGCCGGCCGGCGCGCGGCGCGTGCAGCGGCATTTCCATCTTCATCGCTTCCATCACCGCCACCAGTGCCCCTTCGGCCACTTCGGCGCCGTCGTCGGCCTGCCAGGCCAGCACGGTACCGGCGCTGGGCGCGGCGATGCTGCCGGGCTCGGCCTGCGCCCCCGGGCCCGCAGCCTCGGCGCCACTGGCCGCCCCGGAAGAACCGGCCGCCAGCCCCTGCAGCAGCGCGGGCGGCAGGCCCAGCATCACCCGCCGGCCGTCGATCTCGATGGCCATGCGCTGCAGGCCTGCGGTAGGCGCGGGGCCGGGCCGCACCGCGGCAGCCAGCGTGGCTTGGAAGTCGGTCTCGATCCAGCGGGTGTGCACTGCAAAGCCTGCGTCGCCGACGAAGTCGGGCGCCTCGATCACCGCGCGGTGGAAGGGCAGCACCGAGGCCACGCCTTCGATGTGGAACTCGGCCAGCGCGCGCCGCGCACGCGCGATGGCATGGGCCCGCGTGGCGCCGGTGACGATCAGCTTGGCCATCAGCGAATCGAAGCTGCCCGGCACCACCGAGCCGCTGGCCACGCCGGCGTCCACCCGCACGCCGGGGCCGCTGGGCGCCTCGAAGCGCTGCACCGGGCCTGGCGAGGGCAGGAAGCCGCGGCCCACGTCTTCGGCGTTGATGCGGAACTCGATGGCATGGCCTCGCGGCGTCGGCGTTTCGCGCAGCGACAGCGGCAGGCCGTCGGCGATGCGCAGCTGCTCCACCACCAGGTCAAGGCCGCAGGTCTCTTCGGTCACCGGGTGCTCCACCTGCAGCCGGGTGTTCACCTCCAGGAAGGAGATAGCGCCCGAGGCACTGAGCAAAAACTCCACCGTGCCGGCGCCCACGTAGCCGGCCTTGGCGCAGATGTCGTGCGCCGCGCGGTGGATGCGCTCACGCTGCTCGTCGCTGAGGAAGGGCGCGGGCGCCTCCTCCACCAGCTTCTGGTTGCGCCGCTGCAGCGAGCAGTCGCGCGTGCCCAGCACCACCACATGGCCGTGGGTGTCGGCCACCACCTGCGCCTCCACGTGGCGCGGCCGGTCGAGGAACTGCTCGACGAAGCATTCGCCGCGGCCGAAGGCGGCCGTGGCCTCGCGCACCGCCGATTCGTACAGCTCGGCCACCTCGTCCATGCGCCACGCCACCTTGATGCCGCGGCCCCCGCCGCCGAAGGCCGCCTTGATGGCGATGGGCAGGCCATGGCGCTCGGCGAAGGCCAGCACCTCGTCGGCGCCCGAGACCGGGTCGGCGGTGCCGGCCACCAGCGGCGCGCCCACGGCCATGGCCAGCTTGCGGGCCTGCACCTTGTCGCCCAGCTGCGCGATGGCCGCGGGCGGCGGGCCGATCCAGCGCAGGCCGGCGTCGATCACCGCCTGCGCGAAGGCCGCGTTCTCCGACAGGAAGCCGTAGCCCGGGTGCACCGCATCGGCACCGCTGCGGCGGGCCACGTCCAGCAGCTTGGCCGCGTTCAGGTAGGTGTCGGCCGGGCGCTCGCCGCCCAGGCCGTGGGCCTCGTCGGCCAGCCGGGCATGCAGCGCGTCCAGGTCGGGGTCGGCATAGACGGCGACCGAGCGCACGCCGTAATCGGCACAGGCGCGGACGATGCGCACGGCGATCTCGCCGCGGTTGGCAATCAGGACTTTGTTCATGGCGTGTGCGACGTGCGAAGAGGATTGGGCGGCGTTCAGGCCTGGGGAACAACCGGCATGAAGGGCCGCAGCGGACGCAGCCGCACGCGGGCGCCGATGGGCAGCTGGCCCGCCAGGTCGAGGTGGTGCGGCGCGATGGCGCCGATGACCGGATAACCGCCGGTGAGCGGGTGGTCGGCCATGAAGAGCACGGGCTGGCCATTGGGCGGCACCTGCAGCGCGCCTCGCACCGTGCCTTCGCTGGGCAGCTCCTGCGCTTCATAGCCAGGTGCGCGCTGCAGCGCCTGCGCGCCCTGCAGCCGCAGGCCGACGCGGCTGGACTGCGGCGTCACCTGCCACGCCTGCTCGGCCAGGCGGGCGATGGACTCGGCGGTGAACCACTCGGTGCGCGGGCCCATCACCACGTCCAGCGTCACCAGCTCGTCGGCGGCGGGCAGTTCGGGCGCTGACGTGGGCTCGCCCACCACGCCGGCGGCCGCGCCCACGGCCAGGCGGTCGCCGGCGACCAGCGGCGCCGGGCCCAGGCGGGCCAGGGTGTCGGTGGCGCGGCTGCCCAGCACCGCCGGCAGCACGAAGCCGCCGCGCACCGCCAGGTAGCTGCGCATGCCGCGGCGGGGCTCACCCAGCGTCAAGGTGTCGCCGTCGGCCAGGGCCAGCGGCTGCTGGCGCGGCACGGCCCAGCGGCGGCCGTCGGCGGCCTGCAGCGTCAAGGGGCCGTCGGCGCCGGTCACGGCCACCACCAGCTCGCCATGGCTGCGCAGCGCCAGGCCGCCCTGCACCGCTTCCAGCGCGGCGGCGCCGGGCTCGTTGCCCACCAGCCGGTTGGCGGCGCGCAGCGAGGCCCGGTCCATCGCGCCCGAGGCCGACACACCCTGCCCCGCCAGCCCGGGCCGGCCGAGGTCCTGCCACAGCGTCTGCGGGCCGGCTTGCAGCACCTCCAGCTGCGGCGTACCGGCGGGGGGTGAGGCCGGAGCGGCCACCTCGGCCAGCGGCGGCGCCACCGCCCCCGCCGGCCCGGCATCGACGAAGCGCACCCGCTGGCCCGGCTGCAGCAGCGCGGGCTGCGCGCGCGACAGGTCCCACATGCGGGTGCCGGTGGTGCCGATGAGCTGCCAGCCGCCCGGGCTGGCCTGCGGGTACACGCCACTAAAGGCGCCGGCCAGGGCCACCGCGCCGGCCGGGATGCGGGTGCGCGGCGAGCGCCGCCGCGGCACGTTGAGCGCCGGGTCGCCGCCACTGAGGTAGCCGAAGCCGGGCGCAAAGCCGGTGAAGGCCACGGTGTACTCGGCCGCGGTGTGGCGGCGCACCACCTCGGCCGGCGTCAGGCCGCAGTGCCGAGCCACTTCGTGCAGGTCTTCGCCGTCGTAGTGCACCGGGATCTCGATGCAGGGGCCGGCGGCGCGCTCGGCCGCCACCAGCGGGCGGGCGGCCAGGCGCCGCGCCAGCTCGGCCTGCGGCAGCGCGGTCGGTCGGTGGCGCACGAGCAGCGTGCGCGCGGCGGGCACCACTTCTTCGATGCCGGCGATCGGCTCGGCCTGCAGCGAAGCCAGCAGCGCCAGCGTCTGCGGCAGGTCGTCCAGCTCGACGAGCAGCGCATCCAGGTTGACGGGAAGAAATCGCACGAGGGGGTCCGTAGGTTCAGGGAGGTCAGACGTGCCAGGCGGCGTCGGGCACGTCGGTGATGAACATATGGCCCGGGGCATGGGTGATGGCGAAGGGCACGCCCGAGGCCATCACCGCCGCCTGCGGCGTGACGCCACAGGCCCAGAACACCGGCAGCTCGCCGGGCCTGATCTGCACCGGGTCGCCGAAGTCGGGCTTGTCCAGGTCGGCGATGCCCAGCGCGGCCGGATCGCCCACATGCACGGGCGCGCCGTGCACCGAAGGAAAGCGGCCCGAGATGGCCACCGCATCGGCCACGCGCTCGGCCGGGATGGGCCGCATCGACACCACCAGCTCACCATGCAGGCGGCCCGCCGGGCGGCAGGCACGGCGTGTGCGGTACATGGGCACGTTGCAGCCCTGGGCGATGTGCCGCACCTCGATGCCGGCCTGCTGCAGCGGCGCCTCGAAGGTGAAGCTGCAGCCGATCAGGAAGGTGACCAGGTCGGGCTGCCCCGCCCACAGCGCGCGGGCGTCGCTCACCTCCTCGGCCAGCCGGCCGTCGCGCCACACGCGGTACAGCGGAATGTCGGTGCGCAGGTCCGCCCCTTCGGCCAGCGCGGTGGTGTGGCCGCCCGCCTCGATCACGTCCAGCACCGGGCAGGGCTTGGGGTTGCGCTGCGCATAGAGCAGGAAGTCCCAGGCCCAGTCGCGCGGCAGCGAGACCATGTTGGCCTGCGTGAGGCCCGGCGCTACGCCGGCAGTGGGCACCACGCGGCCGGCGCGGTAGGCGGCGCGGGCCTCCTGCGCGGCGGCCAGGGCCAGCGGGTCTTGCGTGGGCGCGGGGATCATCTGGCCACCTCCGCGGCACCGCAGAAGGGCCGCAGCGCCACGCCCGCAGCCTCCAGCGTGCGGCGCACGCTGGCGGCCATGGCCACGGCGCCGGGGCTGTCGCCGTGCACGCAGATGGAATCGGCCCGCACGCGGGCCAGGCTGCCGTCCACCGCCTCCACCACGCCTTCCTGCACCAGGCGCAGCATGCGGGCGGCCACGGCTTGCGCGTCGTGCAGCACAGCGCCCTTCTCGCGCCGCGACACCAGCGTGCCCTGCGGCGTGTAGCCGCGGTCGGCAAAGGCCTCGGCCACCACGCGCAGGCCGGCATCGGCGGCCCAGCGTTCCAGCGGCGAGCCGGCCAGCACCACCAGCGCCAGCCCCGGGTCCACCGCGCGGATGGCGGTGATCACGTCGCGGGCCTGCCGCTCGTCATGCGCGATGGTGTTGTACAGCGCGCCATGCGGCTTGACGTAGCGCACCCGCGTGCCGGCGGCGCCGGCCAAGCCTTGCAGCGCGCCGATCTGGTAGACCACGTCGGCCACCAGGTCGGCGCTGGCGATGTCCATGTTGCGACGGCCGAAGCCCACGAGGTCGGGGTAGGACACGTGCGCGCCCACGGCCACGCCGCGCTGGCCGGCGGCCTTGAGCGTGGCCAGGATGCCGGCCGGATCGCCCGCATGGAAGCCGCAGGCCACGTTGGCGCTGGTGACGATGTCCAGCATCGCGGTGTCGTCGCCCATGCGCCAGGCGCCCAGGCTTTCGCCGAGGTCGCTGTTCAGGTCGATGTTCATCAAGGGCACTCCTGCAGAAGGGAACGGGCGAAAGGCAAGGGGCGAAGTCGTCAGGCCGGCTCGAGCTGGCTGCTCAGCTCGCGGCCCTGGGTTTCGGGCAGCATCAGGCAGGCCACGATCACCAGCAGGTAGGCGCCGGCCGCCAGGTAGCCGATGGCCGCGCCCAGCGGCATGGTGCTGCTGAGATAGCCGACCAGCGCCGGGCACACCGAGCCGACGGCGCGCCCGAAGTTGTAGCAAAAGCCCTGCCCCGAGCCGCGGATGTGGCTGGGATACAGCTCGGTGAGGTAGGCACCCATGCCCGAGAAGATGCCCGACAGGAAGAAGCCCAGCGGAAAGCCCAGCACCATCATCGCGGCGTCGGTGATGGGCAGCTGCGTGTAGCACACCACCAGCACCGCGGCGCAGGCCGCGAACAACATGAAGCAACGGCGGCGGCCCAGGCGGTCGGACAGGTAGGCGCTGGTGAGGTAGCCCGCGAAGGAGCCGAAGATCAGCACCATCAGGTAGCCGCTGGTGCCCAGCACCGACAGATGGCGCTCGGTCTTCAGGTAGGTGGGCAGCCAGGTGGTAACGGCGTAGTAGGCGCCCTGCATGCCGGTGGCCAGCAGGCTGGCCAGCACCGTGGTGCGCAGCATGGCGGGCTTGAAGATCAGCAGGAAGTTGTTGCTCTGGCCCGTCTGTGCCAGGCGGGCCTGGGTCTCGCGGAACACCGGCGGGTCGCTGATGTTGCGGCGGATCCAGAGGATGACCAGCGCGGGCAGCGCACCCAGCCAGAACAGCACGCGCCAGGCCTGTTCCTGCTCCACATGGGCGAACACCACCCAGAAGGCCACCGCCGACAGCGCCCAGCCCACGGCCCAGCTGCTTTGCACCAGGCCCACCGCCTTGCCGCGGTGGCGCGCGCGGATCATCTCGGCGATGAGCACCGAGCCCACCGACCATTCACCGCCGAAGCCCAGGCCCTGCAGCGCCCGCGTGATGAACAGCTGCGTGGGCGAATCGGTGAAGCCACTGAGCACGGTGAAGAAGCTGAACCACAGCACGGTGAGCTGCAGCACCCGCACGCGGCCGTACTTGTCGGCCAGGATGCCCGCCAACCAGCCGCCGATGGCCGAGGTGACGAGCGCGCCGGTGGCGATGTAGCCGGCTTCGGTCTTGGTCATGCCCCAGACGAGGATCAGCGTCGGGATCATGAAGGTGTAGATCATGTAGTCGAACGCATCGACGCCGTAGCCGACGAAGGCGGCGACGAGCGTCTTGCGCTCCTGCGGACTGGTTTCCTTGAGCCACATGGCGATCTCCGTTTCGGTGAGCGGGACGAGGCGGGACCGAAGCGGGCCCGACGGGTTGGGATGCGGCATGTTCAGCAAGGCCCATGCCATTGAAGCTCAATGCGAACTAATCTGTTCTTCGTTGTTGTCGTGATTGTTGAACAATCCTAAGCACCTTGTTGGTCGGTGTTTGCCCTGATACATGCCCCCGAAGCGGGCGCAGCGGCCCGTGACGGTGCATGGCGCCGATGCCTGCGTCGCCCGCCTACACTGCGGCCGCGCCATGACGAACGACACCGCCAAGAGCTCCAGCCTCACCGACCGCGTCACCGAAGAAATCCGCCGCAAGCTGGCGGATGGCGAGTTCGCGCCCGGGCAGCGCCTGTCGGAGGCGGCGCTGGCCGAGCAGCTGCAGATCTCGCGCAACACGCTGCGCGAAGCCTTCCGCCTGCTGAGCAAGGAAGGCCTGCTGACGCATTCACCCAACCGCGGCGTGTCGGTGGCGGTGCCCGACATGGCCTCGATCATCGACATCTACCGCGTGCGGCGGCTGATCGAGTGCCAGGCGCTGGCCCAGGCCTATCCGCGCCACCCGGCCAAGAAGCGGCTGCGCGAGGCGGTGGAAACCGCGATGCGCGCGCGTGATGCGGGCGACTGGCGCGCGGTGGGCTCGGCCAACATGGCCTTTCACATGGCCATCGTGGAGCTGGCCGACAGCGAACGGCTCAACACCATGTTCGCCCACCTGCTGGCCGAGCTGCGGCTGGCCTTCGGGCTGCTGCAGGACCCCGAGTTCCTGCATGCGCCCTACGTGGACATGAACGTGAAGATCCTGGACCTGGCGGAGGCCGGCGACTTCAGCCAGGCCGCGCAGGCGCTGAACGACTACCTGGTGCACTCCGAGCGCATCGTGCTGGCGGTGTATGCGCGCCGCATGGCGGGCGTGGCGCCGGCCACCTGAAGGAAGCAGCGCCCCTGGCGCTGACGGGTTCAGTTCAAGGCACCGCCCGGGCGCCGGAGGTCGGCGCCTTCCCCTTCCCACTGCAGCGCGATGCGCAGCGCCTCTTGCACACCGGCCACCTGCTGCGCCAGCGTCATGCTGGGCAGGCTCAGGCCCGGCGCCTGCGCCGCCTGCTGCGGCAGCAGCGGCACGTGCATGAAGCCGCTGCGCACGCCGCTGCCGGCCAGCGCATGCTGCAGGCCGTAGAACACGTGGTTGCACACGAAGGTACCCGCCGTTTGCGAGATGGACGCAGGATGGCCCGCCGCCTTCAGCCCCGCCACCATGGCCTTGATGGGCAGCGTGCTGAAGCAGGCCGCCGGTGCACCCGGCACCACCGGCTCGTCCACCGGCTGGCGGCCCCGGTTGTCGGGAATGCGCGCGTCGTCCACGTTCAGGGCCACACGTTCGATCGACAAATCGGTGCGGCCCTCGGCCTGGCCCAGCGCCAGCACCAGCCGCGGCCGGTGCTGCCGCAAGGCCTCGGCCAGCGCCTGCAGCGCGTCGCCAAAGGCACAGGGCAACACCACGCCCACGACCGTCGCCTCGGCCCCCAGCGCGCGGCCATGCAGCGCCTGCGCCACCTCGGCGCTGGGGTTGAGGCCGGAGCCGCCAAACGGCTCGAAGCCGGTGACCAGCACGCTGGACGAAGGGGTGTAGCGGAGTACTTCCATCACGCGATTGTGAGGCGGCCGTGACCGGCGGTAAGCAGCTGTGGATGCCGTCGGAGCATGACTACAGGTTTTCCCGGGGCGGCCCGACAGCCCCGGCGCGGGCCGGTGCCTACAGTTCCCTCATCGCGCCGCTGCGCACTGCAAACAGGAGTACGACGATGCAACTCGCCACCCGCCAACGCCTCGCCATCGTGGCCTCGGCCGCCGCCCTCACGCTGCTGACGGCCTGCGGCCGCCAGGACGATACCGTGGCCAGCAACAGCCCCGCCAACAGCGGCATGACCAGCTCCGAGACGGCGCCGACGACGGCACCCTCGACCACCGCGCCGACGACCGACTCGACGACCGGCGTGACGGGCACCACGGGCACGGACGCCACCACGGCCAGCACCGGCAGCACCGCGCCCAACAGCATCGAAGCCACCGCCGAACGCGCGGGCCAGGCCGCCGAGCGTGGCGTGGAAACCGCCGTCACCGCCACCGGTGATGCCAGCCTGACCGCCAAAGTCAAGACCGCCCTGATCACCGCGCCCGACCTGAGCGCGATGAAGATCAACGTGGACACCAACAACGGCGTGGTCACGCTGAAGGGCGAAGTGAAGAACACCGCCGAGAAGGTGAAGGCCGAACAGGTGGCCTCCAACGTCACCGGCGTCACCCAGGTGGTGAACAACCTGCAGGTGGCGAACAGCTGAACGCTTGACGGCAGCCGCGGGCCGGAACAGACGTTCCTTTAGGCCGGAGGCTCGCCGTAGCCCCCGCCGCCCGGCGTGTTCAACACGAACACGTCGCCGGCCTGCAATTCGGCCGAGCCGATGTGCGCCAGCGTCTCGACGCGGCCATCGGCTCGTTCCACGTGGCTGCTGCCCACCTGGCCCGGCTGGCCGCCGTGCAGGCCGAAGGCGCCCTGCACCCGGCCATTGCTGAGGATGGAGGCCGTCATCGGCTCCAGGAAGCGCATGCGGCGCGTGCCGCCGTCGCCGCCGCGCCAGCGGCCCGCGCCGCCGGAGCCGGCGCGGACCTCGTAGCTCTCCAGCCGCACCGGGAAGCGGAACTCCAGCACCTCGGGGTCGGTCAGCCGTGAGTTGGTCATGTGCGTCTGCACCACGCTCGTACCGTCGAAGCCTTCGCCCGCGCCCGAGCCGCCCGATACCGTCTCGTAGTACTGGTGACGGGCGTTGCCGAAGGTGAAGTTGTTCATCGTGCACTGGCCGGCCGCCATCACGCCCAGCGCGCCGTACAGCGCATTGGTGACGCAGGTGCTGGTTTCCACGTTGCCCGCCACCACCGCCGCCGGTGGCCGCGGGTTGAGCATGCAGCCTTCGGGCACGATGACCTGCAGCGGCTTCAGGCAGCCGGCATTGAGCGGGATGTCGTCGTCCACCAGCGTGCGGAAGACGTACAGCACCGCCGCCATGGTCACGGCCTTGGGCGCGTTGAAGTTGTTGGGCAGCTGGTCGCTGGTGCCGGTGAAGTCGATGGTGGCGGCGCGGGCCTGGGCGTCCACCGTCACCGCCACGCGGATGGTCGCGCCGTTGTCCAGCGGCAGCTCGAAGCGGCCGTCCTTGAGTGCGGTGATCACGCGGCGCACCGATTCTTCGGCGTTGTCCTGCACATGGCCCATGTAGGCCGCCACGGTGGGCAGGCCGTACTGCGCCACCATGGCCCGCAGCTCCTGCACGCCTTTTTCGTTGGCAGCGATCTGCGCCTGCAGGTCGGCCAGGTTCTGCGCCGGGTTGCGTGAAGGCCAGGGGCCGCTGCCCAGCAGCTGCAGCATCGCCTGCTCGCGCAGCACCGGGCCGCCCTCACCCACTTCCACCAGCTTGACGTTGTCGATCAGCACGCCCTCGTCGGCGATGGTCTGCGAGAACGGCGGCATCGAGCCTGGCGTGGTGCCGCCCACGTCGGCATGGTGGCCGCGCGAAGCCACGTAGAAGGCGGGCCGCGTGGCATCGGCCTCAGTGTCGACGTCAGCGTCGGCGTCCAGGAACACCGGCGTCACCACCGTGATGTCGGGCAGGTGGGTGCCGCCGTGGTACGGGTCGTTGAGCACGAACACCTCGCCCGGCTGCATACCCGGATTGCGGTGGATCACGCTCTTGATCGATTCACTCATCGAGCCCAGGTGCACCGGCATGTGCGGCGCATTGGCGATGAGGTTGCCGTCACCATCGAACAGCGCGCAGGAGAAGTCGAGCCGCTCCTTGATGTTGACCGAGTGGGCAGTGTTCTGCAGCCGCAGGCCCATCTGCTCGGCGATGTTCATGAAGAGGTTGTTGAAAACCTCCAGCATCACCGGGTCGGCCTGGGTGCCCACCGCCTGCGCCTGCGCGCGTGGCCGCGTGCGGCGCAACTCCACCGCACCGCCGGCCAGCAGCAGGGCCTGCCAGCCGGGCTCCACCACGGTGGTGGCATTGCGCTCGGCCAGGATGGCCGGGCCATCCACCTGCGCGCCGGCGGGCAGCTGCTCGCGCTGGAACAGCCAGGCATCGCGCCAGCCGGCGGGCTGCTCGTCGGCGCTGCAGTACATGCGCACCGGCTCGGCCCTGGGCGGCGTGCCGCCGGGCTGCGGGCCAGCCGCGGCCTGCAGGTGGCTGCCCAGCGCCTCGCCGGGCAGCACCGCTTCCACCGAGACGGATTCGATCTCCAGTGGCTTGTCGGGCGGCAGGAAGGCGAAGCGCTGGCGGTAGGCCGCCTCGAAGCTGCGGCGCATCGTGTCCGCATCGGCGATGGGCACGGCCAGTGCGGTGTCGGTGCCGCGGTAGCGCAGCTGGGCACGGCTGCGCAGCTCGAAGGGCGAGCCCGCCGGGGCCGCTTCGGCCGCCAGGCCCGCTTGCCCTGCTTGCACCGCCAGCTCGGCCAGCGCCGCCCGCTGCAGCGCCTGCAAGGTGTGCTGCGCGGCGCCAAGACCGGCCTCGTCCAGCGGCTGCTCGACCGAGGCCTCGCGCATCACGATCTGGTCGGCCAGGCCCATGCCGTAGGCGCTGAGCACGCCGGCCAGCGGATGCACGTACACCGTGCGCATGCCCAGCGCATCGGCCACCGCGCAGGCATGCTGGCCGCCCGCGCCGCCGAAGCATTGCAGCGTGTAGGCGGTGACGTCGTAGCCGCGCGCCACCGAGATGCGCTTGATGGCATTGGCCATGTTGGCCACCGCGATCTGCAGCGCACCGGCGGCCACCTCTTCGGCCTGCACGGGGCGGCCGCTGCCCTGCTGCATCTGCAACGCGATCGCCTCGAAGCGGTGCAGCACCTCCGCCCTGTCGAGCGGCTGGTTGCCGCGCGGGCCGAACAGCGCCGGAAAGTGCGCCGACTGGATGCGGCCCAGCATCACGTTGGCATCGGTGGTGGCCAGGGGGCCGCCGCGGCGGTAGCTGGCGGGGCCGGGGTGGGCGCCGGCCGATTCCGGCCCCACGCGCAGCCGCGCCCCGTCGAAGCGGATGATGGAGCCGCCGCCTGCGGCCACGGTGTGGATGCTCATCATCGGCGCGCGCATGCGCACGCCGGCCACCTGGGTGTCGAAGGCGCGCTCGAACTCGCCCGCGTAATGCGACACGTCGGTGGAGGTGCCGCCCATGTCGAAGCCGATGACGCGCGGATGCCCGGCCGCCACCGCGGTGCGCACCATGCCCACGATGCCGCCCGCGGGGCCGGAGAGGATGGCGTCCTTGCCCTGGAAGCGATGCGCCTCGGCCAGGCCGCCGGAGCTTTGCATGAACAGCAGCCGCACGCCGGGCATCTGCGCCGCCACGCGGTCGACGTAGCGCCGCAGGATGGGGCTGAGGTAGGCATCGACCACGGTGGTGTCGCCCCGCGGCACCAGCTTGATGAGGGGGCTCACCTGGTGCGAGATGGAGACCTGCGTGAAGCCGATGTCGCGCGCCAGCGCGCCCACCGCGGCTTCATGGCCGGCAAAGCGCCAGCCGTGCATCAGCACCACCGCGCAGGCGCGGATGCCGCCGTCGAAGGCAGCCTGCAGCGCGGGGCGCAGCGCCGCCTCGTCCAGCGGGCGCACCACGCCGCCATCGGCGGCCACGCGTTCGTCCGCTTCCACCACCTGCTCGTACAGCAGCTCGGGCAGCAGGATGCGGCGGTCGAACAGCCGCGGCCGCGCCTGGTAGGCGATGCGCAGCGCATCGCGGAAACCGCGGGTGGTGACCAGCAGCGTGCGGTCGCCCTTGCGTTCCAGCAGCGCATTGGTGGCCACGGTGGTGCCCATCTTCACGCAGGCCACCAGGCCCGGGGTCACCGGCTCGTCGGGCGCCAGCTGCAGCAGCCGGCGGATGCCTTCCACCGCCGCGTCTTCGTAGCGGCCGGGGTCTTCGCTCAGCAGCTTGAGGGTGTGCAGCGCGCCACCGGGGGCGCGGCCCACCACGTCGGTGAAGGTGCCGCCGCGGTCGATCCAGAACTGCCAGCGTGGGTCCATGGGTGGCTCACTTTGCTTGGGAATGGAACAGCGCCGACCAGCGTTCGGTCAGCACGGTGGCGATGTCGTGCACCGTGGCGCCGGTGGCGGCGTGCACGGCCGCGGCATAAGGCGGCATGTTGGTGCATTCCAGCACGATGTGCTGCAGCGGCCCCTGCAGCTGCAGCAAGCGCAGCGCGGCTGCCACCACCTCGGCTTCGGCGTTGGCGGCGTCCAGCTCGGGCTCGTCGCCGATCAGGCAGCGCTGCAGCCGGCTGCCGGGCAAAAGGCCGGCCACCGGTACGTCGGCCGGCGCGCCCACCGCATGCAGATGCGCGGGCGTCAGCGCCAAGGGATCGACGGTGACGACGCCGGCGCTGCCGGCCGGCAGCTCAGCCAGCTTGAGCAGGCTGGAAGACCACACAGGCACCGGCAGCGCGGCCTGCAGCTGCGGCTGGTGCAGCGCCAGGAAGCCGCAGCTGGTGCTGATGGCGGCCGCACCTTCGTCCACCAGCTGCAGCGCGGTGTCGATGAAAGGCTGCAGCAGGCCCTGCGCCTGCTCGCGCACCACACGCTGCGCCGAGGCGCCGGCGACCACCTGCCGGCGCACCGGAAAGCCGAAGGTGTGTGGGTGGCCGATGTCGCCGGGCAGCCGCGGGAAGCGGGTGTCCAGCATCAGCACGCCGAGGAAGGGGGCGTTGGCCATGGCCGCGTGCCTACAGCGAACTGGCCGAGCGCGCGGCCTGGTCGTACATGCCGCTCATGGTGCGCAGCAGCCTGGCCAGCTCGCCCACCGGGGCGTTCAGCTCGGTGTCCAGGCTTTGCACCAGGCATTGCTCGCGCACGCCGCGGTAGGCCTGCACCAGTGCCTCGCCTTCGGGCGTGGGCTGGTAGTACACCTCCTTGCCCTGGCGCCCGGCTTCCACCAGACCGGCAGCGGCCAGCTTCTTCAGTGAATAGGCCACCACGTGGGTGTCCTCGTAGTTCAGCACGAAGCAGATGTCGGCCAGCTTCTTGTGGCGCACCCGGTGGGCCACGTGGTGCAGCAGCAGCACGTCGGTGAAGGTGAGGTCGGCCTGGCCGGCGGCAGCCATGCAGCGCACCGCCCAGCGCGAGAAGGCATTGAAGGCCACGATGAGGCCGAACTCGAACTCCGACAGCTCGGCGCTGCGCGGCGAGACCAGGTGCGCCGAGCTGACGATGCTGCCGGTGCGCCCGCGTTTGGCGGCAGCGGTGGCGGCGGTGGCGCGTGTCATGTCGGCACCTCGTTGATAAAACGTTGACGTTTTATCGCAGTTCTTTCGCAACCACAAGGCGGACCGCCGCGCGCTTGGGGTAAGCCCCGGCACGGGCCGTGCTAGCCACGCATCCTTTCAATGCGACAGTTCGCACACCCCTCATCCCGGAGCGACCTCATGCTTGTGACCCGAGTTCAATCCCTGGCCGCCGCCCTGCTGACCTTCGGCGCGGTGATGGCCAGCCAGGCGCAGACCAAGTGGGACCTGCCCGCCGCCTACCCCGCCACCAACTTCCACACAGAGAACCTGACGCAGTTCGCGGCCGACGTGGACAAGGCCACCGGCGGCAAGCTCAAGATCACGGTGCATGCCAATGCCTCGCTGTTCAAGGCCAACGAGATCAAGCGTGCGGTGCAGGGCGGCCAGGCCCCCATTGGCGAGGTGCTGCTGGCCAACTTCGAGAACGAGAACCCGATCTACGGCGCCGACGGCATCCCCTTCCTGGCCACCAGCTATGCCGAGTCGAAGAAGCTGGCCGAGGCCCAGAAGCCGGTGCTGCAGAAGCTGCTGGCCAGCCAGGGCATGATGCTGCTGTACACCGTGCCGTGGCCGCCGCAGGGCATCTACGTCAAGAAGGAGATCGCCTCGGTGGCCGACATGCGCGGCCTCAAGTGGCGCGCCTACAGCCCGGCCACCGCCAAGATCGCCGAGCTGATCGGCGCGCAGCCGGTCACCATCCAGGCGGCCGAACTGTCGCAGGCGCTGGCCACCGGCGTGGTGGAAAGCTACATGTCCAGCGGCTCCACCGGCTACGACAGCAAGACCTACGAAAGCATCAAGTACTGGTACGACACCCAGGCCTGGCTGCCCAAGAACGGCATCCTGGTGAACAAGAAGGCCTTCGACGCGCTGGACAAGCCCACGCAGGACGCGCTGCTCAAGGCCGCCGCCGAGGCCGAGGCCCGTGGCTGGAAGATCAGCGAGGAGAAGAACGCCTGGTACAAGAAGGCGCTGACCGACAAGGGCATGAAGATCATGACGCCTTCGCCCAAGCTGGTGGCCGACCTGAAGCAGGTGGGCGGCATCATGCTGACCGACTGGCAGAAGAAGGCCGGGGCTGACGGCGAAGCCGTGATCAACGCCTTCCGCAAGTGATGCGCCGGCTGCTGGACGCGCTGTACTTCGGTGCCGGCGCCGTGGCCGCGGCCTTCGTGGCGCTGATCGCGGTGCTGATGATCGGCCAGAGCATCCTGCGCGAGTTCGGCGTGCGCACCGGCGCCGTGCCCGACGTGGTGGCCTGGTGCTGCGCGGCGGCCGGCTTCTTCGCGATGGCGCATGCCTTCAAGCATGGCGACTTCGTGCGGGTGACGCTGCTGCTGGAGAAGGTGTCGCCGCCGGTGCGCCGCACGCTGGAGCTCACCAGCCTGCTGATCGGCACCGCCAGCGTCAGCTACCTGATGTGGGCCGCGGTGTCCTTCACCTACGAAAGCTGGGCCTTCAACGACATCGCCACCGGCCTGCTGCCGATGCCGCTGTGGATTCCGCAGCTGGGCTTTGCCATCGGCTCGGTGCTGCTGTGGATCGCGGTGGTCGACGAGCTAGTGATCGTGCTGCGTGGCGGCCGCCCCACCTTCGTGGTGGCGGTGGAGCAGCGGCATGCGCAAGGCGACTTCTCTTCCGACATCTGAACCGCACGCTGCAAACGAACGGACCGACGCGACGATGGACATCCTGACGATGGGCGCGATCCTGCTGGCGCTGATGCTGGTGCTGCTGGCCGGCGGCGTGTGGATCGCGATGACGCTGGCGATCGTGGGCTGGGTGGGCCAGGCCTTCTTCACCAGCACGCAACCGGCCAAGAACCTGTTCTCGGCCTTCTGGGAATCGAATGCCAGCTGGGAGCTGGCCGCGCTGCCGCTCTTCATCTGGATGGGCGAGATCCTCTTTCGCACCCGCCTGTCGGAAGAGATGTTCGAGGGCCTGCGGCCCTGGCTCAACCGCGTGCCGGGGCGGCTGATGCACACCACGGTGCTGGGCTGCGGCATCTTCGGCTCGGTGTCGGGCTCGTCGGCCGCCACCTGCGCCACCATCGCCAAGGTGGCCCTGCCCGAGCTGCAGCGGCGCGGCTACTCGGAGCGGCTGGCGCTGGGCTCGCTGGCCACCGCGGGTACCCTGGGCATCCTGATCCCGCCGTCCATCACCATGGTGGTGTATGCGGTGGCGGCCGATGCGTCGATCATCCGCATCTTCCTGGCGGGCTTCATTCCCAGCGCCATCCTGATGGCGCTGTTCTCGGGCTACATCGCCTGGTGGAGCATCCGCCATGCCGACCAGGTGCCGCCGGCAGACCCGCCCACACCCTTGCTCGAGAAGATCCGCCGCTCGGGCCAGCTCATTCCCTGCACGGTGCTCATCGTCTTCATCTGCTGGGTGCTGATCGCCGGCTACGCCACCGCCACCGAATGCGCGGCCTACGGCGTGGCGGGCTCGCTGGCGCTGGCCGCCTGGGGCCGCAGCCTGACCTGGCGCAACTTCGTCGACGGGCTGATGAGCGCCACCCGCACCAGCTGCATGATCATGTTCATCCTGGCGGGGGCCTCCTTCCTCACCAAGACCATGGCCTTCACCGGCATCCCGCGCGAGCTGGCCGAATGGGTGGACAGCCTGCAGCTCAGCCCCTATGCGCTGATCGCGGTGCTGGTGGGCGTGTACCTGGTGCTGGGCACCGCACTCGACGGCATCTCGATGATCGTGCTCACCTCGGCCGTGGTGCTGCCGATGATCCAGAAGGCCGGTTTCGATCTGGTGTGGTTCGGCATCTTCGTGGTGCTGCTGGTCGAGATCGCCGAGGTCACGCCGCCGGTGGGCTTCAACCTGTTCGTGCTGCAGAACATGACCGGCAAGGACAGCAACACCATCGCCCGCGCCGCCCTGCCCTTCTTCGGCTGCCTGGTGGTGTGCATCGTGGTCATCACGGCGTTTCCGCAGCTGGTGACCTGGCTGCCCGACCTGGTGATGGGGGCCGACGGCGTACCGGCGTCACCAGTCAGCAATTGAGGTCGACCACACCCCCTTATTCCGCCTTTATCAGCCGCACCCCTTGCCTAGCATGCAGGGGCGTGCCGGTGTGTCCCGCCCGGCGCATCCCGTGCCACAAGGACACCCGATGTCTGACCTTTCCCTGCCGCCGCTCGAGTTCTCGCTGCAAGACACGGTGCCGGCCGATCTGGGCCCCGACCGTGGGCCGGCGTACGAGCCCTTCAAGTGGCCGACGCCGCCGTTCGCGAGCTACCCCGAGCCGGTGCGGCAGAGCCGCCCCGAGGACTGCGAGCTGGAAGGGCTGAGCGGCAAGGCACGGCCAGGCAAGCTGATGTCGCTGACGCCCGAGGCCGGCATCGCCCACGTCAAGGTGCTGCCGGCGCGCGCCGCCATCCCGCTGCGCTTCGACCAGTTCCGGCGGCTGACGTTGAAGGCACCGCTGCCCACGGTGGGCGCGACCCACAACGACCCGCATGCGGCCATCGTCGACCACCGGCCGGCCGTGCCCTACAAGATCAGCTGGCAGGACGGCAGCGCGACCGAGGGCATGACCATCGGCCACGTCGACGCCGACTACGGCGTCTTCATCTTCGAGCCGCTGGACGACGACGGCACGGTCGAGCGCAGCTTCGTGCCCCGCCATGCCTTCGCGTCGGTGGAGTTCGGCACCCGGTTGGGCGAGCTGCTGGTGGAACAGCAGGCCACCACCACCGGCCAGATCGAGGAGGTGGTGCAGGAGCAGCAGCGCATGCGCTCGCAGAAGCTGGGCGACATCCTGGTCAGCCGACAGATCGTCACCCCCGACCAGCTGCTGGAAGCCATCGAGCAGCAGGCCAAGATGCCGATGGTGCGCATCGGCGAGGCGCTGACCGCGCTGGGCCTGATCACCCCGCAGCAGCTGGACGACGCGCTGGCGCAGCAGAAGCACGACCGCTCGGTGCCGCTGGGCGAGATGCTGGTGCGCCAGGGCCTGGTCTCGCGCCAGGACCTGCAGACCGCGCTGGCCCGCAAGATGGGCTACCCGGTGGTGGACGTGGCGCACTTCCCGGTGGAGGCCGAGGCGGCCCGCAAGCTGCCGTTTGCCGCCGCCAGCCGGCTGGTGACGCTGCCGCTGCTGCTGCGTGGCGGCCGGCTGATCGTCGCGCTGGAAGATCCTTCGCGCCGCTCGGTGATCGAGGAGCTGGAGTTCGTCAGCCAGCTCAAGGTGGTGCCCACGCTGGCCACCGCCGCCCAGGTGATGCGGGCCCTGCCCACGGTGTACGAACGGCTGGGCATCGACACCTCGGGCCTGCGGGTGGACGACCCCAGCGCCGCGATCGAGTTCGAGCCCCAGGACGCCAGCAAGCTGGTGGAGACGCTGGAGCTGCAGCACAGCAACAGCGCCAAGGAAGCCGAGGACGACCAGCCGATCGAGCAGTCGGACAACTCGCTGGTGCGGCTGATCAACCAGATGATCATCGACGCCCACAACCAGGGCGTGTCCGACATCCACATCGAGACCTACCCCGGCCGCGAGAAGCTCAAGATCCGCTACCGCAAGGACGGCGTGCTGCGCCCCTACCTGGAGCTGCCGCACACCTACCGCGCCGCGCTGATCGCGCGCATCAAGATCATGTGCGACCTCGACATCTCCGAGCGCCGCAAGCCGCAGGACGGCAAGATCAACTTCGCCAAGTTCAGCCCCCAGCACAAGCTGGAGCTGCGCATCGCCACCATCCCGACCAACAACAACCTGGAAGACGTGGTGATGCGGCTGCTGGCCTCGGCCAAGCCGCTGCCGCTGGAAAAGCTGGGGGTCTCGGAGCGCAACTACAAGCGGCTGACCGAGGCCGTGGGCCGCCCTTACGGCATGGTGCTGTGCGTGGGACCCACCGGCAGCGGCAAGACCACCACGCTGCATTCGGCGCTGGCCAAGATCAACACGCCCGAGCGCAAGATCTGGACGGCCGAGGACCCGGTGGAAATCACCCAGGCCGGGCTGCGGCAGGTGCAGGTCAACGCCAAGATCGACTGGACCTTCGCCAAGGCGCTGCGGGCCTTCCTGCGGGCCGACCCGGACGTGATCATGGTCGGCGAAATCCGCGACGGCGAAACCGCGCAGATGGCGGTGGAAGCCTCGCTCACCGGCCACCTGGTGTTCAGCACCCTGCACACCAACAGCGCGCCCGAGACCGTGACCCGGCTGCTGGACATGGGCATGGACCCGTTCAACTTCGCCGATGCGCTGCTGGCCGTGCTGGCGCAGCGGCTGGTGCGCCGGCTGTGCGCCCACTGCCGCGTGGCCAGCCCTGCCAGCCAGCAGCAGGTGGACGAGCTGCTGCACGACTACCTGCACGTGTTTCCGCCGAACGATCCGCGCTTTGCCGCGGAAAGCGAAGACGCGCTGCTGGCCGACTGGACCCAGCGCTTCGGCAGCAACGGCAAGCTGATGCACTACCACGCGCCCGGCTGCAAGCACTGCGACGACAGCGGCTTCAAGGGCCGGGTGGGCCTGCACGAGCTGCTGTCGATGTCGCGCGACCTGCGCCGCCTGGTGCAGACCGGCGCGCGGGTGGAGGAGATCCTCAACACCGGCCTGGCCGAAGGCATGCGCACGCTGCGCCAGGACGGCATCGAGAAGGTGTTGCAGGGTCTGACCACCATCGAGGAAGTGCGGGCTACAAGCAACACATGAAGCCTCACAATCGTGGCCATCAACCACGACGCGAGGCTTTCCATGCGAGAACTTTCTTCGGCCGGCCAGCAGGCCGTGGCCGACATCGCGCAGCGCCACGGCTTCAGCGTGGACGCGGTGACCCACATGCTGCAGGCCGTGGTCAACGGCCATGGCGGCATGGCCCAGTTCAACCACCCCGAGTTCGCCGGCAGCGGCCAGTGGATGCGCGGCGGCATGACCATGGTCTCGGACATGTTCAACAACCACCTCAAGGGCCGGGTGGACAGCCTGTGCGCCGAGCTGGCCGACCTGGTGAACCGCCAGCCCGGCCTGCTGCACGGCGGCAGCTTCCAGTCGCAAAGCCAGGGCGGTTACGGCCAGCAGCAGCAAAGCGGTGGCTACGGCCACCCCGGCGGCTTCTCCGGCCAATCCAGCCTGTTCGTGCCCACCGCCTCGGCCAACAGCCAGGGCGACTGGTGGCCCGACGACCTGCGCTGGCCCAACAGCACCGGCGCACAGAACAATGTGCGCTATGCCTACTTCGCGCAGGCCCACCGGCTGGCCATCGACCTGGGCGGCCGCGTGACGGTGTACGACACCATGGACCACGACATCGGCGGCTTCGGCCAGCAGCAGTCGGGCAGCGGCAGCCTGAGCTTCAACAGCCAGTACGGCCTGGTGGACGTGGCCACGCTGCCGGTGGTGTGGAGCTCGGACGGCGGCGCCTCGCCCGCCCCCGGCCCCAGCTACGCGCCGCCGCCGGTGGAAGCCTCGAACGCGGCGGCGTACACCCCGGCCTATGCCGCGGCCTATGCCCCGGCCACCCCGGCGCCCAGCCCCGAATCGACCGACGTCTTCGCCACGCTGGAACGCCTGGCCGACCTGCGCGCCAAGGGCATCGTCAGCGACGAGGAATTCGCGGCCAAGAAGGCGGAGCTGCTGAAGCGGTTGTGAGCCGGCTGCTCTACGCCTGCGCCACCCCCATCGGCCCCTGCACGATCACCGTGCGGGTCGGGAAGGCGAATTGCACGCGGATGGCGGCCAGCTCGCGCATCAGCGCCAGGTTGATGCGCTGCTGCTCGTCCATGTACACGTTGAAGCCCGGGTCCTGCACGATGTAGACGACCTCGTAGTCCAGCGAACTCTCGCCGAAGGCCTTGAAGTGGGCGCGGTCGAACTTCAGGCGTTCGCTGTCCTGCACGATGCGCTGCACGATGCCGGGCACCTGCGCCGCCTGCTCGGCGCTGGCGTCGTAGGTGATGCCGAAGCCAAAGACGATGCGCCGCGTCTGCAGCCGCTTGTAGTTGTTGATCGTTTGCTTGAGCAGCTCGGTGTTCGACATCACGATCTGCTCGCCCTGCAGGCTGCGGATGCGCGTGGTCTTCAGGCCGATGCGCTCCACCGTGCCGGCAGTGCTGCCGATGACGATGAAATCGCCCACCTCGAAGGGCTTGTCCACCGCGATGGAGACCGAGGCGAACAGGTCGCCCAGGATGTTCTGCACCGCCAGCGCGATGGCGATGCCGCCCACGCCCAGGCTGGCGACGAACGCGGTGATGTTGACACCCAGGTTGGCCAGAATGGACAGCAGCACCACGGCCCACACCAGCGTGGTCAGGCCCCAGGCCATCAAGGTGCCGGCGGCGCTCACCTGCTGCGGATTGGCGCTGCCGGCGATATGGCGCTGGTGGTAGGCCGCCAGGCCGGCCTGCACCGCGCGGTTCATCCACAGGCCCATCTGCAGGGCCAGGGCCAGGAACCACAGGTGCTCGACCCGGCTGTGCCAGCGGTCGGGCAGGTCGACGGCCCCCAGGCCGATGAGCATGGCGGCCAGCAGGATCAACCAGCGGTTGGTGCCCGCCAGCACACTGACCAGGAAGTCGTCGATGCGGGTGGTGGTTCGCTGCGCCAGGCGGCCGGCACGGCTCACGGCCACACGCAGCAGCAGGGTCAGCAGCAGGTAGGCCACGCAGGCCACCAGCAGGCCCCACAGCCATTGGCTCAGCGGGAGGCCCAGCAGCAGGGTGCCGCGGAGGGTGTCGGCAAAGTAGCTCAAGTTCATCGGTCGAAGGGCTTTCCATGCATCACTGCAAAGACTGCACGTGCCCGTGGCGCGTGCGGCGAAAGCCCAGCTTCGGCAAACGCTGTGCCGCCGGGGTGCGCTACTGCGCCACGCTGCGAAAACCGGTGAAGCCTTCGTCGCGTTCGGCCGCGGCGAAGCGGCGCGCCTTGGGGTGGGCCAGGCGGGCCGGCTCCAGCGCGGCCACGCCGCGCAGCACGCGCAGGCGGCCGTCGATGGCGCTGCGGCCGCCCGGCCAGGCGCGCGCATGGCCGGCCACCCACTCGCGTACGCCGCGCCAGGCCCAGCCGCGGCTGGCGCCCTGCATCGCCGCCAGCTCCCATTCCACCTCGGTGGGCAGGCGGCGGCCGGCCCAGCGGCACCAGGCGTCGGCCTCGTACCAGTTCACGTGCACCACCGGCTGCGCCGCCGGCGCCCGCTGCATCTGGCCGAAGCGGCGCAGCAGCACACCGTGCCGCAGCTGCTCCACGTCACGCGGGCTGCGGCGGCCTTCGCGCTGCACCCAGGCCCAGCCTTCGGCGTGCCACCAGCGCGGCTCGTCGTAGCCGCCGTCTTCCACGAATTCGGCGTACTGCGCCCAGCTCACCGGCTGGGCATCGATCTCGAACTCCGGCACCGGCTCTTCATGCGCCCACTGCTCGGACGACGGCACGTAGCCGCCGGGCTGCGAACCCAGCGCAAAGCGCTGCGCGCCGAACAGCAGCGGCGGGCGCAGCGGCAGCACCGGCGCCGCGCTGGCCAGGTCGGCCGCGCCCGGCAGGCCCAGGGCCTGCGCCAGCGCCGCGAAACGCTCGACCAGCGCGTCCTCGTACAACAGCGCATCACGAAACCAGTGCAGGTCGTCGTCGTCCTCGCCGGCCAGCAGGTCCACGGTCACTTCCAGCGTGTCGGCCAGGTAGCTGCGCGTGGTGCCGAAGTCGGGCAGCGCCATGTGCCAGCGGGCGGCCCCGCCCACGGCCTCGGGGTTCCACCAGCCGTCGGCGCCGGGGTCGATGCTGGCCAGCGGCGCGCGCTGGCGGTCCGACTGCTCGCCGCGGGCGCGCTGCAGGTTGCGGGCGATCCAGCGCTCCTGGTACCAGGCGGCATGGCCCGCCAGCCAACGGGCCGGGGCCAGCACCGCGGCATCGGCAGCGGGCAGGCGGCGTTCCTCGGGCTGCCCTTCGAACAGCGCCAGCCAGCGCAGCGTGCGGTTGCGCGCATCGATCAAGGCCAGCGACAGCACGTCGGCATCGGCCACACGCATGCGGCGCGGGTCGGCAAGCAGGGCATCGACGGCGGTACTCATCGATGCGGATGGACAGCAGCAGGCATGCCATGGATTATCCCGATGCGGGGTTGTCGCGGCTGAGACAAATCCGAATCGAACGACCGTGCTAAAACGACCGATTCGCAGGAGACAACCGATGGACCTCAACTTCACCGCGGAAGAAGAAGCCTTTCGCCAAGAGATCCGGCAATGGGTGCATGAACACCTGCCGCAGGACATCAGCCACAAGGTGCACAACGCGCTGCGCCTGTCCAAGGACGATCTGCAGCGCTGGGCCAAGATCCTGGGCAAGCAGGGCTGGCACGGCTGGGCCTGGCCCAAGCAGTTCGGCGGCCCGGGCTGGAATGCCATCCAGCGCCACCTGTTCGAGGAAGAAACCGCGCTGGCCGGCGCACCCCGCGTGGTGCCCTTCGGCCCGGTGATGGTGGCACCGGTGATCATGGCCTTCGGCACGCCTGAGCAGCAGGCCAAGCACCTGCCCGGCATCATGAGCGGCGAGGTGTGGTGGAGCCAGGGCTACAGCGAACCGGGATCGGGCTCGGACCTGGCCTCGGTCAAGACCCGCGCGGTGCGCCAGGGCGACAAGTACATCGTCAACGGCCAGAAGACCTGGACAACGCTGGGCCAGTACGGCGACTGGATCTTCTGCCTGGTGCGCACCAGCACGGAAGGCAAGCCGCAGACCGGCATCAGCTTCCTGCTGATCGACATGAAGAGCCCCGGCATCACCGTGCGGCCCATCATCACGCTGGACGGCGAGCACGAGGTCAACGAGGTGTTCTTCGACAACGTCGAGGTGCCGGCCGAGAACCTGGTGGGCGAAGAGAACAAGGGCTGGACCTACGCCAAGTACCTGCTGGCGCATGAGCGCACCAACATCGCCGACGTCAACCGCGCCAAGCGCGAGCTGGAACGGCTCAAGCGCATCGCCAAGGCCGAAGGTGTGTACGAAGACGCCCGCTTACGCGACCAGATCGCGCTGCTGGAAGTGGACATCGTGGCGCTGGAGATGATGGTGCTGCGGGTGCTGAGCGCCGAGACCAGCGGCAAGAACAGCCTGGACGTGGCGGGCCTGCTGAAGATCCGCGGCAGCGAGATCCAGCAGCGCTACACCGAGCTGATGATGCTGGCCGCCGGCCCTTACGCCCGCCCCTACGTGCATGAGGCGATGGAAGCCGGCTGGCAGGGCGACCACGTGGGCGCGGCCTACCTGGCGCCGCTGGCCGGCACCTACTTCAACATGCGCAAGACCACCATCTACGGTGGCTCGAACGAAGTGCAACGCAACATCGTCGCGCAGACCGTGCTGGGGAGCTGACATGAACTTCGATTTCTCGGAAGACCAGGTCTCGCTGCGCGACGCGGTGCAGCGCTGGGCGGAAAAAGGCTTTTCGTTCGACCGCCGCCATGCGCTGGCCAAGGCTGGCGGCGCCACCCGCGAGGTCTATGCCGAACTGGCCGAGCTGGGCCTGGCCGGCCTGGCCGTGCCCGAACAGCACGGCGGCATGAACTTCGGCCCGGTGGAAGCGATGGTGGTGATGGAAGAGCTGGGCCGCGGCCTGGTGAACGCCCCCTTCGCCGAAGCAGCGCTGGTGGCCCCGGCGCTGCTGGCCGGCGCGCCCGAGGCGGTGCAGGCCGCCTGGCTGCCGCGCATGGCCGAAGGCTCGGCCCTGGTGGTGCCCGCGCTGCAGGAGCGCCGCGGCCGCTACAAGCTGGAAGCCACCGACACCACCGCCACTGCGGCGGGCGATGGCTTCACCCTCACCGGCAGCAAGAGCGTGGTGCCGGCCGGCGACGAGGCCGATGCCTTCATCGTCAGCGCCCGCCATGGCAGCGGCACCGGCCTCTTCCTGGTGGAAAAGGCCGCCGCCCAGGTGCGCGGCTACCCGACGCAGGATGGCGCCCGTGCGGCCGAAGTGAGCTTCAACAACGCCCCGGCGCTGCTGGTGGCGCAGGACGGCCTGCCGGTGCTGTCGCACGCCAGCGACGTGGGCATTGCCGCAGTGTGTGCCGAGGCCGTGGGCCTGATGGACCGGCTGCTGGCCATCACCGTGGAGTACATGAACCAGCGCAAGCAGTTCGGCGTCACCATCGCCAGCTTCCAGGCGCTGCGCCACCGCGTGGCCGACGTGAAGATGCAGGTGGAGCTGGGCCGCTCGATGAGCTACTTCGCCACGTTGAAGCTCGGCGAGCCGCAGGAGCAGCGCCGCCGCGCGCTGTCGCAGGCCAAGGTGCAGCTGGGCCACAGCATGCGCTATGTGGGCCAGCAATGCGTGCAGCTGCACGGCGGCATCGGCGTCACCGACGAGTACGTGGCCAGCCACTACTTCAAGCGGCTGACCATGCTGGAGATGGCCTGGGGCGACACGCTGCACCACCTGGGCGAAGTGTCCAGCCGCATGCAGGACACGGCAGGCGTGTTCGCCTGAAGCGAAGGCCCGCGCCGCGGGTTCACGGCGCGGTCATCTTGTCTAGGCAAGCTCAGGCGCCCCCGCGTGGGGCGCCTCACCTACAAGATTGCCAGGAGTACCGCCATGAACCCGTTCCGCCTCGCCCGCCTCAGCGCCATGACTGCCCTGGTGCTGGGCACCTGGGTCGCCGCCCTGCCGGCCGCCCATGCTGCCGACCCCATCGTCATTGCCCACCGCGGTGCCAGCGGCTACCTGCCCGAGCACACGCTGGCCGCCTATGAGCTGGCCATCCGCATGGGCGCCGACTACATCGAACCCGACCTGCAGCTGACCAAGGACGGTCAGCTGGTGGCGCTGCACGACGACACGCTGAACCGCACCACCAACGCCGCCTCGCTGTTCGCGCCGCGCAACGGCGGCTACAAGGTGGCCGACTTCACGCTGGCCGAGATCAAGACGCTGACCGTGGTGCCCCCGGCCGGCGGCACCGCGCAGAACAGCTACCCCGGCTTCACGCCCGCCAACACCCGCCTGGAGGTGCCCACCTTCCAGGAAGTGATCGCACTGGCCCGGCAGCAAAGCGCCCTCACCGGCCGCACCGTCGGCATCTACCCCGAGGCCAAGCAGGCCGACCCGCTGATGGAGGACCGCATCCTCTCCACCCTGGCCGCCAACGGCTACAGCCGCGCCGCCGACAAGGTGTACATCCAGTCCTTCAGCGACGGCACGCTGCGCAGCCTCGACGCCAAGCAGCAGGCCCAGGGCACCGACATGAAGCTGGTGCTGCTGGGCGCCGCCATCACGCCGGCCGATGGCGTCGGCCGCGTGGCGGTGTTCGGTGCCACCGGCACCACGCTGCTGTCGCTGAGCGAGGTGGCCAGCTTCGCCGACGGCATCGGCCTGGTGATCAACTATGCCGCCGCGCCGCTGAGCAAGGCCTTCATCGACCAGGCGCATGCCGCCGGCCTGGAAGTGCACGGCTGGACCTTCGCCCAGTCCGACAAGGCCCTGGCCGCCGCCGAATACCAGCGTTACCTGGAGATGGGCATGGACGGCGTGTTCAGCAACTACCCCGACCTGGCCGTGGCCGGCGTGCAGGCCTTCACGGCCGCGGTGCCCGAGCCGCAGACCTATGCGCTGATGGCGCTGGGCCTGGCCGGCATCGGCCTGGTGGCGCGCCGCCGCCGCGCCGCTACAGTGGGCGCATGCCCGTCGCAGTGCCCCGCTTTCCAGGCCACCTGACCGACGTGGCCGGCCTGCGGGTCGGCCACCACACGCTGGCCGGCCACCACACCGGTTGCAGCGTGGTGCTGTGCCCGCCCGGCGGCGCGGTGGCCGGCGCCGACGTGCGCGGCGCCGCGCCCGGCACCCGAGAGACCGACCTGCTGCACGCCGACCACCTGGTGGACCGGGTGCATGCACTGCTGCTCAGCGGCGGCAGCGCCTTCGGGCTGGACGCCGCCGGCGGCGTGATGCGCTGGCTGGAAGCCCAGGGCCAGGGACTGGCGGTGGGCCCGGCGCGGGTGCCCATCGTGCCGGCGGCGGTGCTGTTCGACCTGTGGCTGGCCCGTGGCCCCCGGCCCGACGCTGCGGCCGGCTGGGCCGCCTGCGAAGCCGCGGCCAGCGACCCCGAGGCCGAAGGCAACGTCGGTGCCGGCACCGGCGCCACCGTGGGCAAGCTGTTCGGCCTGCCCCGCGCGATGAAGGGCGGCATCGGCAGTGCCTCGCTGCGCGCCCACGGCGTGACGGTGGCGGCCATGTTGGCCGTCAATGCCATCGGCGACGTGATCGACCCGGCCACGGGGCTGCCGCTGGCCGGCGCCCGCACCGAAGACGGCCTGCGGCTGCAGCACAGCGCCCGCAGCATCGTGCAGGGCCTGCCGGTGGTGGTGCCTGCCACCGGCAGTGCCACCACCCTGGGCGTGGTGGCCACCGACGCGGTGCTGACCAAGCCGCAGGCCAACCGCCTGGCCACGGTGGCGCAGGACGGCCTGGCCCGCAGCATCAACCCGGTGCACACGATGAGCGACGGCGACACCCTCTTCGCGCTGGCCACCGGCGGCGCCGGCCACACGCCGCCGATGACGGTGCTGGGCACCCTGGCCGCCGAGGTGGTGGCCCGTGCGGTGCTGAACGCGGTGCGCGCCGCCACCGGGCTGCCCGGGCTGCCCGCCGCGGTCGATCTGCCACCCGGCTGAGCATGCGCGGCGCGCCCCTGGCTACACTGCCGGCCCTCATGCAAGATGGCCTGCGCGGCAGGCCCCAAGGAGACGCTGTGCGCTTGGCTCAGGTGTTGTTCACGCAAGGCTTCGGCACCCGGCGGGTGTGCGCGGGCCTGATCGGCCAGGGTCTGGTGTCCATCGGCGGCCAGGTGGCGGACGACCCCGACCAGGAGGTGGCGACCGACGGCCTGCGCTTTTCGGTGCAGGGCCGTGAATGGCTGTACCAGGCCAGCGCGCTGGTGCTGCTGCACAAGCCGGCGGGTTATGAGTGCTCGCAAAAGCCCAAGCACCATCCCAGCGTGCTGATGCTGCTGCCGGCACCGCTGCGCACCCGCGGCCTGCAGCCGGTGGGCCGGCTGGACGAAGACACCACCGGCCTCTTGCTGCTCACCGACGACGGCACGCTGATCCACAAGCTCACCTCGCCCAAGCACCATGTGCCCAAGGTGTATGAGGTGACGGCCAAGCATCCGGTGGACGACACCCAGGTGCAGCGCCTGCGCGACGGCGTGGTGCTGGACGACGACCCGCAGCCGGTGCGTGCCGCCGACTGCCAGGCCACCGGCAGCCACACGTTGCGGCTGACGCTGACCGAAGGCAAGTACCACCAGGTCAAGCGCATGCTGGCTGCGGTGGGCAACCGCTGCGAAGGCCTGCACCGCAGCGCCATCGGCGGGCTGAAGCTGGAAGGCGGCCCCGAGCGCGGCCACTGGCGCTGGGTGACGGACGAGGAACGCGCGGCCCTGCTGGCGCCGCGATAATCCGGCCATGCGCGTCTTCCGCGGTTTCCATCATCCCGGCATCGCACCGGCCTGTGCCCTCACCGTCGGCAACTTCGACGGCGTGCACCGCGGCCACCAGGCGATGCTGGCCCTGCTCAACAACGAAGCCAGCCACCGCGGCGTGCCCAGCTGCGTGCTCACCTTCGAGCCGCATCCGCGCGACTTCTTCGCGATGAAGGCCGGCACGCCCGAGAAGGCGCCGGCCCGCATCGCGACGCTGCGCGACAAGCTCTCGGAGCTGGAGCGCTGCGGCATCGACCAGGTGGTGGTGCTGCGATTCGACGAACGCTTCGCGGCGCTGACGGCCGAGGCCTTTATGCAGGAGGTGCTGGCCGAGGGCCTGCATGCCCGCTATGTGCTGGTGGGCGACGACTTCCGCTTCGGCGCGCGCCGCGCCGGCGACTACGCGATGCTGGACGCGGCCGGGCCGCAGCTGGGCTTCGACGTGGCGCGCATGCAGAGCTATGAGGTGCACGGCCTGCGCGTCAGCAGCTCGGCGGTGCGGCTGGCGCTGGCGGCCGGCGATATGTCGCGCGCCACCGCGCTGCTGGGCCGGCCCTACAGCATCAGCGGCCATGTGGTGCACGGCCGCAAGCTGGGCCGCGAGCTGGGCTTTCGCACGCTGAACATCCGCTTCGGCCACCGGCTGCCGGCGGCCGCCGGCATCTTCGTGGTGCGGGTGCACGGCCTGGGCCGCGGGCCGCTGGCCGGCGTGGCCAGCCTGGGCGTGCGGCCGACGGTGGAAGACGCCGGCCGCGTGCTGTTGGAAACCCACTGCCTGGAATGGCCGATGGCCGAAGATGCCGGCTACGGCCGCGTGGTGCGCGTCGAGCTGCTGCACAAGCTGCACGACGAGCGCAAGTACGACTCGCTGGAAGCGCTGAAGGCCGGCATCGCCCGCGACGAGGCGGACGCACGGGCCTGGTTCCGGCTGGCGACCTGACACCCGGCCTTCGCTGACCCGGCCGCCCACCCAACTGCGGGGGCGGCCCTTCGGCCATCGGCGCTGGTAAGCCGTTCGGATCGGCGCGCCACGGCGCGCAGGCCGTCGATGTCACGACAGCCTTCTACGGTGGAGCCTCCCAAAACACAGGAGGTTTCCATGTTCAAGCATCTGCACCGCCACGGCATCGCTGCCGCCCTGCTGGCATGCGCCGCCGTTCAGGCGCAGGCCGCCATCGTCACCCCGGTGGACGCGGTGGCATCCAGCACCCACTTCACCGTCACCGCCAAGAGCCTGATCGACAACTCGGGCATGGTGGGTGACCTGCACGGTGGTGCCTGGGACACCATGTGGATCAAGGAAGGCACCTGGCCGGTGGACACCACCGCCACGCTCACCTTCGACCTGGGTTCGGTGCACGACATCAGCGCCGCGCTGGTGTGGCAGTACAACTCGGACATCGACTACACCCGCGGCGTCAAGGACTTCTACGTCAAGACCTCGACGGATGGTGTCCAGTTCAGCACCGTCGGCGGCCTGCACACGCTGGAGCAAGCCAAGGGCGGCCTGATCCCGGCGCAAGCCGTGAGCTTCAGCGCCCAGGCGCGCTTCGTCCAGTTCGACATCCGCACCAACTTCGATGCGCAATGGCCGTGGGTGGGCCTGAGCGAAGTGAAGTTCGTGGCGGCGCCGGTGCCCGAGCCGGGCACCTACGCGCTGTTGGGCCTGGGCCTGGGCGCGATCGGTCTGCTGGTGCGCCGCCGCCAACAGGGCTGAGCAATCACGGCGCGCTCCGGGGCTCCATCAAACTCAGGCCACCCGAAGCTCCGTCTTCGCATCGAACAAGTGCGCGTGCGCTGCATCCCAGCGCAGGTGCACCGCATCGCCCACGCGTGCGCGCAGGTTGCCGGGCACGCGGATGGTCAGCGGGCCGGCCTGGGTGTCCACCGTGGCGTAGGTCTCGGGGCCGGTGGGCTCGATCAGCGATAGCGTGCCGGGCAGGCCGCTGTCGGCCAGCGAGATGTTCTCGGGCCGCAGGCCGTAGATCAGTTCGCCGCCGGCCTGGGCCAGCGCCGCGCGCTGCTGCTCGTGCGTGGCCAGGGTCACGCCCTGGGCCACCACCGCGGCATCGCCCGCGCCGCCCTGGCGAGCCTGCACCATGTTCATCGCCGGCGAGCCGATGAACTCGGCCACGAAGCGCGTGGCCGGCCGCTCGTAGATGTCCTCGGGCGTGCCGAACTGCTGCACCACGCCGTCCTTCATCACCGCGATGCGGTCGCCCAGCGTCATCGCCTCCACCTGGTCGTGCGTCACGTACACGGTGGTGGTGCGGGTGCGCTGGTGCAGCAGCTTGATCTCGGCGCGCATTTCCACGCGCAGCTTGGCGTCCAGGTTGGACAGCGGCTCGTCGAACAGGAACAGCTTAGGGTCGCGCGCCAGCGCCCGGCCCATGGCCACGCGCTGCCGCTGGCCGCCCGACAGCTGGCCCGGCTTGCGGTCCAGCAGATGGCCCAGCTGCAGCATCTTGGCCACGCGCTGCACCGTCTCTTCACGCTGGGCCTTGGGCACCTTGCGGATCTCCAGGCCGAAGGCGATGTTCTGCGCCACGTTCATGTTCGGGTAGAGCGCATAGCTCTGGAACACCATCGCGATGTCGCGGTCCTTGCTGGGCAGGTAGGTGACGTCGCGATCACCGATGTGGATGCTGCCCGAGGTGGGCGTGTCCAGGCCGGCGATCATGCTCAGCAGCGTGCTCTTGCCGCAGCCCGAGGGGCCGACCAGGATCAGGAACTCGCCGGGATCGATCTCGATGTCGATGCCCTTGAGGATGTGGACCGTGTTGTTGAAGGTCTTGCGGACCTGGCGGATCGAAAGCGCACCCATATCAACCTTTCACTGCGCCGGCCGTCAGGCCGCGCACGAAGTACTTGCCCGCCACCACGTACACCAAGAGCGTGGGCAGTGCCGCGATCAGCGCGGCGGCCATGTCGACGTTGTATTCCTTGACCGTGCTGCTGGTGTTGGCCAGGTTGTTCAGGCCCACGGTCACCGGCTTGCTGTCGGCGCCCGAGAACACCACGCCATAGAGGAAGTCGTTCCAGATGTTGGTGAACTGCCAGATCAGCGTCACCACCACGATCGGCGTGGACAGCGGCAGCACGATGCGGAAGAAGATCTGCCAGAACGAGGCACCATCCAGCATCGCCGCCTTCACCAGCTCGTCCGGCAGGCCGACGTAGTAGTTGCGGAAGAACAGCGTGGTGGACGGAATGCCGGCCAGCACGTGGATGAGGATCAGGCCCCACAGGCTGCTGGCAATGCCCAGCCAGCCCAGCACCTGGCTCATCGGCAGCAGGACCACCTGCATCGGCATGAACACGCCGAACAGCAGGAAGGCGAACATCGTCTCGCTGCCCGGAAAGCGCCACTTGGCCAGCACGTAGCCGTTGATGGCGCCGATGGCACTGGACACCAGCACCGCCGGGATCACCAGGAGCAACGAGTTGAGGAAGAAGGGCTTGAGGCCGTTGCAGTCGGTGCCGGTGCAGGCGCCGCTCCAGGCCTTGGCCCAGGCTTCGGTGGTGGGGCTGGTGGGCAGCGACAGCAGGCTGCCGTTGCGCACCTGCTCCATGTCCTTCAGCGAGGTGCTCACCATCACGTACATCGGCGTGAGGAAGTACACCGCGAACAGGATGAGCAGGCTCCACAGGATCAGGCGGTGGACGTGAGCGGCCCTCATTTCGGCCTCCGGAGTTCGCTGTAGAGGTAAGGCACCACGATGGCGGCCACGGTGGCCAGCATCACGGTGGCGCTGGCGGCGCCCAGGCCGATCTGGCCACGGGTGAAGGCCATCGCGTACATGAAGGTGGCGGGCAGGTCGGTGGCATAGCCCGGGCCACCGGCGGTCAGCGCCATCACCAGGTCGAAGCTCTTGATGGCCAGGTGGCTGACCACCATCAGCGTGCTGAAGAATACCGGCCGCAGGCTGGGCACCACGATGCGCCAGTAGATGCGCGGCAGGCTGGCGCCGTCCACCTGGGCGGCCTTGATGATGCTGTCGTCGATGCCGCGCAGGCCGGCCAGGAACAGCGCCATCACGAAGCCGGCGCTCTGCCAGATGCCGGCGATCGCCACGCAGTAGATCGCCTTGTCGGGGTTCACCAGCCAGTCGAAGGTGAAACTGGTGAAGCCCCATTGCCGAACCACGCTCTCCAGCCCCAGGCCCGGGTTGAGCATCCACTTCCAGGCCGTGCCGGTGACGATGAACGAGATCGCCATCGGGTACAGGTAGATGGTGCGCAAGGCACCCTCCGCCCGCACCTTCTGGTCCAGCAGGATGGCCAGCAACAACCCCAGCGCCATCGCGCCGCCGACGAACAGCACGCCGAAGATGGCCATGTTGGTCAGCGCGACGTGGAAACGCTCGCTGTCGAACAGGGCCCGGTACTGATCGAGGCCGGCGAACTCATAGTTGGGCAGCAGGCGCGATTCGGACACCGACAGGTAGCCGTTCCACGCGATGAGCCCGTAGATGAACAGGAAACCGAGCAGGAAGCTCGGCGCCACGACGAGCCGTGGCAGCCACGGCGTGCGCAGCTGGGAAGGTGCGGACATGGAAGTTCCCGGGAAGGGGCGGTGCGTGCGCGGCGCTTACTTGGTCTTGGCGGCCGAAGCCAGCTTGGCCATGGCGTCCTTGGCGGTCATGCGGTCGCTGTTCCAGAACTGGCTGACCACGTCCTTCATCGCGCCTTCGACAGCGGGCGGCACGGCCATGCCGTGGGCGATGGAGGGCACCAGCGCGCCGGTCTTGGCGGTCTCGACGAAGTCCTTGCTGGACAGCTTGGCGCAGTCGTCGAACTTGGACATGTCCATGTTCAGGCGCACCGGGATCGAGCCCTTGTTCAGGCTGAACTGCTCCTGGAAGTCGGGCGACATGATGGCCGCGGCCAGGTCCTTCTGGGCCTTGGTGTCACCCTTGACCTTGAACATCGCGAACGAGTCGATGTTGAAGGTGTAGGCGCTGGCGGTGCCCGGAGCGGCGGCGCACAGGAAGTCCTTGCCCGGCACCTTGCCAGCGGCCACGAACTCGCCCTTGGCCCAGTCGCCCATCAGCTGCATGCCGGCTTCGCCCTTGATGACCATGGCGGTGGCCAGGTTCCAGTCGCGGCCGTTGGCGTTCTTGTCGGTGTAGTCCTTGATCTTCTTGAAGGTGGTGAGCACCTTCTCCATCGTGGCGCCGTTCAGCGTGGCGGCGTCCAGCTGCACGAAGGCCTTCTTGTAGAAGTCGGCACCGCCCACGCCCAGGGCCACGCTCTCGAACGTGGTGAAGTCCTGCCAGGCCTGGCCACCGTGGGCCACGGGGATGATGCCGGCCTTCTTCAGTGCCTCGGCGGTGGTGAAGAACTCGTCCCAGGTGGTGGGCAGCTTGGCATTGGCCTTCTTCAGCGCCTCGGGGTTGGCCCACAGCCAGTTGACGCGGTGCACGTTCACCGGCACGGCCACGTAGTTGCCCTTGTACTTCATCACGTCGGACACGGCCTTGGGCAGCAGGCTGTCCCACTTCTCGGCCTTGGCCACGTCGTCGATGTTGGCCAGCACGCCCTCACGCGCCCATTCCTGGATGGAGGGGCCCTTGATCTGGGCGGCCGCCGGAGCGTTGCCCGAGACCACGCGCGACTTCAGCACCGTCATCGCGGCGTCACCACCGCCACCGGCCACCGCGAAGTCCTTCCAGGTGTGGCCCTTCTGCTGCATCGTGGCCTTCAGGGCCGAGGCGGCCTTGGCCTCGCCGCCGCTGGTCCAGTAGTGCAGCACTTCCAGGTCGCCGGCCTGCGCGGCGGTGGCCAGCGTCACGGTGGCGGCCAGCGCCAGCAGGCGGCGGGCGAAGCGGGGAGCGGAGGCGGAACGATCTTGTCTCATGGCGTGTGGTGGTTGTTGCGGATGGGCCGAGCCGCGCACGGGTCGGAGGATCCAAAGCTGAACTTTGGATGAACGAAAGATTAATGCGACCGTGGCAGACGCCGCATCAGGGCGAACCCTTAACGCCAGATTAATGCCGAGGCGGCCCGCCGGGCCACATCCGGGCAGCACCCCATGGCCGCCGCTTTAACACCGCGTTAAGCTGGCGACCATGAATTTGCTGCTTGCCGAAGACGACGCGCTGCTGGCCGATGCGCTGGTGGCGCAACTGCAGCGCGCGGGTTTCCAGGTGCAGCACGCACCCAATGGCCCGGTGGCCGAATACCTGCTGCTCAAGCAGCCCTTCGACCTGGCCATCCTGGACCTCGGCCTGCCGATGATGGACGGGCTGACCGTGCTCAAGCACGTGCGCGCCGCCAAGCCGACGCTGCCGGTGGTGGTGCTAACCGCGATGGACGGGCTGGACAGCCGGGTCGCCGGCCTGAACGCCGGGGCCGACGACTACATCACCAAACCTTTCGACTTCCCCGAGCTGGAAGCGCGACTGCGTGCGCTGCTGCGCCGCACCCAGCCGGCCGCCGCCGCGGCCGAGGTGGAGGTGGGCCGCCTGAGCCTGGCGCGCGAGGCCCGCCGCGCCAGCATCGACGGCCAGGCGCTGGAGCTGAGCCCGCGCGAATGGACGCTGCTGGACCTGCTGGTGACCCACCGCGACAAGGTGGTGACCAAGGAACAGATCGCTCAGGCCTGGGGCAACGAAGGCGGCGAGGCCGCCGGCAGCGGCAATTCCACCGAGGTGTACATCCACCGCCTGCGCCGCAAGTTCGAAGGCTCGGGCCTGGTGATCCGCACCATCCGCGGGCTGGGCTACCTGCTGGAAGCCGCCGAAGCGCGCTGAACCGCACCGCATGTTCCGCCAACGTTCCCTGAGCCGGCAGCTGCTGCTGTGGCTGGTGCTGCCGCAGCTGGTGCTGTGGATGGCCGGCGGCGCCGCCACCTACCGGCTGGCCGCCGGTTATGCCAACCGCGCGGTGGACGCCAGCCTGCTGCAGGCCACGCGTGCGCTGGCCCGCCAGCTCAAGCCGCTGGACAACGGGTTGCTGATCGACTTTCCGCGCGCCGCCCAGGACGTGCTGGAAGCCGACCCCACCGACAAGCTCATGTACACGGTGAGCACGCCGCCCGGCCAGTTCATCCTGGGCAACAACAAGGTGCCGCCGCCCCCGCCGGTGGCCCACCCGCCGCTGGACACGCCCACCTTCTACGACGGCACCATGCACACCAGCAACGCACCCTACGCGCCCGAGGTGCGGGTGCGGGTGGCGGCGCTGTACCTCAGCTACGGCGGCATCGACGCGCCGCCGCAGACCATGCTGGTGCAGGTGGCCCGCAGCAGCGCCAACCGCGAAGACCTGGCGCGCAGCATCCTGTTCGACACGCTGCTGCCGTTGTCGGGGTTGATCGCGCTGATGACGATGATCGTCTGGGCCGGCATCCGTGCCGGCCTGGCGCCGCTCACGCGGCTGCGGCGCGAGGTGGAGGGCCGCGCGCCCAACGACCTGGCGCCGATCCGGCTGCAGGAGGCGCCGCTGGAGCTGCATGCGCTGGCCGGCGCGCTGAACCAGCTGCTGGCCGAGGTGCGGGCCAGCGTGGCGGTGCAAAAGCGCTTCACCGCCGACGCGGCCCACCAGCTGCGCACGCCGCTGGCCGGCCTCAAGGGCCAGACCGAGCTGGCCCTGCAAAGCGCCACCGACCCCGAGATGCGGGCGCGGCTGCAGCGGGTGCATGCCAGCGCCACCCGCAGCGCCCACCTGGTGAACCAGCTGCTCACGCTGGCCCGGGCCGAGCCCGAAGCCAGCATCGCGCAGGACCGCACCGAGCTGGACCTGCGCCGCTTTGCGCAGGAGCTGGTGGCCGAGCAGGTGCCGCGTGCGCTGCGCGCCGACGTGGACCTCGGCGTTGACACCGGCGAGGGCGCACCGCCGCTGCGGGTGCATGCCAATGCGCTGCTGCTGCGCGAAGCGGTGCTCAACCTGGTCGACAACGCCATCCGTTACGCCGGCCGCGGCGCCGAGGTGACGGTGCGGGTGCAGCAGCGCGGCAACCGCGCCCGGCTGGAGGTGGAAGACAACGGCCCCGGCGTGCCGCCCGAGGCCCGTGAACGGGTGTTCGAGCGCTTCATGCGCGTGGTGGAAGACGGCGACGGCTGCGGCCTGGGCCTGTCCATCGTCAAGGAGATCGTCGAACGCCAGGGCGGCCAGGTGTGGATGGAAGGCGTGCAGCCGCGCGGGGCGCGGGTGGTGGTGTCGTTGCCACTGCGTTGAACTCATCTACACGGAAAAGCAGCGTTAATAGACCCCGAACCAGCCCTGGTTCCTATAGAATTTCGTGCTTATGAGCACGAGCTGCACCCTGCAACTGCATGCCGACGGCGCCTGGCACGACGTCGCGCAGATCAGCCTGCAGGGCCCTGAAGCCGAAGGCTGGCGCGCCCGCAGCTACAGCGGCTATGCGGTCGACTGGGCCTTCGCCCACACCGGCGCGGGGGATGCTTACGCCGCCTGCGCCCGCTGGCCGGTGGGGCTGGAGCCCTTGCAGGCGCCGCACTGGCCGGTGTTCCTCATCGACATGCTGCCCCAGGGCTTCGGTCGGCAAGAGCTGCTGCGCCGCATCGGCCTGCCCGCCACCGCTGGCGTGGCCGCCGACTGGCGGCTGCTGCAGGTGGGCGCCGGCCATCCCATCGGCCACCTGCGGGTAAAAGAAGCGGCCGAGTGGCTGGCGCAGCAGCCTGGGCCCACGCTGGGCTTCACCGACGCGCAGGTGGCCGAGCGCGGCCATGAGTTCTCGGAGTACCTGGCGTCGCACGGCCTCTTCGTGGCCGGGTCTTCGGGCGTGCAGGGTGAATGGCCCAAGGTGCTGCTGACGCGTGCGGAAGACGGCCTGCTGTACCTCGACCACAGCCTGCCCGACGCACGCGCGCGTCAGCACTACATCGTCAAATTCGGCCGCGGCACCGATGCGCAGCTGGCCAGCATCCTGCGGCATGAGGCGCCCTACATGCAGCTGGCGCAATGGCTCGGCCTGCGGGTGCATGCGCCGCTGCTGCTGCAGCAGCGCGCCTTGTTCATCCCCCGCTTCGACCGCCGGGTGGCACGCGGCGGCGTGCTGCGGCTGGCGCAGGAAAGCATCGCCACCCTGACCGGCCTGCCGGGCTTAGACGCGGTGCCCAGCCACGACCAGGTGTGCGCGGCGTTGCTGCGCCACTGCACCGATCCGCAGGCCGAACTCATCGAGTACATCAAGCGCGACGTGGCCAATCTAGCCCTGGGCAACAAGGACAACCATGCCCGCAACACCGCGGTGCAGCGCGACTTTGCGGGCCGCGTGGCCTTGACGCCGCTGTACGACTTCGCGCCCATGCTGCTGCACCCCGACGGCATCGCCCGCCGCATCCGCTGGGAAGGCAACGACGATGGCCGGCCCGACTGGGGCCGTGTGATCGACCAGGTGTGCGCGCTGGCGGCCCCCCCGGCGGCCGGCCGGCGCCGCCGTGTCGCGCCACCGCCCCTCATCGACCGCGAAGCGCTGGTACACGGCCTGCGCGCAATGGAAGCGCCCTTGCGCCAGATCGCCGACGACGGCCAAGCCCTGGGCCTGGAACCCGCCCTGCTGCAACTGTTGCGCCCCGGCCTGCTGGCCCAGGCCGACAGCCTGGCGCAACTGGCCTGAGCCCCCATGGACAAGCGCTACAACGCCCTGCCGCTGGCCGACCAGCTGGCCCTGCGCCAGCAGGCCATCGACGACGTGCTGGCCCACCCCGAATGGACGCTGGCCCAGGCCGTGCGCCACCTGAAGAAAACCATGCGGCTGACCACCGCCGAAATGGCGCAGCTCTCGGGCGTGGCCTACCGCACGGTGCAGGACATCGAGCAGGAACGCAGCGAAGGCACGGTGCAGACCATGAACCGGCTGCTGGGCATGCTGGGCCTGAAGCTGGGCGTGGTGCGGCGCGCGGGCGACGACGGCGCCTAACATCGGCCGCATGGCGTCCCCGATGTCCCTGCCCGACGCCGCCACCGAAGCGTCCCCCGAAGCGGCCCCCGCGCCCTACCCCATCGCCGTGCGCGCGATGTGCGAGTTCACCGCCAAGGAAGGCGACCTCGACCTGCGCTTCACACCCTCGCCCACCGCGCAGGAAGGCATCGAGGGCCATGCCACCGTGGCGGCGCGCCGCGGCGCCGGCTGGCAGGCCGAGCTGAGCCTGTCGGCCGAACTGGGCGGCCTGCTGCTGCGCGGCCGTGCCGACGGCTTCAACGCCGCGCGCGGCCGGCTGGAGGAGGTGAAGACCTACCGCGGCGAGTTCGATGCCATCCCCGCCAACCATCGGGCGCTGCACTGGGCCCAGCTCAAGGTCTACGGCGCGCTGCTGTGCCGCCAGCAGGGCCTGGCGCAGATCGAGCTGGCGCTGGTGTACTTCCACGTCGACAAGCAGACCGAGACCCCGCTGGTGGAGGTGCACACGGCCGAGGCGCTGGCCGCCTTTCTGGCGCTGCAGGTGCAGCGCTTTGCCGACTGGGCCGCGCAGGAGCAGGCCCACCGCGCCGCCCGCGATGGCGCACTGCAGTCGCTGGCGTTTCCGCATGGCAGCTTCCGCCGCGGCCAGCGCATGCTGGCCGAGAACGTGTACCGCGCCGCGGTGCGCGGCCGCTGCCTGCTGGCGCAGGCGCCCACCGGCATCGGCAAGACCATGGGCACGCTGTTTCCGCTGCTCAAGGCAGCGCCAGGCCAGCGCATCGACAAGCTGTTTTTCCTCACCGCCAAAGGCTCGGGCCGGCAACTGGCGCTCGATGCCTTGCAGCTGCTGGCGCAGGCCGACGGCGCGCCGCCGCTGCGGGTGATCGAGATCACCGCCCGCGACAAGGCCTGCGAGCACCCCGACAAGGCCTGCCATGGCGACAGCTGCCCGCTGGCCCGAGGCTTCTACGACCGCCTGCCCGCCGCCCGCGCCGCCGCGGTGCAGGCCGCCGGCCCGCTGCCGCGCGAAGCGCTGCGCGAGCTGGCCGCCGCCCATGCCGTGTGCCCGTACTACCTGGCGCAGGAACTGGCGCGCTGGGCCGACGTGGTGGTGGCCGACTACAACCATTACTTCGACGGCAGCGCGCTGCTGCATGCGCTGGCGCAGCAGCAGGGCTGGCGCGTGGGTCTGCTGGTGGATGAAGCGCACAACCTGGTGGACCGCGCCCGCGCGATGTACACCGCCGAGCTGGACCAGGCCCGGCTGCAGGCCGTGCGGCACGAGGCCACCGGCCTGCCCAAGCGGGCGCTGAACAAGCTGCACAAGACCTGGGCCGCGCTGGCCGCCGCCCAGCCGGCCGACTACCAGACGCTGGCCCAGGTGCCCGACGACCTGGCCACCGCGCTGCAGCAGGCCATTGCCGCCATCGCCGAGCAGCTGGCCGAGCAGCCCGAGGGCATCGCCAGCGAGTTGCTCAACTTCTTCTTCGATGCCACGCACTTCGCCAGGCTGCTGGAGAGCTTCGGCGACCACTCGCTGTTCGACATCACGCGCAGCCAGGGCGGCGGCGCGCTGGCCAAGCCCAGCGCGGTGCTGTGCGTGCGCAACCTGGTGCCGGCGCCCTTCCTGCAGCCGCGCTTCGCGGCCACGCACACCACCACGCTGTTCTCGGCCACGCTCACGCCCACGCAGTTCTACCTCGACCTGCTGGGCCTGCCGGCCGACACCGTGGCGGTGGACGTGGAGTCGCCGTTCGAGGCACGGCAGCTCTCGGTGCAGGTGGCCCGCCACATCTCCACCCGCTGGCAGCACCGCGACGCCTCGCTGGCACCCATCGCCCGCCTCATCGGACAGCAGTACGCGCAGCGGCCGGGCAACTACCTGGCCTTCTTCAGCAGCTTCGACTATCTGCAGCGCGCGGCCGCGCTGCTGGCCGAACAGCATCCCGAGGTGCCGCAGTGGCTGCAGGCCCGCGGCATGGGCGCGGCCGAGCGCGAGGCCTTCCTCGCCCGCTTCCAGGAGGGCGGCGCCGGCGTCGGCTTCGCGGTGCTGGGCGGGCAGTTCGGCGAAGGCATCGACCTGCCGGGCCGACGCCTGATCGGCGCCTTCATCGCCACGCTGGGCCTGCCGCCGCTGAACGACACCAACGAGCGCATGCGCGAACGCATGGCCGCCCGCTTCGGCAAGACGCAGGGCTACGACTACACCTACCTCTACCCGGGCCTGCAGAAGGTGGTGCAGGCCGCTGGCCGCGTCATCCGCACGCCCAGCGACGAAGGCGTGATCCACCTGATCGACGATCGCTTCGGGCGCGCCGAGGTGCGGCGGCTGCTGCCTTCCTGGTGGTCCGCGGCCTGACGCGACCCGTCAGCCGCCGCATGCCACAAGGCCGTGCGGCTTGTGTCAAGATGAACGCAATTGCGACATCAACGCCAACTTTGCACCCGAAATCAATCTCATCTCTCAAGATTGTCATATTTCGGTCGATTTAGGCTTGATGGCGTCGCAATCCGCCCCAAGAATTTGGGCCGGGGTGGATACGCGCTGGATTTTTTCAGATTCCAGCTTCGCGCTTCGCTGTCACCGTAAAGCCACCTTGATGAAAATCTGATGCCACATACCAGGCGGCTCGCCGAAATCACCAAGAGCGTCGGCGAGCTCTCGTTCAACGACTACCTGACCTATCTCGCGTACGCCGAGATCAATGGCAGGAAAGCCACCCTGCGCGTGCAGGGCATGGCCTTGTTCGCCTGGCTGGTGGTGATGATGGTCGCACCGGGTTCGGAGGCGCTGTCGTCCACCAAGTCCGCCATTTATGGCGTGGCGATGGTGATGGGCCTGGCGGCCACGGCACTGGCCCCCCGCTTTTTGGCAGGTGCGGTCGCACGGGTTTTCTTCGCCGTCGTGCTGGCGGACGCCCTCGGTTTTGTGGTCAGCCAGTCGCCGTATTCGCTGCTGTGGCAGGTGAGCATCTGCGCGATCGTGGTGGTGGCGATGTCGCCGGTGCACTATGAGCCCATCTCCTATGGCGTGGCCACGTTGCTGATCAACCTGTGCCTGCTGGTGCCCAGAGGCCGGGAGATCGTCGGCAACCCCGAGGCGGGCTGGATGATGTGCATGCTGGTGGCGGCTTTCGTCTTCGGCGTCACCATCAATGCGCTGCAGTTCCTCGACCGGATGAAGCTGAACAAGGTGCACCGGCGCCTCGCCGAGCTGGCCTTCAAGGACGGGCTCACCCGCATCAACAACCGCCGCGCCTTTGTCGGCGAACTGATCAGGGCCACCCAGCAGCTGGACGAAACCGGCCTTTATCTCTTCCTGATCGACGCCGATGACTTCAAATCGATCAACGATCGGCACGGGCACGACATCGGCGACGAGGTACTGCAGTTCATCGCCGCCCGCATCCGCGCCGTGGCGGGCGAGGCCGACTGCGGCCGCCTGGGTGGTGAGGAATTCGGGATGATCTGCCGCGGCGACCGCCTGCGCGCCCAAGGCCAGGCGGCGGCCTTGAACCAGGCCATCACCGCCACGCCCATCCGCGGCATCACCGTCAGCGTCAGCATAGGGGTTGCCGAATATCGCCGCGGCATGCTCATTCCCAGGCTGCTGAAAATGGCCGACGAGGCGCTGTACCACGCCAAGCGGTCGGGCAAGAACAGGTATCACTTTGCCGAACCACAGTCACCGTGACATCGTCCTCCAGCGCAATGATGCTCGCGCGGCTCAAGATGAGCGACAGCATCTGGTTTCGGGATTGGCCCGCCACCGACGTGGACCAAATCCTGTCGCTCAGCAGGTTTCGCCAGCACCAGAAATCAGAAATGATTTACCGTGATGGTGATGCCGACGAACTGATATTCATGCTCACGGGTTCAGCCTGGACCTGCATGAAGAGCGACCATAAGTCGGTGCGCTTCGGCATGGTTTATGGCGCCACGCTGATCGGGCTTTCGCGCCTGCTCACCGAGCGATTCGTCGACGACCCCTGCTACGAATTCCTGGCGGCCGAGGAGACGCTCGTGATGGCGATTCCCGCGCGCACGCTCGTGGGTTATCTCGACGCGCGGCCGCAGCTGTGGCGCGCGATGACCGAAGCCGCCGTGCTGTACCAGCGGCACTGCATCAAGCTGGCGCTGGTGTTCTACAGCGGGCCCGTGAAAGACCGCTTGATCTCCGCCCTCTACCAGTTCGGGCTGTCGGCATCGTTGAATGCGGGCCAGCAGCCGCAGCAGGAACTGGCCATCCCGCAAGAGGAACTAGCCACGCTCATCCAGTCATCACGCCAGCACGTCAACCGCGCGCTGCGCGAGCTGGAGTCAGACAACATCGTCAAACTCGGTTACAAGCGCATCGAGATCGTCGATGCGCCTGCACTGGAGCGTCTGGCTGTCGCACGTCTGATCGGCATGGCCACGCCCACCCGTGAAAAAAATGACTAAGCTGAAGGTAGTGCAGGAGGCGTTTCCAGCGGGGGCGGCAGCCCCCAGTCCACATCGGTCCAGTCAGGCGCGTCGTTCAGCGGGTGGCTGCAGCCCCAATGCCTGAGCCACGCATGCCCATCCCCAACGCAGCCCAGATCGCCCCGCACACCCCGCCCCGCGGCCCCACCCGCTGCCGGCGGCGCACGGCGATGGCGGTCGCCTTGTGGCTGGCAGCCGGCCTGGCCTTGGCGGCGCCTAAGCCGCCCGCCCCCACCGAAACCGTGACCATCGCCGGCGAGGATGACTGGGCCCCCTACTCCCACGTGCCGCCGGGCAGCAGCCAGCCGGTGGGCCTGGCGGTCGACATCGTGCGCGAGGCCTTCGCCACCCAGGGCATCGCGGTGCGCTTCGTCGGCGTGCCCTTCGCGCGCTGCCTGTACCTGGCCAAGGTGGGCCGGGTGGCCGGTTGCTTCGACGCCACCCTGGTGGACGACCTGCGCGACGACTACCACTGGCACCCGACACCGATGTTTCATGAGGAGCTGGCCATCTTCGGCCGCACGGCCGACCGCCATGCCGACGTCACGCTGGCCGACCTGGAGGGCCGCACCGTCGGCTACACGCTGGGCTACACCTACCCGGCGTCGTTCCGCCAGAACCCGCGCATCCGCAAGGTGGAGGCCAAGTCCGACCAGCAGCTGCTGGAGATGCTGCGCAGCGGCCGCGTCGACTTCATCCTGATCAACACCCTGCCGGCCTGGCTGCGCATGTCCACCCAGCCGGCGCTGCGCCAGGCGGTTGGCCGCGTGGGCGTGGTGTCGCAGGACGGCTTCTGGGTGGCCTTCACCCGCGCCACGCCCGATGGCGAACGCCTGTCGCAGCGCTTCGAACAGGGGCTGGCGGTGCTGCGCGCCAATGGCCGGCTGGCCGAGATGCAGGCGGCGCTGCGGCGCCGGCTGGGCCACTGAGGTCGCGCACCGCCATGCCCACAGCCACGCCTCCGGCGCCGCGCGGCTCGATCGCGCGCAGCATCGTGCTGCTGATCGTGGTCACCAGCGCTGCCTTGTCCACGGTGTTCACCGCCTACCAGCTGCACCAGGAGTACCGGCGCGGCATCGGCCAGCTCGAGGCGCAGTTCAGCCTGATCAGCGTGAGCCACGTGCCGGCGCTGGTGGCCAATGTCTGGGCGCTGGACCATGAGCAGACGATGCAGCAGCTCGAAGGCATTCGCCGGCTGCCGGGCGTGTTGGAGGCGGCGGTGGCGGGGGACCTGCCCTGGCCAGCGGTGGCCCGCGACCCGCAGGCCACCGACGACGGCAACCTGCTGGTGCGCAGCTACGACCTGGTGCACCACGGCGGCCCCGACCCCGAGGACGACCAGCGCATCGGCCAGCTCACGGTGACGGCCTCCTCGGCCGAGCTGCACCGGCGGCTGCTCGCCACCGCGGGTCAGGTGTTCGCGATGGAGCTGCTGCGCGCCACGCTGCTGTCCACCATCCTGATCCTGGGGCTGCGGCAGCTGGTCACGCGTCGGCTGGTGCGCATCGCCGACTACACCGTGGCGCTGCGGCTGGACAACCTGGACCGGCGCGACGTGCAACCGCCCACCGCGCACTGGGGTGGCGACGACATCGACCGCCTGGGGCAGGCCATCGAGCGCATGCGCCACCAGCTGCGCGACGAGGTGGACCGCCGGCTGCAGCTGGAAGCCGAGTCGCGTGCACACGAGGTGGACAAGCAGGCCGCGCAGCTGGCCAACGCCGCCAAGAGCGAGTTCCTGGCCTCGATGAGCCACGAGATCCGCACGCCGATGAATGCGGTGATCGGCATGTCCACGCTGGCGCTGCAGGGGCCGCTGCCGCCGCGCGAGCGCCGCTACGTCGAGAAGGTGCTGACCTCGGCCCAGATGCTGCTGGGCGTGCTCAACGACATCCTCGACTACTCCAAGGTCGAGGCCGGCATGCTGCAGATCGACCGCAGCGAGTTCGACCTGCGCAGCCTGTTCGACGGCATCGCCGACCTGGTGGGCCTGCGGGTGGAGGAAAAGGACCTGGAGCTGGTGTTCGACCTGCCGGTGGACCTGCCGCCGCTGTTGATGGGCGACGCGCTGCGCCTGCGCCAGGTGCTGCTGAACCTGTGCACCAACGCGGTCAAGTTCACCGAGCAGGGCCATGTGCTGTTGCGGGTGCAGGTGCTGGCGCGCGACCCGCGCCAGATGCACCTGCACTTCGAGGTGTGCGACACCGGCATCGGCATGACGCCGGCGCAGGCCGCCCTGCTCTTCAGGCCTTTCACCCAGGCCGACAGCTCGGTGGCGCGCCGCTTTGGCGGCACCGGCCTGGGCCTGGCCATCAGCCAGCGGCTGATGAACCTGATGGGTTCACGCATCACCGTCACCAGCACGCCGGGCGTGGGCAGTTGCTTCGCCTTCGACCTGCAGCTGGGGCTGCCGCAGGCCGCGGCCGAGCCCCGCGGCGAGCCTGTGCTGGCCGCGCCCGCGATGCAGGGCCGGCTGCTGGTGGTGGACGACAACGAGGCGGCGCGCCTGGTGCTGCACACCATGGCCGGCCGGCTGGGCTTCGAGTCGGATGCGGTGGACAGCGGCGAAGCCGCACTGCGCGCCGTCGCCGAGGCTGAGGCGCAGGAACGGCCCTACCGCATCGTGCTGCTGGACTGGCGCATGCCGGCCATGGACGGCGCCGAGTGCGCACGCCGCATCGCCGAGCGTGCGCTCCACCCGCCCTGCGTGCTGATGGTCAGCGCCCTGGGCCGCGAAGAGCTGCTGCGCGCCCTGCAGCGCCAGTCGGTGGAGGTGGGCGCGGTGCTCACCAAGCCGGTCACGCCCTCGGCGCTGATCGACGGCTACCACAGCGCCATCGGGCTGGCCCGCGCCAAGCCGGTGGTCACCGCGCCGCAACTCGACCTGCTGACGCAGTACCGGCCGCGGCTGGCCGGGCTGAAGGTGCTGCTGGCCGAGGACAACGAGATCAACATCGAGCTGGCCACCGACATGCTGGAACGCGTGGGCATGCAGGTGGTGGTGGCCCGCGACGGTGGCGAGGCGCTGGCGCTGCTGGCCAGCGAGCCGGTGGACGGCGTGCTGCTGGACTGCCAGATGCCGGTGGTCGATGGCCTGACGGCGGCGCGCCGCATCCGCGAGCGGCCCGACTGGCAGCAGCTGCCGGTGCTGGCCATCACCGCCGACGCGATGGTGGGCGACCGTGAACAGGCGCTGGCCGCCGGCATGAACGACCACATCGCCAAGCCCATCGACATCGAGGCGCTGTACGCCGCGCTGGCCCGCTGGCTGCCCACGCCGCCGCCGCCGGCCCGCGCAGGGCTCGGCGACCGCCTGCCCGGCCTCGGCCGCCTGCCCGAGCTGCCCGGCGTGGACGTGGCCGCCGGCCTGCGCCGCACCGGCGGGCAGGAGGCCTTGTACCTGCGGCTGCTGCACCTGTTCGATCGCCAGCAGCGCCGCTTCCTGCCCGAATTCCGCAGCGCGATGCTCAACGGCGACCGCGGCCTCGCCTCGGCGCTGGTGCATTCGCTCAAGGGTGCGGCCTCCACCGTCAGCGCCTACGAGGTGGACTTGGCCGCGCAGGCGCTGGAGCTGGACCTGGCCCAGGGCAGCAGCGACGAAGCGCTGGACAGCTCGCTGCAGGCGTTGACGCAGGCGATGGACCGCCTGCAGGCGGTGCTGGCGCGGCTGTGACGCCAGCAGGCCGGCGCTGCCTGCGCTAACCTGCCCGGTCCGCCCGACCCGCCAGGCCCACACGCGCCGCCCGCCATGCATTTCACGCCCGACCACCGCCCGCCGCAGCAGCCCACGCCGCTGGCCTGGCACTTCGCCTTCGTCGACCGCCAGCTGCTGCTGCCCGAAGACGAAGGTCAGCCGCTGCAGCCCGGCCAGCCGACCGACTGGCCGGCCGAAGCAGCCACGCGCCACTACCTGGGCCGCCTGCAGGACCATGACGTGTGGACGCTGACCCTGCCCGAAGTGCCGGCCGGCTGGCGGCGGGTGCCGCTGCGCGCCGCGATGATGCAGTTCGATGCGCCGCTGCTGGCCCTGGCCGGGCGCGCCGCCCAGGTGCTGGAATGGGACCGCACCCACCGCCACTGCGGCGTGTGCGGCACGCCCACCGAGCTGCAGGCCGGCGAGCGCGCCCGCGTGTGCCCGGCCTGCGGCCATGCGGCCTACCCGCGCATCAGCCCGGCGATGATGGCCCTGGTGTGGCGCCCCGGCGAGCTGCTGCTGGCGCGGGCGCCGCACTTCGCGCCCGGCATGTACAGCGCGCTGGCCGGCTTCGTGGAGCCGGGCGAATCGCTGGAAGACTGCGTGCGCCGCGAGGTGGCCGAGGAGGTGGGCGTGCGGGTGAAAAACCTGCGCTACTTCGGCAGCCAGAGCTGGCCCTTCCCGCACAGCCTGATGGTGGCCTTCACCGCCGAGTGGGACGGCGGCGAGATCGTGCCGCAGCCCGAGGAGATCGAGCATGCGGCCTGGTACCCGCTGGACGCGCTGCCGGGCATCCCGCCGCGCTTTTCCATCGCCGGCCACCTGATCCGCGACTGGGTGGCCAGGCTGGCCGGCGAAGGCACGCCATGACGCAGACGACCGGCACCACGCCTGAGCTGTGCGACTGGCCGGCCACCCGGCTGGCCCAGGCCATCCGGCAACGCGAGGTCTCGTGCCGCGAGGTGATGGCCGCCCACCTGGCGCAGATCGAGCGCCTGAACCCGCAGGCCAATGCCATCGTGGCGCTGCAGCCGGCGGAGCAGTTGCTGGCCCAGGCCGACGAGCGCGATGCCCAGCTGGCCCGCGGCGAGGTGCTGGGCTGGCTGCATGGCATGCCGCAGGCGCCCAAGGACCTGGCCGACACCGCCGGCATCCGCAGCACCCACGGCAGCCTGATCCTGCAGCACCACGTGCCCACGCAGGACGCACTGGTGGTCGAGCGCATGCGCCGCGCCGGCGCCATCTTCATCGGCAAGACCAACACGCCCGAGATGGGCCTGGGCTCACATACCTACAACCGGGTGTATGGCAGCACCCGCAATGCCTTCGACCCGCGGCTGAGCGCGGGTGGCAGCAGCGGCGGCACCGCGGTGGCGCTGGCGCTGCGCATGCTGCCGGTGGCCGATGGCAGCGACATGATGGGCTCGCTGCGCAACCCGGCCGGGTGGAACAACGTCTTCGGCCTGCGCCCCTCCTTCGGCCGCGTGCCGCGCGGCCCGGCGCCCGAGCAGTTCCTGCAGCAGCTGGGCACCGAAGGCCCGATGGGCCGCACCGTGGCCGACGTGGCGCAGCTGCTGGCGGTGCAGGCCGGCTACGACGCCCGCTCGCCACTGTCGCTGGACACCGATGTGACGCCCTTCACCCAGCCGCTGGACCGCGACTGGCGCGGCGCCCGCATCGGCTGGCTGGGCGACTTCGGCGGCCACCTGGCCACCGAGCCGGGCGTGCTGGCCACCTGCGCCCAGGCGCTGCGCCACTTCGAGGCCCTCGGCTGCACCGTCGAGGCGGTGGCGCCCTTCTTCGACATGGACCGCCTGTGGCGCGCCTGGCTCACGCTGCGCGGCGCGCTGGTGGCGGGTGCGCAAGGGGCCTGGCATGCCAACCCGGCGCAGCGCGCGCTGATGAAGCCCGAAGCCGTGTGGGAGGTGGAGAACGGCCTGCGCCTGACGGCGGCCGAGGTGGTCCGCGCCTCGGTCGACCGCACGGCCTGGTACCAGGCCGTGCGCGAGCAGTTCCAGCGCTTCGACTTCCTGGTGCTGCCTTCGGCCCAGGTGTTCCCGTTCGACGCCACGCTGGACTGGCCGCAGGAGATCGATGGCCGCCGCATGGACACCTACCACCGCTGGATGGAAGTGGTGATCGGCGGCACGCTGGCCGGCCTGCCGGTGCTCGGCATGCCCGCCGGCTTCGGCGCCCAAGGCCAGCCCATCGGCCTGCAGCTCATGGGCCCGCCGCGCGCCGACCTGGCCGTGCTGCAGATGGGGCACGCCTATGAGCTGGCGAGCGGGTGCAGCGGGGTGCGCAGTCCGCTGCTGGGGTGAGCAGACCGTCGATGGCCGGGCTCTTCAGGATGGATCGGATTCAGGCGTCGCAGGCAAGCCGGCAAAGTCCTGCTGCAATCGCACCGCACGGTGCATGCGTTCGTGCAGTACCGTGACGATACCGACATCCCCGTTGGACAGGCGCTTCCAGTAGACGAAGTGGTTTTGGTAGCGGAAGAAGAATCCCGACACGCCCAGCGACGCAGGAATCGGCCGGGACATGACTTCGTGCGAATCGATGCGCTCAAATGCTTCGAACAGGCCAGTGATGTAGCGCTCGGCTTGCGCCTCGCCTCAAAGGTTTTGGGTATAGCGGTAGATCTCGTCCAGACGCCAGGACGCGGACTCCTGGATGCGGACGACCGCCATGGATCATCCCGCCTTGGCCGGCTTGGCGTTGCGGGCCATCACGTCAGCGGCCGTCAGGGTCCGGTACGTCGACTCCGGCGCAGCAAACGCCTGGGCGAGTTCAGCCTTCAAGCGGTCGACCGCCACCTGCTCGGCCCGCTCCATGTCGCGCCTGATGAGGTCGCGCAGGTAGTCGCTCTCGTCCTGGTAGCGACCCTCAGCGCCCACGTTCGCAGCCACGAAATCGCTGAGCGTTTCATTCAGGTGAACGGTCATGGTGGTGCTGCTGGGCATCGACGGCTCCGACTTCAAGCGAACAAGGCGTCAATATAGCGGCCACGCCTTGCTCGCGAGTTTGCCGCCCCTGACCCTCAACCGCCGGCCGCGCCCGCCACGTCCAGCCACAGCACCTCGTAGGGCTTGAGCGTCAGGCCGCCGCGCACCGGGTGCGGCGCGCCTTGCAGCAGGTCGGGCAGCACCGGCGGCAGGGCCGAGAACACCGCCGCGTCGCAGTGCTGCGGATGCTCGCTGAAGTTGGCCAGCACCAGCACCGGGCGGTCGGGCAGGCCGCGCAGGTAGCCCAGCACGCTGGCATTGCCGCTGCCGAAGCCGGTGAGCGCATTGCCGGCAAAGGCCGCATGGCTTCGGCGAACCTCGATCATGCGGCGCAGGCCCTGGTGGATGCGGCCTGCCGGCGTGCCGGCGTCCTCACGCTGGGCGTACAGCGCCGGCACGCGGCGCGGCCGGTGCACCCAGCGGCTGTCGCCGGCCTGGGCCGGGTCGTCGAGGTAGCGGTGGTCGTTGGGCGTGCCCACCTCGTCGCCCAGGTAGATCAGCGGAATGCCGCCGGTGCTCAGCGCCACGCTGTGCAGCAGCAGCACGCGCTGCACCGCCAGCGGGTCGCCCTGCTCCAGCCCCACCAGCGAGGCACAGGTGCCGCTGATGCGGCAGTCGCCGGTGACCGGGTTGTCCTGGAAGGGCACGCCGCGCGCGAAGCTGCCCGGGAAGCGGTTGACGTAGAAGCGGTTGAGGAACTGCCGGTGGTCGAAGCCGTTGATGCCGAAGCGGATGGCGTCTTCGTCGGCGAAGGTCCAGCCGATGTCGTCGTGGCTGCGCACGTAGTTCACCCAGGCGGTGCCGGCCGGTAGCGTGTGCCGCTCCTGCAGCGCCTGTTGCAGCAGGTTCACCTCGCGCGTGGCCAGGGTGTTCCACAACAGCGCCATCTGCAGCGGGTTGTACGAGAGCTGGCACTCCTGGGGCGAGATGTACTTCATCACGTCGTCGGGGTGCACGATGGCTTCGCTCTTGAACAGCAGCCCCGGCGCGGCGATGCGGCACAGCGCGTTGAAGGCGCGGATCAGCGCATGCGCCTCGGGCAGGTTCTCGCAGCTGGTGCCCAGCCGCTTCCAGATGAAGGCCACCGCGTCCATGCGCAGGATGTCGGCACCCAGGTTGGCGATGGCCAGCATCTCGCCGGCCATGGCGGTGAACACGGCCGGATTGCCGTAGTTCAAGTCCCACTGGTAGCTGTGGAAGGTGGTCCACACCCAGCGGCCGTCGGGCAGCTGGCTGAAGGCGCCGGGGTGCTCGTCGGGGAAGATCTCGCGCACCGTCTTCTCGTACGCGTCGGGCTGGCTGCGGTCGTCGAACAGGTAGTAGAAGTCGCGCCGCGCAGGATCGCCCTTGACCGCCGCCTGCGCCCACTCGTGGTCGTCGGCGGTGTGGTTGAAGATGAAGTCCAGCACCAGGCTGATGCCGGCCTTGCGCAAGGCCACGGCCAGCGCCCGCAGGTCCTCGATGGTGCCCAGCGCCGGGTTCACCTCGCGGTAGCTGCTGACCGCGTAACCGCCGTCGTTGTGGTCGGGCGGGCACTTGAAGGGCGGCATCAGGTGCAGGTAGGTCAGCCCCAGTTCCTGGAAGTACGGGATCTGGTCGATCACGCCCCTCAGGTTGCCGCAGAACAGGTCCACGTAGCAGACACCGCCCAGCATGGTTTCGCGCTGGAACCAGTCGGTGTCCGCCTCGCGCTGGGCGTCCTGCGCCCGCAGGTCGACCGGGCGTGACTGCCAACCCTGCCAGGCGGTGAACAGCAGTTCGTCGAGGAAGGGCACGAAGTCGGGCCGCTGGCCGTAGAGGCCGGCCAGTTCGGCGAAGAGCCGCGGGAAGTGCTGGTCGAGCCGGGCGGCGAAGGCCTCCCAGGCGCGGCCGCGGGCGGCGGCGCCGAGCCGGCGCGACAGGGCGCTGCGCACGTGCGTGAGCGCCAGCCGGGACTGGTTGTCGAGAGTGAGCATGCAGGCATGCACCGCACCAGGCGGTGTCAGATAAATCGATTTACGAAAGAAGCGCAAGCACCCGAAGCGCTTTGGAAACTCTACACCTTGTGACGCTTCACACGCTTGGGGTAAACGCCGAAGCGCACCCAAAACGCTTTGACTACAGTCCAAACCGCTTTGGCAAGCCCGCCAGGCACTCCACCTACCGCGCCTCATGCCCGCCGCGGCATGCAAATGACAGAGTCATCACCTATGAGACAAGTGATTTTCAGCCTGGCCGCTGTCGCCGCCGCCACCATGGCCGTCTGTGCTTCTGCCGCCCCGGTCGACTTCACCGGCTACCTGCGTACCGGCGCCGGCTCGAGCAGCCAGAACGGCAAGGAAGTCTGTTTCCGCATGCCCGGCTCCATCGTCTGGTTCCGCCTGGGCAACGAGTGCGACACCTACGCGGCACTGTCGTTCGGCGCCACGCTGGGCCAGGTGGACGGCACCACCTTCAAGACCAAGTTCACCACCGCCTACGGCACGCAGCAGATGGCGAACTGGGAACAGACCACCCCCGCCTTCCGCGAGGCCTATGTCGAGGCCGTGGACATCGGCGCCTCCACCGGCTGGTCGGCGCTGAAGGGCGCCACGCTGTGGGCCGGCAAGCGGTTCTACAAGAACCCCGACATCCACATGCTGGACTACACCTACTGGGAACCGGCGGCCGCCCCGGGCTTCGGCATCGACGGCGTCAAGACGCCGTTCGGCAAGTTCGCCTATGCCTACCTGCGCGCCGGCGACTTCGCAGGCTACGGCATCGACAAGACCAACACCGCCTACAACCCGCAGCTGATCGACGGCGGCTCGCGCACCGCCACCTCGCACGACCTGCGCCTGGAAGACATCGAGACCAACCCCGGCGGCAAGGTCACGCTGGGTGCCAACATCATCATCAACGGCAACCGCGGCGGCAGCTCCACCTACTACGAAGACAGCTGGCAGACCATCAACATCAACGGCGTGCCCACCACCGTCCTGGTGCGTGAGCAGAAGACCAGCAGCAACAAGGGCAAGGACGGCTTCGGCTTCACCGTCACGCACCGCCAGACCGACTTCCTGGGCCTGGGCGGCTTCCATGACCTGGGCTTCCAGTACGCCAAGAACGCCGCCGCGCTCAAGGGCTTCGGCATCGCCGCCCTGCCCGTCGAACGCGACGAATGGCTGCTGTTCAACCACTGGGTGATCGAGCCCAAGAACCTGCCCTACACCGCCACCGTCACCGCCGGCTACCGCCACCTCGATCAGGCGGGCTCGCCGGCCCAGAAGGACTTCTGGCTGGGCGCCCGACCGGCCTACCACATCAACAACGTGTGGAGCCTGGTGTCCGAAGTGGGCTACCAGCAGGTCAACGTGGCGGGCGAAGATGCCCGCAAGCTGGCCAAGGTGACGCTGGGCACCCAGTTCTCGATGGGCCGCAGCGTCTGGGCGCGCCCGTCGATCCGCTTCTACGCCACCTACGCCAAGTGGAACGATGCAGCCGCCGCCGCCGGCTCGGTGGCCTGCACCGGCCGCGACTGCAACACCCCCGTTGACGCCTTCAGCGACAAGCGCCACGGTGTGGGCTACGGCGTGCAGGTCGAAACCTGGTTCTGACCTTCCACGGCCACCCCTGAACGCGCCGGGGACCTCTCAGCTCCCGGCGCATCGATGTCGTTTCTTTTCTACCGAGTCCCTGGAGACAGCATGAGCTTGATGCGCCCCACCGCCCCCCATCGCACTGCCGGTCACGCCGCCCGCGGCGTGCGCCTGGCTGCCGTTGCCGCCGCCCTGGCCGCCGCCGGTGCCGCCCAGGCGCAAACCACCGTCAGCATGTGGGTGCACGCCGGCCCCGGCCCGGAGCGTGATGCCTACGCCGCCTCCATCAAGGCCTTCAACGAGGCCAACAAGGACATCAAGGTCGACCTAGTGGCCCTGCCCGAAGGCAGCTACAGCGACCAGGTGAACGCCGCCGCATTGGCCAAGAAGCTGCCCTGCGTGCTCGATTTCGACGGCCCCAACGTCTACAACTACGCCTGGACCAAGAAGATCGTGCCGCTGGACGCCTACGCGCCGCTGCAGGCCATCAAGGGCCAGATGCTGCCCACCCTGGTGCGCCAGGGTACCTACAACGGCAAGCTGTACAGCGTCGGCCAGTTCGACTCGGGCCTGGCCATCTGGGGCAACAAGAAGACGCTCACGGCCGCCGGCATCCGCATTCCCAAGGGCGTGGACGACGCCTGGACGCTGGCCGAATTCGAAGACGCGCTGAAGAAGCTCAAGGCCGCGGGCGTGCCCTTCCCGCTGGACATGAAGTTCAACTACGGCATCGGTGAATGGGTGTCGTACGGCTTCGCGCCGCTGCTGCAGAGCTTCGGCGGCGACCTCATCGACCGCAAGACCTACAAGACCGCCAAGGGCGTGCTCAACGGCCCCGCCTCGGTCAAGGCCGCGCAGACGCTGCAGGGCTGGATCAAGGCCGGCTACGTCAACCCCGCCGCCAAGAACGACGGCGACTTTGCCGCCGGCAAGTCGGCGCTGTCGTGGGTGGGCCACTGGGTCTACAACGACTACAAGAAGGCCCTGGGCGACGACCTGGTGCTGCTGCCCATGCCCAAGCTGGGCGCCAAGGCCGCCACCGGCGCCGGCTCGTGGAACTTCGGCATCTCGGCCGACTGCAAGGCGCCCGACGCGGCGGCCAAGGTGCTGGCCCACCTGATGAGCAAGAACGAGATCCTGCGCGTGACCGACGGCAACGGCGCGGTGCCCGGCACCACCGAAGCCCAGTCCGCCAGCAAGAACTACGCGGCCGGCGGCCCGCTGCGCCTGTACGTCGACCAGCTCAACAAGGGCGTGGCCGTGGTGCGACCTGAAACCCCGGCCTATCCCGCCATCTCCAGCGCCTTCGCCGAGGCGATGAACAACATCTTCGGCGGTGCCGACGCCCAGAAGGAGCTGGACAAGGCGGCCAAGAAGATCGACCAGACCATCGAGGACAACAAGGGCTACCCGAGCCGCTGAGGCCGGAGGCAGACACATGAGCACCGCGATCCAGATCCCACAACCCAAGCCGAGCGCTGCAACGCCCGGCGCCTGGCTCTTCGCGGCGCCAGGTGTCGTCCTGCTGTTCCTCTTCCTCGGCCTGCCCTTCCTGATGGCCTTCGTGCTGTCGTTCACCGACCAGCGCCTCGTCACCAACGAGGAGCTGGGCACCGACTTCGTCGGCCTGCGCAACTACCTGCGGCTGTTCGAGGACGATTCCTTCTGGGCCGCGCTGAAGAACAACTTCCTGTTCGTGGCCGTGGTGGCACCGCTGCAGTCGGCCTTCGCGCTGCTGCTGGCGGTGATGGTGAACAAGCCGCTGAAGGGCTCGCGCATCTTCCGCACCGTGTACTTCATGCCGGTGGCCACCACCATGGCCGTCGTGGCCGTGGTGTGGTCGCTGATGTACAACCCCGACGGCGGCGTCATCAACCGCTTCGTCTCGGCCCTCAGCTTCGGCATGCTGGGCCCCTACGACTGGCTGCGCGACCCCACGCTGGTAATGTACGCGGTCATCGCGCTGTCCATCTGGCAGGGCGTGGGCTTCCAGATGCTGGTGTTCCTGGCCGGCCTGCAGTCCATCCCCGAAGACCTGTACGAGGCCGCCAAGCTCGACGGCGCCACGCCGGGCCAGCAGTTCTTCTGGATCACGCTGCCGCTGCTGAAGAACACCACCATCTTCGTGGTGGTCACCACCACCATCTACGCCTTTCAGCTGTTCACCCAGGTGCAGATCATCGCCAGCAGCGGCACCGCCGCGCCGATCGATTCGTTCCGCACGGTGGTGATGCTGATGGTCACCGAAGGCTTCAAGAACGGAAAGATCGGCTACGCCTCGGCCCTGGCCGTCGTGTTCTTCGCCATCGTGCTTGCGCTGTCGATGCTGCAGCGTGCCCTCGTCAAGGAAGAAAGCGCCGTCGCATGAGCCGCCCAGCCCCTTCCCAAGCCCGCCAGAACCTGCTGGCCAAGCTCGGCCAGTACGCACTGCATGCCGTGCTGTGCGCGTTCTTCCTGTTCCCGCTGCTGTTCATGTTCGTCTCGGCCTTCAAGAGCGACGAGGCACAGCTGCTGCGCGACATGAACAGCCTGGCCGCCTTCCTGCCGCAGGGCCAGCTGTCGCTGGACAACTTCCGCGAGGTGTTCACCGGCTCCAACTTCCTGCGGGCCTTCTTCAACTCGCTGTTCACCGTCAGCCTGACCGTGGTGCTCGGCATCATCGTCAACAGCATGCTGGCCTATGCGCTGGCCCGCTTCCGCTTCGCGGGGCGGCAGCTGCTGCTGTCCATCGTGGTGGCGCTGATCATCATCCCGTTCGAGGCCATCGCGGTGCCGCTGCTGCTGCTGGCCAACCAGCTGCCCTGGTTCAGCGGCGAGCTGGGCTGGCTGGACAGCTACCGGGTGCAGATCATCCCGTTCATCGCCAACGCGTTCTCGGTCTACCTCTTCTACCAGTTCTTCATCGCCTTGCCCAAGGACCTGGAAGAAGCGGCGCTGATGGATGGCGCGGGCCGGCTGCGCATCTACTGGAGCATCGTGATGCCGCTGTCCAAGCCGGTCATCGCCACCGTCGCGGTGCTGCAGTTCCTGGCCCGCTGGGGCGACCTGCTGTGGCCCATCATGGTGGTGCGCGGCGACACCTACGCCACGCTGCCGTTGGCGATGCAGACCTTCTTCGGCCAGTTCCCGCGGCAGTGGGGTGACGTGATGGCATTTGCCGCCATGGCCACGCTGCCCACGCTGCTGGTGTTCCTGATCTTCCAACGCTGGTTCGTGCGCAGCGCGATCTCCAGCGGCGTCAAAGGCTAACGAGACAACGACATGGCCAGCGTTTCACTCAAGAAAATCCACAAGACCTACGCCGGCGGCGTGCACGTCATCAAGGGCATCGACCTGGAAATCGCCGATGGCGAGTTCATGGTGTTCGTCGGCCCCTCGGGCTGCGGCAAGAGCACGATGATGCGCATGATCGCCGGGCTGGAAGACATCACCGACGGCGAGCTGCGCATCGGCGACCGGCTGGCCAACGACCTGCCGCCGGTCGACCGCAAGGTGGCGATGGTGTTCCAGAGCTATGCGCTCTACCCGCACATGACGGTGGGCGAAAACATGGGCTTCGGTCTCAAGATCAACGGCGCCTCGCGCGACGAGGTCAAGGCCGCGGTGGGCCGCGCCGCCGAGGTGCTGCAGATCACCCACCTGCTGGACCGCAAGCCCAAGGCCTTGTCGGGCGGCCAGCGCCAGCGTGTGGCCATCGGCCGCGCCATCGTGCGCAAGCCGGGCGTGTTCCTGTTCGACGAGCCGCTGTCCAACCTGGACGCCGGCCTGCGCGTGCAGATGCGGGTGGAGCTGGCCAAGCTGCACAAGGAACTGGGCACCACGATGATCTACGTGACCCACGACCAGACCGAGGCCATGACGCTGGGCAACCGCATCGCGGTGTTCAACGGTGGCCACATCGAGCAGGTGGGCCCGCCGATGCACCTGTACCAGCAGCCGGCCAACACCTTCGTCGCGGCTTTCCTGGGCTCGCCCAAGATGAACCTGCTGCCCTGCGAGGTCAGCTCGCCCAGCGGCCAGGAACTGCTGGTCCGCCTCAGCGACCGGGCCTCGTTCAACACCCCGCGCAGCGATGCGGCGCGTTATGCCGGCCAGCCGCGCCGCATGACGGTGGGCGTGCGGCCCGAGTCGCTCGCGGTGGCCACGCAGGGCAACGGCATCGCGGCCGAGGTGGTGCTGGTGGAACGCCTGGGTGACGTGCAGGTGGTGCATGCCCGCGTGGCCGGCACCGAGGCGGTGGTCACCGTCAAGCTGCCCGAAACCGGCCAGGCGCTGGCGTCCGGCCAGTCGGTGGTGCTGCGCCCCGAGCCCGGCAGCTGCTACCTGTTTGACGAGGACGGCAAGGCCGCCTGAGCAACCGGCGGGGGGTTTGCGACAATCACACGTCCTCACCCCCGATCCCGGAATCCGTATCTCCGTGCCGACCGATCTGAAGCAGTTGTCGGCCCGACTCGGCCTGTCGGCCACCACGGTCAGCCGTGCCCTCAACGGCTACGACGACGTGAGTGCCAAGACGCGCGAGCGGGTCGAACAGATGGCCCGAGAGCTGGGCTACCAGCCCAACCGAACCGCCCGTCGACTGGCCCGTGGCCGCGCCGATGCCGTGGGCCTGGTGTATCCGCTGGACGCCGGTGATCTGGGCGACCCACGTTTCCTCGAAGTCATCGAAGGTCTGTCCGACCGGCTCGAAGCCGACGACATGGACCTGCTGCTGGCCTCGGCCCGCGAACGCACCGAGCTGCGCACCTACCAGCGGCTGATCAGCGGCGGCCGGGTGGACGGCGTCATCGTCGCGCGCACCCGGGTGGTCGACGAACGCATCGACTACCTGCAGCGCGTGGGCGTGCCCCTGGTGGCCTACGGCCGCACCGCACAGCCTGACGGCTTCGCCTGGTTCGACTTCGACAACGAGGCCGGCATGGTGCTGGCCGTGCAGCAGATGGTGGCCCTCGGCCACCGCCGCATCGGTTACCTGCATGCACCGCTCAGCCTGTGCTTCGCCGCGCAGCGGCAGGCCGGCTTCCAGCGGGCGATGCAGGCCGCCGGGTTGGCGGTGGACCCGGCGCTGGTGGTCGAAGGCGGGCTCTCGCACCGCACCGGCCATGCGGCCGCCCAGCGGCTGCTGGCCGGCCCCACCCGGCCCAGCGCGCTCATCGTCGACAACAACCTGTGCGGCATGGGCGCGGTACGCGCCCTGCTGGACGCGGGCGTGGCCATCGGGCGCGAGCTGTCGGTCATCGTCTACGACGGCGTGCCCGATGACGTGCTGCGCGCCGGCATGCGCATCGCCGCCATTGGCCAGCCCACCGCCTACCGGGCCGGCGAGACCATGGCCGAGATGCTGCTGGCCCTGATGCGCGGCGAGCCCCTGCCCGACCGCCACCGGTTGCTGCAGCCGGTGTTCGAGCCCGGCAACTCCATCGGCCCACCGGCGGCAGGCTAGGCCTGCTCGGCCCCGCCGCGGGCCGACTGGCGCGCCTGGTCGCCGATGCGGCTCATCACCGCCGCCGCCTGCTGCCGCGGCGTGCCGCCCACCGGCCCTTCCGGCGGCGGGGCCGCGTCGGCTTCGGCGGCCGGCAGCACCGACTCCGGCACCAGCGCCGGCACCAGCGCCGCCGGCGGCGACAACAAGGCCACCAGCACCAGGCCCAGCAGGCCGGCCACCGCCGCGGCCAGCAGCGGGGCCGTCCAAGCGGCGCGGGTGGCTGCGGCCAGCAGTTCGGCACGCGGCACGGTCGCCACCAGGTACAGGTTCAGCTCAGGCACGTAGCTGGCCGCCAGCACCCGGCTGCCGCCATCGGCCGGCTCCACCGTGTAGCTGAACTCGTCGTGGCTGGTGAGCAGCCGACCCAGCGCCTCGATGCCGAAGCCCGGCAGGTCGCCCAGATGGTGGCGGCCGTCGGCCATCAACGGGTCGCGGTGCAGCACGATGAGGCCATCGGGCTGCACCAGCATCAGCAGTCCGGTCTGGCCCACCCGCCGGCTGGCCACCTGCTCGGCCAGCGCGCCCGCTGCCACGCCCATGCCCGCCAGGCCCACATGGCCGGCACCGGCATCAAAACGGGCCAGCACCGACAGGCGCCAGCCCTCGCCCAGCGGATCGGGGCTCAGCGCCATCGCGTACGGCCGGCCGCTGGTGAGAAAGCGCCCGAACCAGCCGTCCTGCGGCCCCAGCGGCCGCTGCGGGCCGAGCTCGGTGAGGTAGCGGCCCTGCGTCTGCGACACCCAATAGACCTGCTGCGCCCGATGCCGGGCCTTGAGCCGTGCGGCATAAGCCTGGAAGGCCGCCAGGCCGTCGGCCGGCTGGCCGGCCCGCTCCCAGGTCAGCAGGAAGTGGTTGTCGGCCATGTCCAGCGAGGCCCCCAGTGGCTCGCCCACCTGGCGCTGCAGTTCGCTGCGCACGCTGCCCAGCACCGCGGGCAGTTCGTCGCTGACCACCCGTGCCTCGAAGGCTTCGCGCGTGAGCCACAGGCCGCTGGCCACCGACACGGCGACGAACACCGCCAGGCACAACCCCAGGCCGGCCAGGAGCTTGTGCTGGAGCGACCAGCGGGAAGGGGCGGTGAGCCTCATGGCGGCGCGCGCGGGCAGTGGACAACGCAGGGTTATCGTCGCTCGCGGGCCAAAGTTGACCCGTGCAGCCGGACACCGCATGCCACCTCTCCGCCTTCTTGCGCTCACGCGCCGCCATCCGTCGGCCATCCTGCTCGTCACCCAGCTGCTGGCGCTGCTGCTCTACCCCTTCCTGCAGGACCTGCACGCGGCACCGGTGGCGCTGGGCACGCTGGGCATCGTCATCCTGGCCATCACCACCGGCATGGTGCGGCGCACGCCGGGGCTGGTGTGGGTGAGCGTGGGCATCGCGCTGCCCGCCATCGCGCTGCTGGTGCTGGAAACCGCCTGGGGGCTGCCGCAGCTGCGCCCCTGGTCGGCCGGGCTGGAGGCGGCCTTCTATTTCTACGCGGCCGGCAGCCTGATCGCCTACATGACACGCGACCTGCGGGCCACCACCGACGAGCTGTTCGCCGCCGGCGCCACCTTCACGCTGCTGGCCTGGGGCTTCGCCTACCTGTTCGTGATGCTGCAGGCGCTGCAGCCCGGCAGCTTCACCGCGGCGGTAAATCCGCAGCAGCCGCGCACCTGGACTGAGCTGATCTTCCTGAGCTTCGCGCTGCTGTCCAGCACCGGCATCGGCGACGTGGTGCCGGTGCGGCCGGTGGCCCGCGCGCTGGCGGCCATCGAGATGTTCGTCGGCGTGATGTACCTGGCCACCGTGGTGTCTCGCCTGGTCGGATTGACCGTCCCCAGGCGGTAAGTCGAACCGGGGGCGGCCGCTGCGTTTCTGTTACAAGCGCCGGCTCAATCCTGGCGACGCGGGGCCGATAGGTCCGGTTCACAGGCATCCCGGTTCCGGCATCGCCGGCCGGCCTGGCCAGCGCCCAAGGCGGCGGCCAGGCGCCACCTAGCAGTAAAGGTTTGGATGTACCGCTCGTTCCCCGTCAGCGCTGGCGCGCCGGCCACCCACGCCCCATCGCAGCCCGGCCCCGCGGCATGAGGGCCGCCGTGCCGCCGTCCGCAGGCGTCGACCGTGCCCCGAGGGCCGCGTGGCAGGCCGCCCTGCGGGGTGCCGTGCTGGCGGTCGCCTGCCTGGCCAGCACGCTGGCCGCCGCCGAAGGCCAGCCCGGCACTTCCATAGCCACGTCGGTGGCGAGCCGCCCCGCGCCCGCCCAGGCCGCCGCACAGCCGGCCGCCATCGCGCAGCGCATCATGGTGCTGGAACGCCAGGGCCGGGCCCGTCCGCAGGAAACCGCCGCCGAGGTGGACGCCGAGATCACCCGGGTGGCGCCCTTCAGCGCCGCACACCGCGAGCTGCTGACCGTGCAGGGCCTGATGCTGGCCGAGGCCGCCGACGGCGCCGCTGCCGAGCGCAGCGCGCTGGCGCTGGACGACTGGCACCTGCACCCCGGTGCGCAGGAAGCCGGCCTGGCCGCCGGTGCCGCGCTGCTGATCCGCGCCACCTTTGCCGCCCACGGCGGGCACGACCTCAAGCGCGCCGACGCCCTGGTGCAGGAGGCGCTGGGCCGGCTGCCGCCCGAGGTCAGCGACCTGGACCGCTACCGCTTTGTCATGGTGCACGGCTACATCAAGGACCGCGCCGGCCAGCTGGAGGAAGCCGTGCGCCTGCACCACCAGGCGCTGGCGCTGGCCGACCAGCTGGGCACGCCCTGGCGGCGCGCCGAGGCCCGCACCGCGCTGGCCTACAGCTACTTCGGCGCGCGCCAGCTGGAGCGGGCGCGCCAGCTCAGCGACGAGGCCCTGGCGCTGGCCAGCGAAGCCACCGACTGGGTGGGCCTGGGCCGTGCGCACAACACCGCCGGCATCGTGCTGGACGGCCTGGGCGACCAGGACGGCCAGCGCTTCCACTTCGAGCAGGCCATCGCCTGCGCGGTGCGTGCCGGCAGCAAGCGCGACGAGGCCCGCTACCTGGCCAACATGGCCGACTTCTACCTGAAGAAGGGCGAGTTCCGCACGGCGCTGCTGCATGCGCAGCGGGCGCTGCCGCTGGCCCGTGAACTGCGCGACCCCGACAGCGAGCTGGTGGCGCTGGCCAACATCGGCTTCGCGCACATCTCGATGCAGCACCTGCCGCTGGGCAAGCGCTTCGTGGCCCAGGCCATCGCCATCGACGAGGACCGCGGCGCACTGGCCGGTGCCGCCAGCACCTGGCTGGAACTGGGCGGCTACCTGGAACAGGCCGGCGACCTGCGCGGCGCGGTGGCGGCCTATCACAAGCACCGCAAGCTGATGGCCGGCGTGCTGCGCGCCGACGAGCAGAAGGCCATCCTGGCGATGCAGGAGCAGTACGACGCCGAGCAGCGCAACCGCTCGCTGGCGCTGCCGCAGCGTGAGCAGCAGATCAAGGCCGAGCAGCTGCACCGCCGCGACCTGCAGCAGCTGCTGTGGGCGCTGGCCGGTGGCGTGAGCCTGCTGTCCTTCGGCGTCATCGTGGCGCTGCTGCGGCGGGTGCGGCAGGCCAACCGGCTGCTGTCGGCCAGCAACCAGGTGCTGCGCCAGCATGGCGAGCGCGACCCCCTCACCGGCCTGGCCAACCGCCGGGCCTTCCAGGACGAGATGAAACGGCGGGCCGCCGACGGCATGCTGTGCGGCACCGTCTACCTGATCGACGTCGACCACTTCAAGCAGATCAACGACCACCATGGCCATGCGGTGGGCGACGCGGTGCTGGTGGAGGTGGCCCAGCGCCTGCGCGCCACGCTGCGCGAGGACGACCTGATCGTGCGCTGGGGCGGCGAGGAATTCCTGGTGCTGGTGCAGGCCATGGCCGGCGACCACGTGGATGCGCTGGCCGGCCGCATGCTGGCCGCGCTCGAAGGCACGCCGGTGGCGGTGCAGTCGCGCCAGGTGGCGGTCACCGCCTCCATCGGCTTTGCCACCTTCCCCATCGGGCCGGCCTCGCTGCCGGTGCCGTGGGAGCGGGCCGTCAACCTGGTGGACACCGCCATGTACCTGGCCAAGGCCCATGGCCGCAACCGCGCCTACGGCGTGCGCCTGCGGCAGGCCGCCAACGACGAGTCGCTGCAGGCCATCACCGGTGCGCTGGAAGCCGCCGCGCAGGATGGCCGGGTGGCGCTGACGCTGTTGCGCACCGAAGGCCAGGCCAAGCCGGTGGAGGTCGCAGCATGAGGCAGCTGCTGCCCACGCTGGCGCGGGCGCTGCGGCGCATCGTCGCCGCCACGTCGGTGCTGCCCCTGCTGTTGCCCCTGCTGGCCGCGGCCGTGCCGGCGGGGCCGGCAGAGCCGCCCGCGGTGCAGGCGCTGGCCGAGCGGCTGGACGCGCTCCAGCGCAGCGGCTACGAACATCCGGCGCAGGCCCTGGCCACGCTGGGCCAGCTGCGTGAACGCACCCAGGACCCGGAGTCGATGCGACGGGTGCTGCTGGCCATCGGCAGCATCCACGCCCAGGCCGGCAATGCGCTGCAGGCCGGCGCGGTGGCCGAGGCGCTGCTGGACCTCTCGCGCGACAACCCGCAGCTGCGCGCCAATGCCAGCTCCAACCTGGTGCGGGCGCTGGTGGCCGAGAACGCGGGCCAGACGGCGGTGGCCGCGGCGCTGGCGCAATCGGCCCTGGACGCCTTCGAGGCCGACTGCCCGCCCAAGCGCACCCCCGCCCGCAGCGCCCTGCCCTGCGACTACCGGTCGGCCTGGCAGGCCCACCAGATCCTGCAGCGCCGCGCGGTGGGCCAGGGCGTGCCCGCGGCCGAGGCGGTGCAGGCACGCGCCGCGCTGGCCCTGGCGGAGGCCTTTCACGACCCGCGCCGCCAGGCGGCCAACCTGGCCACGCTGGCCTTGCTGGCCGAAGCCCGCGGTGACGGCGACGAGGCCCGGCACCTGATCGGCCAGGCGCGGCGGCTGGTGCACCCGCTGGACGACCTGACCGAGCTGGCCCGCCTGACCGACACCGAAGCCCGCATGGCCGACCTGCGCGGCGACCCGCGTGCCGGCCTGCACTTCCACGAGCTGGCGCAGCAGCAGGCGGCGCGCGCCAATGCACCGCGGCTGGAAGGCCGCATGCTCACCAACCTGAGCGACGCCTACGTGCGTGCCGGCCGGCCGGCGGCGGCGCTGGCCGCCGCCGAGAAGGGCCTGACCATCGTGCGCGAGCGCAACGACCTGCGGGCCGAACGCGTGCTCATCAACAACGCGGGGCTGGCCAAGATCGGCCTGGGCCGCCTGGCCGAAGGCAAGGAAGACCTGGCCCGCCTGCTGCGGCTGTGGGAGGAAAGCGGCGACACCGGCCGCCAGGTGGGCACGCTCACCGAATACGGCGAAGCCCTGGCCGCCGCAGGCGATGCCCGCAGCGCGCTGGAGCTGTTCCACCGCGAGCGGGCGCTGAGCGCCGAGCTGATGCGGATCAACCGCAACGTGGCGCTCAAGGAACTGCAGGGCCGCAACGAGGCCGAGGCCCGGCAGCGCGACATCGAGCTGCTGGCCCGCGACAACGCGCTGAAGACCGAGGCACTGGCCAACCGGGCACTGCTGCAACGCTTCGGCTGGGTGCTGGCGCTGGCGATGCTGGCCGCCACCGCCGCCGCGCTGCTGCTGTACCGCCGCGTGCGGGCCACCCACCGCGAGCTGGCGGCCAGCCAGGTGCAGCTGCAGGCGCTGAGCGAGCGCGACCCGCTGACCCAGCTGTCCAACCGCCGGCACCTGCAGGCCGAAATGGCACGGCTGACGCAGCCGGACGGTGCCTTCCACGGCGGGCTGCTGCTGGTGGACGTAGACCATTTCAAGCGCATCAACGACGAAGCCGGCCATGCCGCGGGCGACGAGGTGCTGGTGGAGGTGGCGCGCCGCCTGCACGCCGCGGTCACACCCGACGACCTGGTGGTGCGCTGGGGCGGCGAAGAATTCCTGGTGGTGCTGCCGGGCGCCGATGCGGCCCGCACCGCGCGCCTGGCGCAGCGGCTGCTGCGGGCGGTGGCGGGCGAGCCGGTGCAGGCCGGCGGCCACAGCCTGCGGGTGACGGCCTCGATCGGCCATGGCGTGTTCCCGCTGACGCAGACCGCCCGGCCGCTGCGTTATGAGCAGGCGCTGAACCTGGTGGACCGGGCGCTCTACGACGCCAAGCACGAAGGCCGCAACCGCGCGATCGGCCTGCAGGCGGCCTGACCGGGTCAGCTTCCCGCGCCGCGCCCGCGGGCCAGCACGGCCGCCACGCCGGCGCGCAGGCGGGCGAAGTCGATCGGCTTGGTCCAGTAGGCCTGGGCACCAGCGCGGGTGGCGGCCTCCACTTCCTGCGGCATCGCGCTGGCCGACAGCGCGATGACCGGCAGCGCCGCGGTGCGCGGGTCGGCGGCCAGCCGCTGCAGCACCTCCAGCCCGTGCATGTCGGGCAGTTGCATGTCCAGCAGCACCAGGTCGGGCTGCAGCTCGGCGGCGCTTTGCAGGCCCTCGTGGCCGCTGCCGCTCACCACCACACGCACCTGGCTGTGCTGCTGGAAGTAGGTTTCCACCAGCATCGCATTGACCGGGTTGTCCTCGATGTAGAGCACGGTGCCGCTCAGCGTGTCGGCGGCTTCGCTGCCGGCCAGCGGCAGCGGCGCGAAGGCGCTCGATTCGGCGGCACCCTCGGGCGGCACATAGGGCAGCGAGACGGTGACAGTGGTGCCCTGGCCTTCGCGGCTGTCGAACTGCAGCTCGCCGCCCAGCAGCTCCACCAGCCGCTTGGTGATGAACAGGCCAATGCCCGTGCCCTCGATGGCGGAGCGCTCGCGCCCCAGCCGGTTGAAGGCCTGGAACAGCCCTTCCAGCTGCTGCGGCGACATGCCCAGGCCGGTGTCCTCCACCTGCAGCAGCACGCGGCCGCCTTCGCACCAGGCATCGGCCCGCACCCGGCCGCCGGGGCGGTTGTACTTGATGGCGTTGCTCACCAGGTTCATCAGCACCTGGCGCAGCCGCACGGGGTCGGTGCGGGTGAGCAGCGGCGCGGCCGCGGCGGCGGCCAGCGACAGCCGCACCTGCTGGCGTCGCGCCAGCGGCTCGCTGAGCTGCACCACGCTGGCCAGCTTGGCCATCACGTCCACGTCGGACAGTTCCACCGTCAGCTCGCCCGCCTCGATGCGCGAGACGTCCATCAGGTCGTCGATCAGCTCGGTGAGCTGGCGCGCCGCGGCCAGCACATGGCCCAGCTGCTCGCCGGCCTCTTCGTCGCCCCGCTCGGTGGCGCGCGCATGCTGCAGCTGTGCAAAACCCAGCACCGCATTGAGCGGCGTGCGCAGCTCATGGCTGACGTGCGAGAGAAAGCGCGTCTTGGCCCGGTTGGCCGCCTGCGCGCTGGCCAGCGCCGCGCGCGAGGCCTTGTGCCGGTCCAGCGAAACGCCGAAGGACAGCTCGCGCGCCAGCTCGCCCAGCAGGCCCACCAGCTCATCGTCGAAGGCCACGCCGCGGGCGGCGCACAGCGTGAGCACGCCGATGCGCTCGTCGTCCACGGTGATAGGCACCGCCGCCATCGGCGCCTCGTCGGCGGGCGCGTCGATGGCGGCCTGCCCCGACTGCAGCGCGCGCTGGGTGAGCGCCGCGTCGCGGGCGGCCCAGCCCGGATGGCGGTCGGCCGCCGGGCGGCCGCGCCGCAGGGCGCTGCTGATGACCCGCAGCCCCACCGGCTCGCGCAGCGTCACCCAGGCGCGTTCGGCCAGGCCCGAGGCCATGCAGGCGCGGCACACCTCGTCGAACAAGGCCTCGGTGCCCACCTGCCGGGCGATGGCCTGGCCGGTGGCCGACAAGGCCTCGTAGAAGCGGCGCAGCCGCACGGCGCGCTGTTCGCTGGCCTCCAGCTCGCCGGTGCGCAGCGCATTGCGCTCGATCAGCCGGTTGATCTCGGCCGCCACCTCGCCGAACTGGCCGGGCAGGCTGGCATCGGCCTGCACCTCGGTCTCGCCGGCCTGCAGGCGGCGCGCGGTGTCGGCAATGCTGCGCAAGGCCGCGGTGAGCCGCCGCGCGGCGAGGAAGGCCGCCGCCAGCCCCAGGCTGATGACCAGGCTGGCCGCCAGCACACCGCGCCACAGGTCCATGTCGGCACGCGCATACACGTCGGCCACCGGCATGCCGGCCAGCGCGTCCAGCCCGTGCTTGCCCACGGGGGCGGAAGCGAAGGCGCGGCGCTGGCCGTCCACCCCGTTGGCCACCACCATGCGGCTGTCGCCGCCCAGGGTCACCATGTCCAGCGGCATCGGCACCGGGCGGCCCATCCAGCGCTCAGGGTCGGGCAGGCGCGTGATCAGCAGGCTGCGGTCCTTGACCAATGCCACGGTGCTGCCGGGGCCGCCCAGCTCGGCCTGCAGCGCGGTGTTGAGCCCCTGCATGTCCATCACCGCCACCACCAGGCCCACCTTGCGGCCTTCGGCGCTGCGCACCGGCAGCGTCAGGTAGGTGACCATGCGGCCGCTGACCGGGCCGCGCCGCGGCTCGCTGAGCAGAAAGCCCTCGGCCGCCATGCCGCCGCGGAACCACGGGATGTCGGCGAACGAGGGCCGCGGCACCACCGGCTGCGCCGAGCACACGTGGCTGCCGTCCTGGCGAAAAAAGCCGATGTTGGTGTAGGCGGCGCCGGCGCCCACCACGCCGCGCACCAGGTTCTCGCACGACTCCACGTCCAGCGTGCGGATGCTCTGCCGCGTGGCCAGGAAGGTGAGCAGGTGCTCGGCATGGTCGATCTGGTCGCGCGCATGCTCGGCCACGTCGGCGGCGCGCTGGCGCAGCAGCTGCAGCGCGCGCCGTTCGGCGTCGCTGCGGGCTTCCAGGATGCTCACCGCCTGCAGCGCCACCAGCGGCACCGCCACCGCGGCGACGATCAGCAGCAGTCGCGACAGCAGGTAGTCAGGCCGCCGACGCAGGCGCCTGGGAGAAGCAGCGGTGGATAGGCCCATCGAACAGCGTGATCGGACTTCAGGCATTGGCCCAGCAATGGCAAGCACGGTGCCGCCGCCGGCAGTACACCACGCACCGGTGGTGCCGCGCCATCCAACTTGCCACGGGGTTCAGCGTGGCGGCTGATCCAGGTCAATCAGGCCCGCCAGCGGCACGCCGGCCAGCAGCGGCGGCAGCGCGTAGTCGGCCACCAGCCAGGCGCGCCGCGCCCCCAGCGCGGCGTCAGCCAGCAGCTGCGCCAGGCAGCGGCTGGAAGGCGCATCCAGCGCGGCAAAGGGGTTGTCCAGCAGCGTGAGATCGGCGCCGCTGGCGCCGGCGGCCACCAGGCCCAGCTTGCGCCGGCTGCCGGTGGACAGCATCTCCAGCCGCTTGCCCAGGTGCTCGGCCAGCGCAAAGCCCTGGATCAGCTGCTGCGCGGTGGCGTCGTCCCAGCCGGGGTGGCGGGCGCGGCGTGCATCCAGCCAGGCCTGGGCCAGGCTGCCATCGTCGGCGGGGTCGGTGGGGTCGTCGGCGTACAGGCGGTCGGGCCGCCGCAGCACCTGGCCGGCGGTGGGCGCCAGCGTGCCGGCCACCAGGCGCAGCAGCGTGGTCTTGCCGCTGCCGTCGCCGCCCTGCAGCAGCGTCAGGCCGGGCGGCAGGCGCAGCTGCAGGCCGGCCAGCAGCGGCGGGCCGCCGCCCTCGAAGGCAAAGCCGAGGTCACGGGCTTCGAACACGGGGGTCATGGTGTCGGGCGTCGGGTTCAAGTGTCGTCAGGAGGCGTCCAGCCGCAGCTGGCGGCGGCTGACGAAACGGCGGGTCTGGCCGCTCAGCGGGTCGGTGAAGCTGATCTCGCGCGCCAGCAGCTGCAGCGGCCGGCGGTAGTCGGGCGGGGCGTCCGGCGGCGGCTCGGGCCAGTGCCGCGGGTAGATGCGGTCGCCGAGGATGGGCACGCCCAGCGACTGCATGTGCACCCGCAACTGGTGCCGGCGGCCGGTGTGGGGCTGCAGCCGGTAGTGGGCGATCTCGGTGGTCCGGGCGGCTTCTTCGTCGTGCAGCGCGCCAGGCGGTGGCGGGCCCAGGCGCTGGATCAGCTCGACGCGGCTGTGGGCATTGGGCTCGCCGGGCAGCTCCAGCATCTGCATGAAGGCGTCGCCGGGGCTTTCCTCCAGCCGGGTGGACACCTCGGCCGGCAGCGGCTGCCGCGGCGGCCAGGGCGCCAGCGCCTCGTACACCTTGTGCGCGCGCCGGTCGCGCAGCACCGCCTGGTAGGCGTTGCGCACCTCGGGCTTGACGATGTACAGCAGCACGCCGGCGGTCTCGCGGTCCAGCCGGTGCATGGGCACCAAGGTGTCGATGCCCAAGAGGCGCTTGAGCCGCACGGTGACGGTTTCCTGCAGGTAGCGGCCGCTGGGCGACACCGCCAGAAAGTGCGGCTTGTCGATGGCCAGCAGGTGCTCGTCCTGGTGCAGCACCTCGATCTCGAACGGCACCCGCGGCTCGGGCGGCAGCTGGCGCCAGTACCAGTAGACGGCGCCGTGCCGGCACGCCTCGTCGGCCTGCAGCGGCCGGCCTTCGAGCGTGAGCACGTCGCCGCGGGCCAGCCGCTCGGGCCAGTCGGCCACGGCCGGCAGCCGCGCCTGCAGAAAGGCCAGCACCGTGGGCCAGGGCCCGCCGCTCACCGCCACCCGGCTGGGGCTGACGCCGTCGCGCATCGGCGGCGCCCAGGCCACGCGGGGGCGCGTCATACACCCGTGGCCGCGGCCTGCAGCCGCAGCGCGCGCGCCAGGCGCCAGGCTTCGTCGGCCTGCGCGGGGTCGTACACCTGGGCGGGGCCGGTGGCGGTGGGCTGCAGCCGGGTGTCCAGCGCGATGCGGTTGTCGAACACGAAGCACTCGCCCTGCCAGTCGCGCTCGGCATCGGGCAGCGCCTCAAAGTAGCCGAGGATGCCGCCGCGCAGCTGCAGCACCTGCAGGCCCAGGCTGCGCAGCCAGGGCGCGGTCTTGTCGCAGCGGATGCCGCCGGTGCAGTACATGGCCACCGGCCGGCCTTCGGCGCGCCAGGCGGGCGCCTGCGCCGCCACCCAGGCGCGCAAGTCGCGGAAATTGGGCACCTGCGGATCGACGGCGCCGCGGAAGCGGCCCAGCCGCCATTCGAAGTGGTTGCGGTTGTCCAGCACCACCGCCCGGCCCTCATCGAGCAGCGCGCGCCACTGGGCGGGGCTGAGGTGGGAGTCGTCTTCTTCGTCAGGCGGCGGCAGGGCCTCGGCCCCGGGCAGGCCCAGCGCCACCAGCTCGGGCTTGACGTTGACCTTGAGCCGCGCATAAGGCGCGGTGCGGCCGTGGCTGTGCTTGAACACCAGGCCGCGCAGCGCGCCACCGAAGGCGGGGCTGGCGACCAGCGCGGCTTCGAAGGCCTGCACCGCGGCCGGCGTGCCGGCGACGGCGCCGCTCAGGCCCTCCGGCGCCAGCGTGATGGCGCCGGTCACGCCCTGCGCCAGGCCGCGCACGGCCTGCGCCGCCGCCGCGGCATCGGCCAGCGGCGTGAAGCGGTAGAAGCTGCTGTGCAGCCAGGAAGAAGCGCCGGCCATGGGAACGGCCGGCGCGCAGCGGTCGAGGGACATGCCGCCATTTTGGCCGCTGCCCGCAGGGCGCCGCCCGGCGCCCCGATGCCTACTTCAAGGTCACCGGCACCGGCCGCGTCAGCAGGTCGACGTACAGCTCGAAGAAGCGGGCGTTGTCGAAGCGGGTCACCACCGTCATCTTCTGCAGCGCCACGCCGGCCGGCGGTGTGTCGTAGCCCACCGAGCGGCCGTTCTCGGGGTCGCCGTTGCGGGCGATCACGTCGACGTATTCCTCACGCGTCTGCGTGGCGTAGCCCGGGTCCAGCAGGTAGGCCAGCACCAGCGTGTCCCAGATGTTCTGGGTGTATTCGGGGTTGTTCTCGAAGCCGTTGTTGCCGCTGAAGCCATAGCCGTTGAGCTGCTGGAACAGCCGGGTGATGGCGGTCGGCTGGGCCGCATGCGCGATGCGGTCGTAGATGGGCTTGGTCAGCAGCACGGTGTCGGTCACGTCCAGCGGCACCACCACCTGTTTGATCGGCAGCCGCACCACCTGCTGCGCGGCATCGGGGTCGAACCACCAGTTGAACTCGGCCGTGCGCGTGGTGTTGCCCGCCACGTGCACCGCACCGCCCATGTAGATGATCTGCTTGATCAGCGGCACGATCTCCGGGTTGCGCTGCACCGCCTTGGCGATGTTGGTCAGCGGGCCGATGGCCAGGATGGTGACTTCGCGCGGGTTGGCCTTGACGGTGTCGACGATGAAGTCCACCGCGCTCTTGGCCTGCACCTGGGTGCTGGTGGCAAAGCCGTCGGGCGGCGCCACCAGGTCGGCATCGCTCTGCGGCTGCGGGCTGCTCCAGGCGCCCAGGTAGCCGTCGCCACCGGCGCCGGCCGCCTGCTCGGCCTGCACCGCGGCGTAGTCGTGGTTGAGCGGCATGTTCTCGCCGGCGTACACCGGGATCCTGGCGCCGGCGCCCATGCGCTCCATGCTCTTGAGTGCATCGGCCACCCCCTGGCGCAGCCACTGGTTGCCCGACACCACGCTGATGCCCAGCACCTGGATGCGGCCCTGCGCCTGCAGCTGCGCCGCCATCACGCCCAGCTGGCCGTCGTCGCTCATGGTGTTGTAGTCGCTGTCGATGATGACTTTCATCGGTCCATCATCGCTGTCGTTGCCGCAGCCGGCCAGCAAGGCGGCGCACAGCGCCAGCACCCATCCCAGTTTCATGTCCGTCTCCTCATCGTGTGGGGGATGCGGATCAGTCTAGGCTTCGCAAACGTTTGCGCAAACGTTTGCGGCTCATGGATTCCCCGCGATGGTGCAACGGGCTGTATCGCCATCGGCGATGTTGGCGCGAGGGATCAGCGCGGCGTCGGGCGGAACGGCCGGCTGAAGAAGCGCGAGCCGGCGAGCCCGTAGCGCCACGGCAGGTCCACCGCCTTGCTGATGCCGATGCGCGGGCCGGTGACCACGTCCACCGGCCCCTCGGCCGGCCGCAACTCGAAGGGCGGCGCATCCAGCGGCAGGCCATCGAGCGCGCGGGTGATGCCCAGCGCCTGGCCCACGCGGCCCGGGCCCGCGCACAGCAGCCGGTCGTCCAGCGGGCTGCCGCGCCGCGCGCGCATGCGGTCCAGCCCGAACAAGGGCTCGATCGCGCGGATGAGCACGCCCGCGCCATGGCCCGCCTCACGGCAGACGAAGTTCATGCACCAGTGGATGCCGTACGAGCGGTAGACGTACACATAGGCGGGTGGCCCGAACATCGAGGCATTGCGCGGCCGCGGCCCCCCATGGCTGTGCGAGGCCGGGTCCTCGCGGTCATAGGCCTCGGTCTCCACGATGCGGCCGCCCACGCCATCGACCAGCACCAGCACGCCGATGAGGGCCCGCGCCACCTGCGGCGCATCGGTGGCGAAATCGACGCCGGCGAGCGTCGCCGTCATGCGGCCTGCCCTTGCGGCGCCCGCAGCAGATCGAGGAAGCGCTGCGCCGACGGGCTGAGCGCCCGCCCCTGCCGCACGATGGTGCTGAAGGGCTCGAGCTGCTGCACGATCTTCACCGGCAGGATGGCCACCATGCCGTGGCTGGCATAGGGCCGCGCCACCGAGGTGGGCATCACCGCCACCGCATCGGTCTCGGTCAGCAGGCTGGTGGTGGTCATGATGGAGGCGGTCTCCACCCGGTTGCGTGGCGCGTCGATGCCCTGCAGCCGGAACTCGCGCTCCAGCACCTCGCGCATCGGGCTGTTTCGCGGCTGCAGCACCCAGGGCTGGTCGGCCAGGTCGGCCAGTGCCAGCCGGCGCTTGCCCGCCAGCGGATGCTGCGGCCCCACCACCACCGACAGCGGCTCGGTGTCCAGCAGCTCGCAGCGATAGTCCTCGTGCGCATAGCCCTCCACCAGGCGGCCGATCACGATGTCCAGCTCGCCGCGCTCCAGCTGCTCCATCAGGCGGTCGCTGGTTTCCACCGCGATCACCAGCTCCAGCCCGGGCTGCTCGCGCTTCATGCGCGCCACCGCCTGCGTCAACCAGGCGGGCGACGAGGCCAGGATGCTGCCCACCGACAGCCGCCCGGCGCCGCCGCGCTGCAGCGCTTCCAGCGCGCGGGCCAGCGCCTCGATGGAGCCGTGCAGGCCGTCGAAGTGGCCGTACACCGTGTGCCCGGCGGCGGTGGGCCGCAGACCGCGGCCTTCACGCTCGAACAGGCGGCAGCCCAGCGTGGCCTCCAGCTCGTGCAGCATCTTGGTGGCGGCCGGCTGCGTCATGCCCAGCTGGCTGGCGGCCGCGCCCAGCGTGCCGTGCTGGCGCAGCGCCAGCAGCAGCGCCACTTGCCGCAGGCGCAGGCGGTTGAGCAGCTGCGCACCGGTGAGGCCTTCGGCCATGCATATCCTCCGGCTATGGAAGCATCAAGAGCTTTCAATATACCGTTATGAATGGCAGGCCTAGCATCCGGCCCGTTGCAGTGCTGAAGAGAAAAAACGGAGACACCCGATGCAGCAGTACCCCACCGCTTGGCGCCGCGCCGCCCTGGCCCCCTTCCTCGCGCTCTGTGCCACCGCACTGCCGCTGGCCGCCAGCGCCCAGACCGACTGGCCCACCCGGCCGCTGCGCATGCTGGTGGGCTCGTCACCCGGTGGCGGTACCGATGCCATGGCCCGCGCCGTGGCCGACAAGCTGGGCCCCGCCCTCAAGGTCACGGTGGTGGTGGAGAACAAGCCGGGGGCCTCCAACACCATGGCGGCCGATGCCACCGCCAAGGCCACCGACGGCCACACCATGGTGATGGGCGTGTCCACCGCCCATGCCATCGCGCCCTACCTGCTGAAGCTGCCCTACGACAACCAGCGCGACCTGGTGCCGGTGGCCATGGTAGGGGCCGTGCCCAACGTGCTGGTGGTCAACAACAACCTGGGTGTCAACACCGTGGCCGAACTGGTGGCCCTGGCCAAGAAGAAGCCCGGCGCCCTCAACTTCGCCAGCAGCGGCGCCGGCAGCACCCAGCACATCGCGGCCGAGCTGTTCAAGGAATCGACCGGCGCCTTCATCACCCACATTCCCTACCGCGGCAGCGGCCCGGCGCTGGTGGACCTGATGGCCGGCCAGGTGCAGATGAGCTTCGACACCCTGGCCTCGGTGCTGCCGCACATCAAGGCCGGCAAGGTGAAGGCGCTGGCCGTGACCAGCAAGGCCCGCAACCCGCAGCTGCCGCAGGTGCCCACCATGGCCGAGGCCGGCGTCAAGGGCGTGGAGATGAGCGCCTGGTACGGCGTGTACCTGCCGGCCGCCGCGCCCAAGGCGGTGCAGGACAAGCTGCACGACGAGGTGAACAAGGTGCTGGATCTGCCCGAGACCCGGCAGCGCCTGGCCCAGATCGGCGCCGACGTGACGCCGATGACGCAGGCGCAGTTCGCCGCCTTCCACGACGCCGAGAACCAGCGTTATGCCGAGTTGGTGAAGAAGCGCGGCATCCGTATCGACTGACGGCCGCATCGCACGGCGGCACCGGCCGGCCGCCACCCGAGGAGACATCCATGCAAAGAAGAACCTTCTGCAGCGGCGTGGCCGCTGGCGCAGCCCTGGCCGCAGCCAGCCTGCCCGTGCGGGCCCAGGCCACGCGCCTGCGGCTGGCCCATGCCGGCCCCGAGACCTCGTCGCAGCACCTGGCTGCGCTGGAACTGGCGCGCCTGGCCAAGGAGCAGTCGGGCGGCAAGCTGGACGTGCAGGTGTACCCCGGCGGCCAGCTGGGCAACGACGCCACCGTGATCGGCGCGGTGCGCGGCGGCACCATCGACCTGATGATGGCCGGCAGCGTGAACTTCGCCGGCCTGACGCCGGCCATCGGCGCGCTGGACCTGCCCTTCCTGTTCCGCAGCCCGGCCCATGCCTACCAGACGCTGGACGGCGCGGTGGGCCAGAAGCTGATGCAGGGCCTGGAAGCCCATGCGCTCAAGGGCCTGGGCTGGTTCGAAGTGGGCTTTCGCTGCATCACCACCAAGCACAAGCCGGTGCGCCTGCCCGATGACGTCAAGGGCCTGAAGATCCGCACCACGCCCAACCCGTCGCACATCCTGGCCTTCAAGCTGCTGGGGGCCAACCCGGTGCCGCTGCCGCTGGGCGAGCTGTATCAGGCGCTGGAAACCGGCGCGGTGGATGCGCAGGAGCATCCCATCGCCATCACCTGGTCGGCCAAGTTCTACGAAGTGCAGAAGCACCTGACCATGAGCCGCCATGCCTACACCGCGATGCCGGTGGTGATGAACAAGGCCCGCTTCGAGAAGCTGGAGCCGCCGCTGCAGCAGGCGCTGGCCGATGCCGCCCGCGCCGCCTCGCGCTTCCAGCGCGAGATGAATGCCCGCGACGAAGGCCGCACCGTGGCCGACCTCAAGGCCAAGGGCATGCAGGTGATCGAGAGCTTCGACGCCGAGCCCTTCCGCCGCGTGGTGGTGGCCGAAACGCGCAAGGCCTTCGTCGAGAAGAACGGCGGCGACCTGCTGGCCCAGATCGACGCCACGGCGTGACCTCACACGCCGAGCCCGGAGACCCCATGAGCGAGATCCTGCTGCTGGTGCAGAAATGCGCCCACACCTTCAGCTTCTACGACCTGGCCAGCGGCCAGGCGCTGAAGCACCTGGTGCTGCCCAACTTCCCGCACGAGTTCTGCGTCGACCCCACGGGCCAGCGCGCCTACGTCGGCATCTTCGGCATCGAGACCGCCTGGACCCGCGGCGACGACGGCGACCACCGGGTGGCCGAGATCGACCTGGTGGAGCGCCGCCACACCCGCATGCTGGACCTGTGGCCTTACCGCCGGCCGCACGGCATGGCCTGCGATGCCCAGGGCCGGCTGTATGCGATGAGCGAGGCCAACGACACCTTGCTGGTGTTCGAGCATCCGCGCGAGCAGGACGTGCCGCACCTGGCCGTGCCCTCGGGCGGCATCAAGACCCACCTGGTGACGCTGACGCCCGATGCCGGCACCGCCTTCGGCATCCACCTGCTGTCCAACACCGTCACGCGCTTCCACCCGCGTGATGCGGCGGTGGCGCCGCAGGCCGTCACGCCCGGGCCGCGGCCCGAAGGCAATGCGCTCTCGCGCGACGGCCGGCGGCTGTTCGTGGCCAACCGGGGCGACGACACGCTGGTGGAGATCGACACCGGCACGCTGGCGCTGGGCCGCCGCGTGAAAACCCGGCGCGACCCCAACCGCATCTACCGCCACGACACCGCCGATGGCCGCTCGCTGCTGCTGCTGACCAACTCGGGCGAGCAGTCGCTGTCGGTGTTCGATGCCGACACGTTGGAAGAGCTGCGCTGCGTGCCGCTGCCGGCCAACCCCACCGCGCTGTCCTTCCACCCGCGGCGGGCGCTGGCCTATGTCTCGTTCCAGGACGACAAGGTGCGTGAGCTGGACTTGGCGAGCTGGCAGTTCGGCCGCGAGATCACCACGCTGCGCGAGCCCGATGCCTCCTTCGTGCTGTGCCGATGACACCGCCCGAGCTGCCCACCGCCATCGTCGACGCCCACCATCACCTGTGGGCGCTGGAAGGCGCGCACTACCCCTGGCTGCAGGAAGACTACGCGCCCGAGCGCTTCATCCTCGGCGCCTATGAGCCGCTGTGCCGCGACTACCGGCCGGCCGACTTCCGGGCCGACTGGCAGGGCATGCCGGTGGTGGCCAGCGTGCACGTGGAAGCCGAGCGCGACCGCGGCGAAGCCCTGGCCGAAACGCAGTGGCTGCACCAGCAGCACGCTGCCCACGGCCTGCCCGGCGCCATCGTCGCCTGGGCCGACCTGCTGGCGCCCGATGCCGATGCGCAGCTGGCCGCCCAGGCCGCGATGCCGCTGGTGCGCGGCATCCGCTGCAAGCCCGCCACCGCGGCGGCGCCCGGTGCGGCGCTGCCGGCGGCCGGCTCGCTGCAAGACCCGCGCTGGCCCGCCGCGCTGCAGCGGCTGGCCGCCCATGGCCTGCTGTGGGACCTGCGCGTGCCCTACTGGCACCTGGAAGAAGCCGCCGCGCTGCTGGCCCAGGTGCCGCCATTGACGGTGGTGCTGGAACACACCGGCCTGCCCTGGGACCGCAGCGCCACCGGCCTGGCCAGCTGGCGGCGCGGCATGGCGGCGTTGGCAGCCCTGCCCCAGGTGCACGTGAAGATCTCGGAGCTGGGCCTGCGCGAACGGCCTTGGACCGAAGCCGACAACCTGCCGGTGATGCGCGAAACGCTGGACCTGTTCGGCTGGCAGCGGTGCCTGTTCGGCAGCAACTTCCCGGTGGCGCGGCTGCGCATCGGTTATGCCGAACTGGTGCAAGCCACCGCCCGTGCGCTGGCCCACCTGCCCGCCGCCGCCCGCCAGGCGGTGTGGCACGACAACGCGATGGCGGTCTACCGCATCGCGCGGAGCGCCGCCGCATGAAGCCCGACCTGCAGACTGCGCGCGAACGCTTCCTGGCCAGCGGCGACGAGGCGCTTCTGCCCATCGTCGATGCGCACCACCACTACTTCGACCTGCAGCGCAACCCGCACCCCTGGCTGCAGCGGCAGCCGCGCATCCCGTTCCGCTATGGCGACTACGGCCCCATCTGCCGCGACTGGCTGCCCGAAGACCATGCCCGCGCCGCCAGCGGCCACCTGTGGCTGCGCAGTGTGCTGATGGAAGGTGAATGGGACCCGGCCGACCCGGTGGGCGAGGCCCGCTGGGTGCAGGCCCTGGCCGATGCGCAGGGCACGCCGCAGGCCCTGGCCGCCCAGGCCTGGCTGGACCGTGCCGACCTGCCCGAGGTGCTGGCCGCCTACCGCCAGCTGCCCATCGTGCGCAGCGTGCGCCACAAGCCGCGCAGCCTGCCGCGGCAGGACCACACCCCCGGCTGGTCCGCGCCCGGCGCCATGCGCTGCCCCCGCTGGCGCGACGGCTATGCGCAGCTGGAAGCGGCCGGCCTGATGTTCGAGCTGCAGGCCCCCTGGTGGCACATGGCCGAGGCGCTGGAACTGGCGCGCGACTTTCCGCGCACCACGCTCATCGTCAACCATGCAGGCCTGCCGGCCGAGCGCGACGAAGCCTCCTTGGCCGCCTGGGGCCGTGCGATGGCGCAACTGGCCGACGCGCCCAACGTGCACGTGAAGATCAGCGGCCTGGGCGTGCCCGGCCAGGCCTGGACCCCCGCGCTGCAGGCGCCGGTGGTGCAGGGGCTGATCGAGCGCTTCGGCGTGGCCCGATGCCTGTTCGCCAGCAACTTCCCGGTCGACGGCCTGGTGGCCAGCTTCGACCAGATCTTCAGCAGCTTCAAGGTGCTGACCCGCCAGCACACGCCGGCCGAGCGGCTGGCGCTGTTCTGCGACAACGCGCTGCGCCTGTACCGGCTGGACTGACAACACCAACACGAAGGAGACACCCGATGAAAAGCCCCACCCTCGCCCGCCGGCTGGCGCTCGGCCTGCCCGCCGCCTGCCTGGCAGCCTGTCTGGCCACCGGCCTGGCACTGCCTGCCGCCGCGCAGGACATCAAGGCCCGCATCGGCACCAGCCTGCCCGATGAACACCCGCAGACGCTGGGCGCGCGCAAGTTCGCCGAGCTGGCGGGCGCCAAGAGCGGCGGCCGCATCCGCATCAACGTGTACTCGGGCGCCACCCTGGGCAGCGACCAGCAGATGCAGGCGGCGCTGCGCGGCGGCACGCAGGAATTCACCGTGCCTTCCACCGCCACGCTGGCCAACCTGGTGCCGGCCTTCGGCGTCATCGGCCTGCCCTTCTCCTTCGCCAGCGAGCAGCAGGCCGACGCCGTGCTGGACGGCCCCTTCGGCAAGCAGCTGCTGGCGCGCCTGCCCGACAAGGGCCTGGTGGGCCTGGCCTTCTGGGAAAACGGCTTTCGCAACCTGACCAACAGCCGCCGCCCGGTGGCCAAGGTGGAAGACATGGCCGGCCTGAAGGTGCGCACGATGCAGAACAACCTGTACATCGACCTCTTCAACGGCCTGGGCGCCAATGCGGTGCCGATGCCGGTCAACGAGCTGTTCACCGCCCTCGAAACCAAGGCCGTGGATGCGCAGGAGAACCCGTACACGGTCATCTCGGCGCAGAAGTTCTACGACGTGCAGAAATACCTCTCGACCACCGGCCATGCGTACGACGCACTGGTGCTCATCGCTTCGAAGAAGTTCTGGGACGGCCTGAAGCCCGCCGACCAGGCGCTGCTGCAGGCCGCTGCGGCGGAAGCCACCGCCTACCAGCGCCAGACCAGCCGCCAGCTCAACCAGAAGCTCAAGGCCGACCTGCAGCAGCAGGGCCTGCAGATCACCGAGGTGAGCGCCGCCGAACGCGCCCGCATGCGCGACAAGCTCAAGCCGGTGATCGACAAGCACGTGGAAGCCGTGGGCGCCGACGTGGCGCGTGACTTCGCGGCGGCCATTGCGGCCGCCGGCACGCGCTGAAAGCGGAGGCCCTGACCATGTTTACCCGCTTTGCCATTCGCGCACTGGAAATCCTGCTGGTGCTGCTGCTGGGTGTGATGGTGGTGCTGGTGTTCGGCAACGTCGTGCTGCGCTACGGCTTCAACTCAGGCATCACCTTCTCGGAAGAAGTCTCGCGCTTCATCTTCATGTGGCTGACCTTGATCGGCGCGCTGGTGGCCATGCACGAGAACGCCCACCTGGGCATGAGCAGCGTGGTCAAGGCGCTGCCGGTGCCGGCCCGGCGCGTGGCACGCTTTGCGTCCGACCTGCTGATGCTGGGCTGCTGCGGCCTGCTGGCCCACGGCACCTGGAAGCAGGTGGTCATTGCCATGGACGACCGCGCGCCCGTCACCGGGCTGCCGATGGGCTGGGTGTTCTCCGCGCTGCTGGTGTGCAGCGTGGGCATCGCCGCCATCCTGCTGCACAGCCTGTGGCGCCAGATCACCGGCCGCATGCCGGTGGAAGAACTGGTGGTCGAGCCCACCGAGTCGGTCGAGTGACCGCCCGCACCATCCCACAGGACTGGCCATGACCGTCACCATCTTCATCCTCTCCCTGCTCGGCGCGATGACGCTGGGCATGCCCATCGCGTTCGCGCTGCTGGTGTGCGGCGTCGCGCTGATGTTCCACCTGGACAACTTCGACACCCAGATCCTCGCGCAGAACCTGCTGGAGGGCACCAACAACTACCCGCTGATGGCGGTGCCCTTCTTCATGCTGGCCGGCGAGCTGATGAATGCAGGCGGCCTGTCGCGCCGCATCATCGCGATGGCGCAAGCACTGGTAGGCCACGTGCGTGGCGGCCTGAGCTACGTGGCCATCCTGGCCGCGCTGGTGATGGCCAGCATCAGCGGCTCGGCCGTGGCCGACACCGCGGCCCTGGCCGCGGTGCTGGTGCCGCTGATGCGCCGCGCCGGCTACAACCTGCCGCGCTCGGCCGGGCTCATCGCCTCGGGCGGCATCATCGCGCCCATCATCCCGCCGTCGATCGGCTTCGTGGTGTTCGGCGTGGCGGCGCAGGTGTCCATCACCAAGCTGTTCCTGGCCGGCATCGTGCCGGGCATCCTGATGGGCGTGACCCTGGCCATCACCTGGTGGTTCTGCGCCCGCCGCGAGGCGCCGCCGATCACGCAGGAAGACCGCTTCGAGTGGGGCCGGCTGGTCAGCGCCATCCGCCAGGGCTTCTGGGCGCTGCTGCTGCCGGTGGTCATCATCGGCGGCATGAAGGCCGGCGTGTTCACGCCCACCGAAGCCGCGGTGGTGGCTGCGGTGTACTCGATGCTCGTGGGCCTGTTCGTGTACCGCGAGATGCGCATCGCCGACATGCCGCGGCTGATGCTGCAGGCCGCCAAGACCTCCAGCGTGGTGATGTTCCTGGTGGCCTGCGCACTGGTCTCGGCCTGGCTGATCACCATCGCCGACATCCCCGGCCAGGTGGGTGAGCTGCTGCAGCCCTTCATGGACAACAAGGTGCTGCTGATGTTCATGATGATGGCGCTGGTGGTGGTCATCGGCACCGCACTCGACTTCATGCCCACGGTGCTGATCCTCACGCCGGTGCTGATGCCGCTGGTCAAGCAGGCGGGCATCGACCCCATCTACTTCGGCGTGCTGTTCATCATGAACAACGCCATCGGGCTGCTGACGCCGCCGGTGGGCACCGTGCTCAACGTGGTGGCCGGCGTGGCGCGCGTCGACCTGGCCCGCGTCACCCGCGGTGTGATGCCCTTCCTGCTGGCGCAGACCTTCCTGCTGATGCTGTTCATCCTCTTCCCGCAGCTGGTCATGGTGCCGGCCCGCTGGTTCTATTGAAAGGACGCCTGACGTGAACTCCCCCCACCAACCCGTCGTCGCGCTGACGCTGGGCGACCCCGCCGGCATCGGCCCCGAACTCATCGCCAAGCTGCTGGCGCAGCCCGAGACCACCACCCAGGCCAACGTGGTGCTGATCGGCGACCCCTGGCTGTGGCAGCGCGGCCAGCAGGTGGCCGGCGTGCAGGTGGCCTGCGATGCGGTGGACGGCTTTGCCGCGGTGCGCAGCCGCGCCGACACCTCGCGCCCCGCCTTCATCGCCGTGGACACCGTGCAGCCCGAACAGGTGACGCTGGCCAAGGCCGAGGCGCCGGGTGGTGCCTCGGTGCTGAAGGTGCTCAACCGCTGCATGGACGCGGCGCTGGCCGGCGAGATCGACGCCATCTGCTTCGCGCCGCTGAACAAGCATGCGATGAAGCAGGGCGGCCTGCAGCACGAGGACGAGCTGCACCACTTCGCGCAGTACCTGGGCGTCAAAGGCTACTTCTGCGAGTTCAACACGCTGGGCAGCCTGTGGACCTCGCGCGTGTCTTCGCACATCCCGCTGAAGGACGCAGCCTCCTGGCTGAGCCGCGACCGCATCATGGCCGCCGCCCGCCTGATCCACCAATCGCTGAAGGCCGCCGGCGTGGCCGCGCCGCGCGTGGCGGTGGCGGGCTTCAACCCGCACAACGGCGACGGTGGCACCTGCGGCCGCGAAGAGATCGACATCATCGCCCCGGCGGTGGAGGCGCTCAACGCCGAAGGCCTGCCCATCGCCGGCCCCTTCCCGGCCGACACCATCTTCCTGAAGGCGCGTGACGGCCAGTACGACGCCATCGTGACCATGTACCACGACCAGGGCCAGATCGCGATCAAGCTGCTGGGCTTCAGCCAGGGCGTGACGGTGCAGGGCGGCCTGCCCATCCCCATCACCACGCCGGCCCACGGCACCGCCTACGACATCGCCGGCCAGGGCCGCGCCAACGTCAACGCCACCGCCAACGCCTTCGCCATCGCGGTGCGCATGGGCGCCAGCGCGCTGGCCGCCCGCCACTGAACCCCCACCGCCATTCCGAACCCGGAGACACCCCCATGAAGATCACCAAAGTCCGCGCCCGCACCTTCGAATGGAAGGGCAAGACCGTGCCGCCGCAAGGCAACTTCTGCAGCAATGCGATGGACCTGCTGTACTCGCCGCAGGAAACGATGAAGACCTTCCGCTTCCACGGCTGGACGGTGGTGGAGATCGAGACCGACACCGGCCTGGTGGGCTATGGCAACGTGGCGCTGGCGCCGCGCATCGCCAAGGAGATCATCGACCAGTACCTGTCGCCGCTGATCATGGGCCAGGACCCCTGGGACTACGAGTACCTGAACCAGCGCATGTACCGCGCCACCCATGCCTGGGGCCGCAAGGGCGTGGGCATGGCGGCCATCTCGGCGGTGGACATCGAGCTGTGGGACCTGCTGGGCAAGAGCGTGGACAAGCCGGTGTTCAAGCTGCTGGGCGGCCGCACCAAGGAAAAGATCCCGTGCTACTACAGCAAGCTCTACCGCACCGACCTGAACGAGATGCAGAAGGAGGCCGAGACCTACCTGAAGCAGGGCTTCAAGGCCTTCAAGATGCGCTTTGGCTACGGCCCGGCGCACCTGCAGCAGGGCGTGACCGAAAACCTCAAGAGCGTGGAAGCCGTGCGCGAGGTGATCGGCTACGACACCGACCTGATGCTGGAGTGCTACATGGGCTGGAACCTGGAGTACACCAAGCGCATGCTGCCCAAGCTGGCCAGGTTCCAGCCGCGCTGGCTGGAAGAGCCGGTGATCGCCGACGACATCGACGGCTATGCCGAACTGAACGCGATGAACATCGTGCCGATCTCGGGCGGCGAGCATGAGTTCAGCCTCTACGGCTTCAAGCAGCTGCTGGACCGCAAGGCGGTGAGCGTGGTGCAGTACGACACCAACCGCGTGGGCGGCATCACGATGGCGCACAAGATCAATGCGCTGTGCGAGGCCTACAGCGTGCCGGTGGTTCCGCATGCCGGCCAGATGCACAACTACCACCTGACCATGAGCACGCTGGCCAGCCCGATGAGCGAGTACTTCCCGATGTTCGACGTCGAGGTGGGCAACGAACTCTTCTACTACATCTTCGACGGCGAGCCGGTGGCCGAGGACGGCTTCCTGCAGCTGCGCGACGACGTGCCGGGCCTGGGCCTGACGCTCAAGACCGAATACCTCGACCAGTTCAACATCGTCGAGTGAGGGACCCGATGGCACAAGCCAAGCGACCGTACCGGGGCGTGTTCCCGGTGGTGCCCACCATCTTCACCGAGACCGGCGAGCTGGACCTGCCGGGCCAGAAGCGCTGCGTCGACTTCATGATCGACGCCGGCTCCAGCGGCCTGGCCATCCTGGCCAACTTCTCCGAGCAGTTCTCGCTGTCCGATGCCGAGCGCGAGGTGCTGACCCGCGAGATCCTGCAGCACGTGGCCGGCCGCGTCCCGGTGATCGTCACCACCACCCACTACGGCACCCAGGTGTGCGCCGCGCGCAGCCGCCAGGCGCAGGACATGGGCGCCGCGATGGTGATGGTGATGCCGCCCTACCACGGCGCCACCATCCGCGTGGGCGAAGCCGGCATCCACGAGTTCTACGCACGGCTGTCGGACGCGATCGACATCCCCATCATGATCCAGGACGCCCCGGTGGCCGGCACGCCGCTGTCGGCCGCCTTCCTGGCCCGCATGGCCACCGAGATCGAGCATGTGTCGTACTTCAAGATCGAGACGGCCGGCGCCGCCAGCAAGCTGCGCGAGCTGATCGCGCTGGGCGGCGACGCCATCGAAGGCCCGTGGGACGGCGAAGAGGCCATCACCCTGCTGCCCGACCTGGACGCCGGTGCCACCGGCGCGATGACCGGCGGCGCCTACCCCGACGGCATCCGCCGCATCGTGGACGCCTTTGCCGGTGGCCGCCGCGACGAGGCGGTGGCCGAGTACACGCGCTGGCTGCCGCTGATCAACTACGAGAACCGGCAGGGCGGCATCCTGACCGCCAAGGCACTGATGAAGGCCGGCGGCGTGATCGATTGCGACGCGCCCCGCCACCCCTTCCCCGCCATGCACCCGGCCGTGCGCGCCGGCCTGCTGGACACCGCACGGCGGCTCGATCCGCTGGTGCTGCGCTGGAGCTGAGATGAGCCACACCCTCACACGCCGCCGACTCGTCGTCGGCACCGGTGCCGCCGCCCTGGCCGCGGCACTGCCGGCCCGCGCGGCCGACCCGGTGAAGCTGAAGCTGGCCCACTCGGGCCAGGAAGCCGAGACCCAGCACCGCGCCGCGGTGGAATTCGCGCGCCTGGTGAAGGAGCGCACCCAGGGCAGCGTGCTGGTGACGGTGTACGCCGCCAGCGCGCTGGGCAACGACAACTCGGCCATCTCCGGCATGCGCGGCGGCACCATCGACATGGTGCTGTCGGGCAACCCGTACTACAGCGGCATCGTGCCGCGGCTGAACGTGCTCGACCTGCCCTACCTGTTCGACAGCGCCGACCATGCCTACAAGGTGCTGGACGGCGCGGTGGGCCAGGCCCTGCTGGACGAGATGGGCGCCCATGGCATGAAGGGCCTGTCCTTCCTGGAGGTGGGCTTCCGCAACCTCAGCAACGCGCGGCGCGCGGTGCGCACGCCCGACGACGTCAAGGGCCTGAAGCTGCGCACCACGCCCAACCCGGCGCACCTGCAGGCCTTCCGGCTGCTGGGCGCCAACCCGATGCCGATGCCGGTGGCCGAGGTGTACCCCGCGCTGGAAAGCCGGGCCATCGACGGCCAGGAGAACTCGGTCTCCATCATCCGCAATGCCAAGTTCTACGAGGTGCAGAAGCACCTGTCGATCACCCGGCACGCCTACACCGCCGAGCCGCTGGTGATGAACAAGAAGCGCTTCGACGGCCTGGCGCCCGCGCAACAGCAGGCGATGGTGGAAGCGGCCCGCCTGGCCGCCACCTTCCACCGCGAGCTGAACCGCCGCGGCGAAGCCGAGGACATCGCCTACCTCAAGGCCAACGGCATGCAGGTGGAAGAGAAGGTGGACGCAGCCCCGTTCCGCCGCGTGGTGGCCGAACCGGTGCGGCAGGCCTTCGCGGAAAAGCACGGCACGCAGCTGCTGGATGACATCGACAAGGTGCGCGCATGACCCACGACCTGTACATCGGCGGCGCCTGGGTGCCCGGCCGCGAAACGCGACCCAACATCAATCCCTCGGACACCCGCGACAGCGTGGGCGACTATGCGCAGGCCTCGGCCGCGCAGGCCCGCGAGGCGATTGCCGCGGCCGAAGCGGCCTTTCCGGCCTGGAGCCTGTCGACGCCGCAGCAGCGCTTCGACGTGCTCGACGCCGTGGGCACCGAGCTGCTGGCCCGCAAGGCCGAGCTGGGCGACCTGCTGGCCCGCGAAGAAGGCAAGACCCTGCCCGAAGCCATTGGCGAAGTGGCACGGGCGGGCGCCATCTTCAAGTTCTTCGCCGGTGAGGCGCTGCGCCCGGGCGGTGAGGTGATGCCCTCGGTGCGGCCCGGCATCGGCGTCGAGATCACGCGCGAGCCGCTGGGCATCATCGGCCTCATCACACCGTGGAACTTCCCGATCGCCATCCCGGCCTGGAAGATCGCGCCCGCGCTGGCGCACGGCAACTGCGTGGTCTTCAAGCCGGCCGACCTGGTGCCGGGCTCGGCCTGGGCGCTGGCCGAGATCCTGTCGCGCAGCGGCCTGCCGGCCGGCGTGTTCAACCTGGTGATGGGCCGTGGCGCCGAAGTGGGCCAAGTGCTGCTGGAAGACCCGCGCATCGCGGGCATCAGCTTCACCGGCTCGGTGGCCACCGGCCAGCGCGTGGCCCAGGCGGGCGTGTCGCGCGGCGCCAAGGTGCAGCTGGAGATGGGCGGCAAGAACCCCTTCGTGGTGCTGGACGACGCCGACCTGAACGTGGCGGTGGCGGCCGCCGTCAACAGCGGCTTCTTCTCGACCGGCCAGCGCTGCACCGCGTCCAGCCGCGTCATCGTCACCGAGGGCATCCATGACCGCTTCGTCGCGGCGATGGCCGAGCGCATGGACACGCTGAAGGTGGACGACGCCCGCAAGCCCGGCACCGACATCGGCCCGGTGGTGGACGACAAGCAACTGGCCCAGGACCGCGAGTACATCAACATCGCCCGCCAGGAAGGCGCCCGCCTGGTGGCAGGCGGCGAGGCCCAGCCCACCAGCAGCGATGGCGCGCCCGGCTTCTACCTGCGGCCCGCCCTGTTCGCCGACACCACGGCCGACATGCGCATCAACCGCGAAGAGGTGTTCGGCCCCGTGGTCAGCGTCATCCGCGCCAAGGACTATGAAGAAGCGCTGGCCCTGGCCAACGACACGCCCTTCGGCCTGGCCTCGGGCATCGCCACCACCAGCCTGAAACACGCCACGCACTTCAAGCGGCATGCGCAGGCCGGCATGGTGATGGTGAACCTGCCCACCGCGGGCGTGGACTACCACGTGCCCTTCGGCGGCCGCAAGAGCAGTAGCTACGGCCCGCGGGAGCAGGGCCGCTACGCGGCGGAGTTCTATACGACGGTGAAGACGGCTTATACGCAGGCGTGAGCTTGCGTGCGGGCGATGGAAGCCCGCGACCGCCGCCTTCAGCTGGCGGTGCCGCGGGCAAGAAAAAAGCACCTGGCGTTTCCGCGAGGTGCTTCATCTTTTTTGGTGGGCGGTGCAGGGTTCGAACCTGCGACCCCTGCCGTGTGAAGGCAGTGCTCTACCGCTGAGCTAACCGCCCGGAAACCTGCGGTGTTTGTTGTTCTTCTCGTGTTCCGGCAAGCCTCGCAGTATGCCACAGGCTACGCGGATTGCAACTGTCTCCACAAAGTTTTTTGTCCACTGGCCTTGTCCAGCTCGGCCAGCACCCCTTCGTGGGCCTGCAGCTCCTCGGGCGTGGGCTCCAGCACCACCAGTTGGAAGGTGCTGAAGTCGATCGGGGCCGCCGCCAGCTCGCCGCTGCCTTCGCTGCCCACGTCGATCACCAGGCTCTCCTGGCCGCGGGTCATGTTGATGTAGACCTCGGCCAGCAGGCCGGCGTCCAGCAGCGCGCCGTGCAGCGTGCGGTTGCTGTTGTCCACCTCCAGCCGCTTGCACAGGCTGTCGAGCGAGTTGCTCTTGCCCGGGAACAGGTCGCGGGCCATCAGCAGCGAGTCGGTGATGCGGCCCACATGCTCGGCAAAGCGCGGGCGGCCCAGGCGGCGCAGCTCTTCGTTCAGGAAGCCGACGTCGAAGGCCGCGTTGTGGATCACGATCTCGGCGCCGGCCAGGTAGTCCATCAGCTCGTCGGCGATGGCGGCGAACAGCGGCTTGTCGGCCAGGAACTCATCGGTCAGGCCGTGGATCTTGACGGCGTCTTCCGAGTTCTTGCGCTCCGGGTTCAGGTAGAAGTGCTTGTTGTTGCCGGTCAGCCGCCGGTTCACCATTTCCACACAGCCGATTTCGATGACGCGGTCGCCGCTCTCCGGGCTGAGGCCGGTGGTTTCGGTATCAAGGAAGATCTGTCTCATGCCTGGCTCCCGGCCACGCGCGCGGGCTTGCCGTGGTCGCCCGGCCCGGCGCGCCACCACAGCAGCACCCCGGCCAGCACCATAGGCACGCACAGCCACTGGCCCATGCTCATGTTCAAGGCCAGCAGCCCAAGGAAGCTGTCCGGCTCACGGAAATACTCGGCGATGAAGCGGAAAGTGCCGTAGCCCACCAAAAACGCGCCCGACACCCGGCCGGTGGCATGCGGCCTCCGCGCATACACCCACAGCAGGATGAAGAGCAGCACGCCTTCCAGGCTGAACTGGTAGAGCTGCGAGGGATGGCGCGGGATGTCGCTGCCCGACTGCGGAAACACCATCGCCCAGGGCAGCGAGGGGTCGGCCGCACGGCCCCACAGCTCGCCGTTGATGAAGTTGCCGATGCGGCCCGAGGCCAGGCCCAGCGGCACGCAGGGCGCGATCAGGTCGGTCACCTCGAAGAAGGCGCGCTGGCGCCGCCGTGCGAACACCGCCATGGCCACCAGCACGCCCAGCAGGCCGCCGTGGAAGGACATGCCGCCCTTCCACAGCATCAGCATTTCCAGCGGGTTGCTGAGGTAGTAACCCGGCTTGTAGAACAGCGAGTAGCCCAGCCGCCCGCCGACGATGACGCCGACCACGCCGAAGAACAGCAGGTCTTCCACGTCGCGGCGGGTCCAGCCGCGCTGGGCGTAGTACGGCTGGCGCGTGCGCAGCGTGGCCAGCCAGAGGAACAGGCCGAAGGCCACCAGGTAGGTCAGGCCGTACCAGTGGATGGCCAGCGGCCCCAGGCGCAGCGCGATCGGATCGAATTGCGGGTGGACGAGCATCCGGGTCAACTCCTGTCAGTGGGCGGCGATTGTCGCCGCGCCGGCAAAACCGCCTGCCCGTGGTCAACCACGTGGTCGACGAAGCGCTGCACCACCGGCGGCGCCGGCTCGGGCCACAGCAGGCTGGTCTGCGCCGCCAGCTGCACGCCCTGCACCGCCCGGTACACCACGCCGGGCCGCTGCAGCTGCACCAGGCTCTGCGGCACCCAGGCCACGCCCATGCCGCCGCTTACCAGGTTGACGATGGTCTGCATCTGGATCGCTTCCTGCGCGATGCGCGGCGTGAAGCCGGCGCCGCGGTAGGCGGCCACCACGGCGTCGAACAGCGATGGCGTGATCTGCCGCGGGAAGATGACCAGCGGCTCGGCCGCCGCCTCGGCAAATCGCAGCGTGCGCCGCGTGGCCAGCGGGTGCGTGGCCGGCAGCACCAGCTGCATCGGCTCCGTCAGCACGGTGCGCGCGCCGAAGCCCGGCGGCGCTGCGTCAGGCGCATGCAGCACGAAGCCGGCGTCGATCTCCTCGGCCGCAAACGCCGCCAGCTGCACGTCCAGCGTGGCCTCGCGCAGCTGCACGTCCACCTCGGGATGGGCCTGGCGGAAGCCGCGCAGCCAGTCGGGCAGCGGCCCGTAGGCAATGCTGGACACAAACGCCAGCCGCAGCAGGCCCGAGCGCCCGGCCGCTGCGGCACGCACCGCCGCCGGCAGCGCATCGGCCGCGCGCAACAGGCGCCGCGCCTGCTCCAGCAGCGCTTCGCCGGCCGGCGTCAGCGCCACCGAGCGCTTGCTGCGCAGGAACAGCGCCACCTCCAGCTCACGCTCCAGGCCCTGCACCGCCTGTGTCAGCGGTGGCTGCGTCATGTGCAGGCGGCGGGCCGCGCGGCCGAAGTGCAGCTCCTCGGCCACGGCCACGAACTGCCGCAGCGGGCGCAGGTCGATCATCGATATGCCTCGTGAATCAATCGAAGGCGACAAATATATTGGACGCTCGTAAACCAGCTCCTGGATACTGCCGGCCCAGCCCAATCGCCAGGAGACCCGCTGCCATGAGCTTCAACCGCCGTTCCAAGAACATCACCGAGGGCGTGGCCCGGGCGCCCAACCGCTCGATGTACTACGCGCTGGGCTACCAGGAGAGCGACTTCTCCAAGCCGATGATCGGCGTGGCCAACGGCCACTCCACCATCACGCCGTGCAACTCGGGCCTTCAGCGGCTGGCCGATGCGGCGGTGGAAGGCATCAAGGCGGCGGGCGCCAATCCGCAGATCTTCGGCACGCCCACCATCAGCGACGGCATGGCCATGGGCACCGAAGGCATGAAGTACAGCCTGGTCAGCCGCGAGGTGATCTCCGACTGCGTCGAGACCTGCGTCGGCGGCCAGTGGATGGACGGCGTGCTGGTGATCGGCGGCTGCGACAAGAACATGCCCGGCGGCATGATGGGCATGCTGCGCGCCAACGTGCCCGCCATCTACGTGTACGGCGGCACCATCCTGCCGGGCAAGTACAAGGGGCAGGACCTCAACATCGTCAGCGTGTTCGAGGCGGTCGGCCAGTTCAGCGCCGGCAAGATGGCCGAGGAAGACTTCTGTGAGATCGAGAAGCGCGCCATCCCCGGCAGCGGCAGCTGCGGCGGCATGTACACCGCCAACACCATGAGCTCGGCCTTCGAGGCGCTGGGCATGAGCCTGCCCTACGCCAGCACCCAGGCCAACGTGGAAGACGAGATCCTCGACACCACCCGCCGCGCCGCCGCCGCGGTGGTGGAAGCGGTCAAGAAGGACCTGAAGCCGCGCGACATCGTCACCAAGAAGGCGATCGAGAACGCGGTGGCCGTGATCATGGCCACCGGCGGCTCCACCAATGCGGTGCTGCACTTCCTGGCCATCGCCCATGCGGCCGAGGTCGACTGGACCATCGACGACTTCGAGCGCGTGCGCCGCAAGGTGCCGGTGCTGTGCGACCTGAAGCCCAGCGGCCAGTTCCTGGCCATCGACCTGCACCATGCCGGTGGCATTCCGCAGGTGATGAAGGAGCTGCTGGACCACGGCCTGCTGCATGGCGACTGCATGACCATCACCGGCAAGACGGTGGCCGAGAACCTGGCCGACGTGCCGGCGCTGAAGCCCGACAACAAGGTGATCCGCCAGGTCGGCAACGCGCTGTATGCCGAAGGCCACCTCGCCATCCTGAAGGGCAACCTGTCGCCCGAGGGCTGCGTGGCCAAGATCACCGGCCTGAAGAACCCGGTGATTACCGGCCCGGCCCGCGTGTTCGACGACGAGCAGTCGGCCCTGGCCGCCATCATGGCGGGCCAGATCAAGGCCGGCGACGTGATGGTGCTGCGCTACCTGGGCCCCAAGGGCGGCCCCGGCATGCCAGAGATGCTGGCGCCCACCGGCGCACTGATCGGCCAGGGCCTGGGCGAATCGGTCGGCCTGATCACCGACGGCCGCTTCTCGGGCGGCACCTGGGGCATGGTGGTGGGCCACGTGGCGCCCGAAGCCTATGAAGGCGGCACCATCGCGCTGGTGCAGGAAGGCGACTCGATCACCATCGACGCTCACCAGCTGCTGCTGAACCTGAACGTGCCGGACGAAGAAATCGCCCGCCGCCGCGCGCAGTGGAAGCAGCCGGCGCCGCGCTACACCCGTGGTGTGCTGGCCAAGTTCGCAAAGAACGCCGCCAGCGCCAGCGCCGGTGCGGTGCTGGACAAGTTCGACTGAACAAGCTGTTCAGCACGAAGAACCAACGGGCCCCGCGGGGCTCGTTGGTCATGCAGGTGCCACGCACTACTTGCGTGGCTTGTGGCGTGTGTCCAGCCCCATGTCCTGCAGATGGCGCTCACGCCGCTTGGCCTTCTTGGCTTCCATGCGGTCCATGGCCTTCTTCTGGGTGTAGCCGTACTTGTCGGCCCAGCCCCACCACAGCAGGGCCAGCACGAAGGGCGACAGCACCCACCACCACGACAGGCCGGCAAAGGGGCCCAGCGCCGCCAGCTTGAGGCCGATGGACAGCAGGCCCAGTGCAACGAACCACATCGTGACCCCCTTGCCGTCAACCCGGCGCTCTAGAATTCGTTCGAGTCAATGTACCGCACGACTTTTGCCATCGCTCGTCGAAAGGACCCCATGAACGCTCGCATTTCCGCCGTCTTCGCCGCCGCTCTGGCGGTGGGCGCGGTGTCCCCCGCCTTCGCCAACGCTGAGCTGGCCCAGAAGAAGAACTGCATGGCCTGCCATGCGGTCGACAAGAAGCTGGTCGGCCCGTCCTACAAGGACGTGGCTGCCAAGTACGCTGGCGACAAGACCGCCGTCGACAAGCTGGCCACCAAGATCCAGAAGGGCGGCGCCGGTGTCTGGGGCGCGGTGCCCATGCCCGCCAACCCGCAGGTCAACGAAGCCGAAGCCAAGCAGCTGGCCACCTGGGTGCTGTCGGTCAAGTAAGCTGGCCTCGGCCACTTCCAGAAAGGGCCCGCGCGGGCCCTTTTTGCTGGCCGCCTTTCAAGCAGGAGACGACATGGATCGACGCCAGTGGTTGGGCGGCATCGCCGTCGTGGGTGCCATCGGGGGCTTTGGCTGCCTGCCCGTGGCGGCGGCCCAGGCGGGCACGGGTGCGGCGGGGCTGCCCGTGGTGCAGGTGTTCAAGGATCCGAACTGCGGCTGCTGTACCGCCTGGGTGCAGCACCTCGAGAAAGCCGGATTCACCGTGCAGGTGTCCGAAGTGAACGACATGAGCGCGGTGCGCCAGCGCCTGGGCATGCCGGCGCAGTACGGCGGCTGCCACAGCGCGACGGTGGCGGGTTACGTCATCGAAGGCCATGTGCCCGCGGCCGAGATCCGCCAGCTGCTGGCCACGCGCCCCGCAGCGCTGGGCCTGGCCGTGCCGGGCATGCCGGTGGGGTCCCCTGGCATGGAGATGGGGCCGCGCGTGGACCCCTACGCCGTGCTGCTGATCAGCCGCCAGGGCGCGGCCTCCGTGTTCGCGCGCTACCCCAAGAAGGCCTGACGGCGCCTCCCCGGCCTGCCCTCAGTTCGTCTCCGCCAACTGCTCCAGGATCGCCGGGTTCTGGTGCCCGCTCACATCGCTTCGCGATATGAGCAGGCCCCGAAATCCGCCAGCCGGCGCGTCGCGCCGCCCCGCGCTGTCGCGCGGCCTGGATCAGTTGGTCTCCGCCAACTGCTCCAGGATCGCCGGGTTCTCCAGTGTCGAGGTGTCCTGGGTGATGGCTTCGCCCTTGGCGATGGAGCGCAGCAGGCGGCGCATGATCTTGCCGCTGCGGGTCTTGGGCAGGTTGTCGCCGAAGCGGATGTCCTTGGGCTTGGCGATGGGGCCGATCTCGCGGCCCACCCAGTTGCGCAGCTCGGCAGCGATCTTCTTGGCCTCTTCACCCGTGGGGCGCGGGCGCTTGAGCACCACGAAGGCGCAGATGGCCTCGCCGGTGGTGTCGTCGGGCCGGCCCACCACCGCGGCTTCGGCCACCAGCTCGGTGCAGCTCACCAGGGCCGATTCGATCTCCATCGTGCCCATGCGGTGGCCCGAGACGTTGAGCACGTCGTCGATGCGGCCGGTGATGGTGAAGTAGCCGGTCTTGGCGTCGCGGATGGCGCCGTCGCCGGCCAGGTAGTAGCCCTTGAGCTCCGGCGGGTAGTAGCTCTTCTTGAAGCGCTCGGGGTCGCCCCAGATCGTGCGGATCATGCTGGGCCAGGGCTTCTTGACCACCAGGATGCCGCCCTGGCCGTTGGGCACGTCGTTGCCGGTCTCGTCGACGATGGCGGCGGTGATGCCCGGGAACGGCAGCGTGCAGGAGCCCGGCACCAGCGGCGTGGCGCCCGGCAGCGGCGTGATCATGTGGCCGCCGGTCTCGGTCTGCCAGAAGGTGTCGACGATGGGGCAGCGACCGCCGCCGATGTTGGCGTGGTACCACTCCCAGGCGGCGGGGTTGATCGGCTCACCCACCGAGCCCAGCAGGCGCAGGCTGCTCAGGTCGTAGCGCTTGGGGTGCACGGCCTCGTTGCCTTCGGCGGCCTTGATCAGGCTGCGGATGGCGGTGGGCGCGGTGTAGAAGATGCTGACCTTGTGGTCCTGGATCATCTTCCAGAAGCGGCCGGCGTCCGGGTAGGTGGGCACGCCCTCGAACACGATCTCGGTGCCGCCCAGCGCCAGCGGGCCATAGGCGATGTAGCTGTGGCCGGTGACCCAGCCGATGTCGGCGGTGCACCAGAAGATGTCGTCGTCCTTCAGGTCGAAGGTCCACTTGGTGGTGAGCGCCGCATGCAGCAGGTAGCCGCCGGTGGAGTGCTGCACGCCCTTGGGCTTGCCGGTGGAGCCGCTGGTATACAGCAGGAACAGCGGATGCTCGGCCTCCACCCATTCGGGCTCGCAGGTCTCGGGCTGCTGCGCGATCAGCTCGTGCATCCAGCGATCGCGGCCGGCCGCCATCGGCAGCTCGGCGCCGGTGCGGCGCACCACCAGCACGTTCTTCACGCTGTCGCAGCCGCCCAAGGCCAGCGCTTCGTCGACGATGGCCTTGAGCGGCAGCTGCTTGCCGCCGCGCACCTGCTGGTCGGCGGTGATCACCGCCACCGCGCCGGTGTCTTCGATGCGGTCGCGCAGGCTTTGCGCCGAGAAGCCGCCGAACACCACCGAGTGGGTGGCGCCGATGCGGGCGCAGGCCTGCATCGCGGCCACGCCGTCGATCGACATCGAGATGTAGATGACGACGCGGTCGCCCTTCTTCACGCCCAGGCTCTTCAGGCCATTGGCGATGCGGCAGGTGCGGGCCAGCAACTCGCTGTAGGTGACCCGGGTGACTTCGCCGCCGTCGGCTTCGAAGATCAGCGCCGTCTTGCCGCCCTTGCCGGCCTCGACGTGGCGGTCCAGGCAGTTGTACGAGGCGTTGAGCGTGCCGTCGGCAAACCACTTGAAGAACGGCGGGTTGCTGTCGTCCAGCGACTGGGTGAAGGGCTTTTTCCAGGTGACGAACTCGCGCGCCAGCCGGGCCCAGTAGGCCGCATGGTCGGCATCGGCCTCGGCCACCAGGCGCTCGTAGGCCGCCATGCCCGAGACGTGCGCGCCTTCGCGGGCGGCGGCGCTGGGTTCATAGACCTTGGTGGGGGTGTCTTCGCTCATCGTTGTCTCCGTGGATCTTCACAACCGTTTGGCCGCATGGTGGCTCTTGCGCCTGACGAACGGCTTACTCTAAGCCGACTGCGGGGTCGAGGCCATGACTGCGGGCTCATGGCAGGTCTGACTGCCATCAGCGGGAAAACCCCGCCGCATAAACTCGCGGCCTCGATTTCCAACTGCGACACCCCTCGTCACCCCATGGCCCAGCTGCCCGACCCGACCACCGTTCGCATGCGTCCGCTGCCGAACCTGATCTTTGCCAGCCGCTGGCTCCAGTTGCCGCTGTACCTGGGCCTGATCCTGGCGCAGTGCGTGTACGTGTTCCATTTCTGGGTCGAACTCGTGCACCTGATCGAGGCCGTGTTCGGCAACGACGTGGCGCTGCAGAAGCTGATTTCCAGCATCGGCTACAAGACCGACGTGCCGGTCACCTCGCTGAACGAGACGGTGATCATGCTGGTGGTGCTGGCGCTGATCGACGTGGTGATGATCTCCAACCTGCTGATCATGGTGATCGTCGGTGGCTACGAGACCTTCGTCTCGCGCCTGCGGCTGGAGGGCCACCCCGACCAGCCCGAGTGGCTGAACCACGTCAATGCCTCGGTGCTCAAGGTCAAGCTGGCCACCGCCATCATCGGCATCAGCTCGATCCACCTGCTCAAGACCTTCATCAACGCGGCCAACTACACCGACAAGGTGCTGATGTGGCAGACGCTGATCCACATCGCCTTCCTGTTCTCGGCGCTGGCCATCGCCGCGGCCGACCGGGTGATGGGCGGCGGCCACGGCGCCCGCGACCACTGACCGCCGGCGCGGCAGGCTGAACCCCATGCGCTGGATTCCGAGCCGGGAAGACCTCCTGCAGTCCCGCTGGCTGTCGCCGGTGGCCCACCACCTGCAGGACGACCGCCTGTGGCACCTGGAGCGTGGCTGCGTGGCGCGTGCGGTGGCCATCGGCCTGTTCTTCGGGCTGCTGCTGCCCTTCGCGCAGTTCTTCGCGGCGGCGCTGTTCGCGGTGTGGCTGCGCGCCCACCTGGGCGTGGCGGCCGGCGCCACCCTCATCACCAACCCCCTGACCTTCGCGCCGCTGTACTGGCTGGCGCACCGCATCGGCCAGGCGGTGCTGGGCGACCCCGACGACGAAGCCGCCGCCGACGCGGTGAGCCGCCACGTGGAGGCCGCAGCGGCCCACCAGGGCTGGCTTTCCGCCGCCTGGGACACGGTGCAGGACGCCGGCGCCCCGCTGGTGGTGGGCCTGGGCGTGATGGCGGTCGTGGCCGCCATCGTGGGCTTTCTGGCGGTGTGGCTGCTGTGGCGGCCCAGGAAAGAGCTACCCGATCATCTGCCGTAGAGGACCTGGGGCAGCCAGAGCCCGATCTCCGGGAACACGTACAGCAGCACGATGGCCACGACCTGGATGCCCATGAACGGGATCATCCCGGCAAAGATCTGGTTCAGCGTCACGTGCTTGGGCGCCACGCCCTTGAGGTAGAAGGCCGACATCGCCACCGGCGGGCTCAGGAAGGCGGTCTGCAGGTTCAGCGCCACCAGCAGGCCGAAGAACAGCGGATCGACGCCGAAGTTGTCCAGCAGCGGCACGAAGATGGGCATGAAGATCACGATGATCTCCGTCCACTCCAGCGGCCAGCCCAGCACGAAGATGATGACCTGGCTGAGCACCAGGAACTGCGTCTTGGTGAGGTTCATGCCCAGCACCCACTGCTCCACCAGCTCCTGCCCGCCCAGCAGCGCGAACGCGGCCGAGAAGATGGCCGAGCCGACGAACAGCCAGCACACCATGGCCGAGGTCTTGGCGGTGAGGAACACCGACTCCTTGACCACCGTGAGGTTGAGCCGCCCATAGGCCGCGGCCAGCGCCGCACCGCCGAAGGCACCCACCGCGGCCGCCTCGGTGGGCGTGGCCAGGCCCAGCACGATGGAGCCCAGCACCGCCAGGATCAGCACCATCAGCGGGAAGAAGCTGGACAGCAGCATCTTGAAGATTTCCAGCCGCGCGTAGCTGAGCAGCGCATAGAACAGTGCCAACCCGGCGGCCGCGATGCCGATGGCGATCCAGAAGGCCCGCGGGGCCGGCTGGCGCGTGGCGCCCTCCGTGGCGCCCGGGGCGCTGCCCGGGGTGGCCGCCGCCGCAGGCTCGGCCAGGCCGCCGGCGGCCTGGGGCGGCTCGCTCACAGCGCCTGATGCGCCGGGCGGTTCGCTCACGCCACCCGCGGCCCCGGGCGGCTCGGCCACGCCGCCGCTGGCCTGCGGCGGCTCTGCCAGCCCACCCTCGGCGGGGGGTTCGGCCAGGCCACCTTCCGCTGGCGGTTCCGCCAGCCCGCCACCTTCGGCCGGCGGCTCGGCCAGGCCACTGCCTTCACGTTCAGCGTCGCCGCCGCCCGCCCCCATCTCCTGCAGGCCGCTGTCGGCCTCAGGGGCCGCCACGCGGGTCACGGCTTCGTAGCCGGTGAAGGCCAACGCCGCGAACAGCAGCGCGGGCGCCAGCGCGATGGCCAGCTGGCCCAGCAGGTAGCGCGTGGGCACCGCCGCATTGCGGCGGCCCTTGATGGCCGACCACAGCCCCGGCAGCGCATGGCGGTGGCCCTGCGCGCCCGCCGCCACCAGCGGCGCCGGCAAGGGCACCAGGCGCTGCGCGGCCGTCAGCGGCGGGGCCAGGCTGGGCTTGATCTTGGCCAGGATGACCACGTACACCACGTACAGGCCGGCGAGCATGACGCCGGGCAGCAGCGCCCCTGCATACAGCTGCACCACCGACACACCGGCCGTGGCGCCATAGACGATGAGCAGTACCGACGGCGGGATGAGGATGCCCAGGCAGCCGCCCGCGGTGATGGCGCCGGCCGACATCGGCACGCTGTAGCCGGCCCGCAGCATCTGCGGCAGTGCCAGCAGGCCCATCAGCGTGACCACGGCACCCACGATGCCGGTGGCGGTGGCAAACACGGCGCAGGTGACCAGCGTGGCCACCGCCAGGCTGCCGGGCACCCGCGCCAGCGCCAGGTGCAGGCTCTTGAACAGCTTCTCGATCAGGTTGGCCCGCTCGACCAGGTAGCCCATGAAGACGAACAGCGGGATCGAGATCAGCACGTCGTTCGACATGGTCTTGTAGGCCGACTGCACCATCAGGTCCAGCGTGCGCGTGGTGTTGCGCTCGTAGGCCAGCCAGGTGAACAGCATGCCCATGCCCATCAGCGTGAACGCGGTGGGAAAGCCCAGCATGATGGCCACCACCACTAGCGCCAGCATCACCAGGCCGATGTGGCCGTTGGTGATCACCGGCACGCTGACCAGCATGCCGATGACCAGCCCCACGATGATGGCCATCAGGCTGAAGCCGAACCACAGCTCCTTGCGCAGCTTCATGCACGGCCCCCGTTGGCGGCGCCCTGGCGCGCAGCGGCTTCCACGTCTTCATCGCTGACGTGCACCATCTCCTTGAGCTTGTCCACGTCCACCTCTTCCACATCACCCTCACGCGGCGGCCAGCTGCCGCTGCGCAGGCAGATCACGCAGCGCGCGATCTCCACCAGGCCCTGCAGCAGCAGCACCCCGCCCGCCACCGGGATGACGAACTTGAACGGGTACAGCGGCAGCGCATCGGCCGAGAAGGTCTGCTCACGGATGGCCAGCGACTCCTGCGCGTAGTGCCAGCCGGCCCAGGTGAGCGCCACCACGCCCGGCAGGAAGAACAGGATGTACAGCACCAGGTCGATGCTGGCCTGGGTGCGCGGCCGGAAGAAGCCATAGAGCACGTCGCCGCGCACGTGGCCGTTCTTGCTCAGCGTGTAGGCGCCGGCGGTCATGAACAGGGTGCCGTACAGCATGATCTGCATGTCCAGCACCAACGCATGCGGCTTGTTCAACGCATAACGCGAGAACACCTCCCAGGTGATCAGCAGCGTCAGCAGCACCACCGTCCAAGCGAACAATTTGCCCACGAAAGTGGACAGGCGGTCCACCGCCCACAAGCTGTCTCGCATCACGACTCCGGCGCGCGGCTCAGGTTTTTTTGCCGCGGCCGAAGTAGTGGTTGAAGGCCATCTTGAAGTCGACCGAGTAGTCGTTCTGCCACTGGCCGGCGCGCTGCGCAAAGGCGCGTTGCGAATCCAGCACCTTCTTGAACATCGGGTTCTCGCCGGCCTTCTTCTCGACCGTCTTGTCCCACGAAGCCAGCTGCGCGCGCAGCACCGCATCGGGCGTCTTGTAGAACTTGATGCCCTGCTGCTTCAGCGCCTCGTAGTCCTTGCTGTAGCGCTCCACGGCCTTCCAGCTCATGTCGGCGCTGGAGGCCTGCACCGCGTAGTCGATCACGGCCTTCAGCTCGGCCGGCAGGCCGTCCAGCTTGGTCTTGTTGAAGAGGATCTCGAACTGCTCGCCGCTCTGGTGGAAGCTTTGCAGCATGCAGTTCTTGGCCACGTCCGGAAAGCCCAGCACGCGGTCGCTGCTGGCGTTGTTGAACTCGGCCGCGTCAATCAGCCCGCGGTCCAGTGCCGGCACGATCTCGCCGCCCGGCAGCGGGTTCACCGCCGCGCCCATGTCGGTGAACACGTCCACCGCCAGGCCCACGGTGCGGAACTTCAGGCCCTTCATGTCCTCCACCTTGGCCACCGGCTTCTTGAACCAGCCCAGCGGCTGCGTGGGCATCGGCCCGTACAGGTACGAGACCACGTCCAGGTTCAGGCTCTTGTAGATCTCCTCGACCAGCGCCTTGCCGCCGCCGTAGTAGTGCCAGGCCAGCACCATGTTGGCGTCCATGCCGAAGCCGGGACCGGAACCCCACAGCGCCAGCGCCGAGTTCTTGCCGTACCAGTAGGCGATGACGCCGTGGCCGCCGTCCAGCGTGCCCTTGCTCACCGCGTCCAGCAGCTGGAAGGCCGGCACCACCGAGCCGGCGGGCAGCACCTCGATCTTCAGCCGGTTGCCGGCCATGTCGTTCACCTTCTTGGCGAAGTCCTGGGCGAACTCATGGAAGATGTCCTTGGCCGGCCAGGTGCTTTGAAAGCGCAGCGTGGTGGTCTGGGCCTGGCTGACGGCGGGTGCCGCCAGGGCGCCGACCGCCGCTCCACCGGCAGCAGCGTTCTTGAGAAAGCGCCGGCGGGGCGCAGCCCCATTTGCCGAACCCGCAGACTTCTGGGCCATGGACTTGTCTCCTGCTCGAATCGGTGTTGACGACAGCAGGCCGACTATCGAATCTGACCGATCGGGTCAGCAACTGGGTGTAACCCGCGGCAGGGTTTGTGCCGCCGCGCAAGCCGATGGCGCAGGGAACTCCGCTCAATCTTCAGGATCAGGGTGCGGCGCCGTGCTGGCCAGCCGCAGGTGCAGGGCGGCCATGGCCATCATCTGCGCCGACACCGGCGCGGTGACGAAGATGAACAGCGTGACCAGCAGTTCACGCAGCAGCCACTGGCCCTGCCCTGCATGCCACAGCATGCTGGCCAGCAGCAGCGCGCCCAGGCCCAGCGTGCTGGCCTTGGTGGGCGCATGCAGCCGCATGAAGAAGTCGCGAAAGCGCAGCAGCCCGATGGCGCCCACCAGCAGGAACAGGCCCCCTATAAGCAGCAGGGCGGCCATGGCGGCCTGCAGCAGCACAGGCAGATCGGCGACGGTGGCGGCGTTCATGCGGTGCCCTTCATTCGATGACGTCGCCGCGGGCGACGAAGCGCGACAGGGCGACGGTGCCCACGAAGCCCAGCAGCGCGATCAGCAGCGCCGCCTCGAACAGCAGGTCGCTGCCCAGGCGCAGGCCCAGCAGGATCACCAGCGCCACGGTGTTGACGTAGAGCGTGTCCACCGCCAGCACGCGGTCGGTGAGCGTGGGGCCGCGCAGCAGGCGCCACGCGGTCAGCAGCATCGCCAGCAAGGCCAGGCCCAGGGCGGCGTCCAGCGCCCACAACAGCCAGTCGGTCATTCGAAGATCTCCCGCAGCGGCGCTTCGTAGCGCGACTTGATCTCGGCCACCAGCGCGGCCGGGTCGGTGCAGTTGAGGGCATGCACCAGGATGGCCGCCGTTTCGCGGCCCGGCCGGGCCGGCTCGATCACGCAGGACACGGTGCCCGGCGTGGTGGTGATGATGGCGGCCAGCAGCACCGTGCCGTTGGGGTGGCGGATGTCCAGCGGCACACGCACCCAGGCGGGCTGCGGCCGGGCAGCCGGGTTCAGTACCAGCCAGGCCACGGCCAGGTTGGCCACCACGATGTCCCACAGCACCACGCCCAGCAGGTGCAGCGCACGGCCCCCCGCGTGCAGGCGGGTGCCAGGGTTCAGGAACGGTGCCGCCAGCCACGGCAGGCCCAGACCGAGGATCACCGCCCACAACAGCGTGGCTGCGGTGACACTGCCCTGCAGCAGCAGCCACACGGCACCGGTGAGCAGCGACAGCACCGGATGTGCGAACCAGCGGCGCTTCATCGCCCACCTCCTGCTTCACCGGCGCGGAAGGGCCGCACCGTCTGCGCCTGCGCATCGCCCAGCACCGCCTGCGCATAGGCGGCGCGGTCGGTCACCTGCTGGGCGGCCGCGTCCACGTAGCGCTTGATGGGCGAAGCCCACACCACCATGGCCAGCGTGGCCGCCACCAGCATGAACATCGGCGCCAGCAACCGTGGGCTGGCACCGGCACCGCAGGCCGCGGCATCGGGCGCCAGCGGCTGCTCCGCCCAGAACAGGATGCTGCCCGCACGCGCCAGGCCCACCAGGGTGAAGAAGCCCACGCCCAGCACCACCGCCCACACCCACAAGGCCGCCGGCCCTTGCGCGGCCTGCAGGATCATCACCTTGCCCAGGAAGCCCGGCAGCGGCGGCAGGCCGGCCACCGAGGCACCGCCCAGCAACAGCAGCAGGCCCAGCAGCAGGGGCTGCGCCACCGGCGATGCCGGCCGCAGCGCGCCGCCGGCATCGCCGCGCTGCGCCGCCACCAGCTCGGCCAGCAGGAACAGCGCGGCCACCACCAGCGTGCTGTGAACCAGGTAGAACAGCGCCGCCGACCAGGCCGCCGTGCTGAACAGGCCCAGGGCCGCGACGATGGTGCCCACCGAGGCCACGTTGAGCCAGCCCACCAGCCGCGCCAGCGTGCCGGCAGCCAGCGCACCCAGCACCCCCAGCGCGCCGGTGGCCAGCGCCATCGGCAGCAGCCAGGGCTGCACCAGGTCGGCCGACGGCCCGGCGCCACTGCCAAACACCACGCCATGCACCCGCAGGATGGCGTACACGCCCACCTTGGTCATCAGCGCGAACAGGGCCGCCACCGGCGCGCTGGTGGCGGCATAGGTGTTGGGCAGCCACAGGTGCAGCGGCAGCAGCGCCGCCTTGAAGCCGAACACCACCAGCAGCAGCATGGCCCCGGCCTGCAGCACCGCTGCATCGGGCGCCGGCACCTGCGGCACCCGCAGCGCCAGGTCGGCCAGGTTGAGCGTGCCGGTGAAGGCATAGACCAGCGCCATGCCCACCAGGAACAGCGCCGAGGCCGCCAGGTTGAGCACCACGTAGGGCACGCCGAAGCGCAGCCGCTGCCGTCCCTGGCCGTGCACCATCAACACATAGGAGGCGATCAGCAGCACCTCGAAGAACACGAACAGGTTGAACAGGTCGCCGGTGACGAAGGCCCCGGCCAGCCCCATCAGCTGGAACTGGAACAAGGCATGGAAGTGGCGGCCGTGCGCATCCCAGCCGCCGCTTGCATAGACAAGTGCGGGCAGCGCGATCACCTGCACCAGCACCAGCATCAGGGCCGACAGCCGGTCAACCACCAGCGCGATGCCGAACGGCGCCGGCCAGGCGCCCAGCCGATAGACGCTGAGCGTGCCATCGGCCGCGCGCAGCAGCAGCGCCACCGCCACCGCCAGCCCGGCCAGCACCGACAACAGCGACAGCCAGCGCGCGCGCCGCAGCACCCGGTTGCCATGGGCGCCGGCATCGGCGCCGCCGCCATCGCCCAGTGCCAGCAAGGCCACGGCGGTGGCCAGCGGCAGCAGCACCGGCAGCACGGGCAGGTGGTCCCACAGCGTCATCATCGGCGCGGCTCCTGGCCGTCCACATGGTCGGTGCCCGAGGCATCGCGGCTGCGCAGCGCCATCTCGATGACGAAGCCGGTGGTGGCAAAGCCGATGACGATGGCGGTGAGCACCAGCGCCTGCGGCAGCGGATCGGCGATCGCCACACCCTCACGCAGGATGGGCGGCACACCGATGGCCAGGCGGCCCATCGCGAAGATGAACACGTTGACCGCGTAGCCCAGCAGCGTCAGGCCCAGCACCACCGGGAAACTGCGGCCGCGCAGCATCAGGTACAGGCCGCAGGCCGTCACCCAGCCGATGCCGGTGGCCATCAAGGCTTCTATCGTCATGCGCGTGCTCCTTGTTTGGAGGCGTGGCCCAGCGCGCTGAGCATCAGCGTGGTGGCGCCCACCACGGTGGCGTACACGCCGAGGTCGAACAGCGCCGCCGTGGCCAGCGGCAACTCGCCGAGCAGCGGCACGCTGGGGTGGCCATGGGCGCTGGTGAGAAAGGGCTGGCCGAACACGAAGGCACCCACGCCGGTGAGCGCGGCGATGCCCAGCCCGCTGGCAATCCAGCGGGTGTAGCGGCTCCCGGCATGGCCGCCCAGCCGGGCCTCCGCCTCGTCCTGCCCGCGGGCCATGTACTGCAGCAGCAGCGCCGCCGCCGTCACCAACCCGGCCACGAAGCCGCCGCCCGGCAGGTTGTGGCCGCGCCAGAAGATGTAGGCCGAGACGGCCAGCGCCAGCACCAGCACCAGCCGCGCCGCCACCTGCAGCATCAGCGGCGGCTGCGCGAACGACCAGGCGCGGCCGGCCGCATCGGCCTGGGGCCGCCGTGCGCGCATCCCGTCCAGCAGCGCCAGCGCACCGACGGCGGCGATGCCCAGCACCGTGATCTCACCGAAGGTGTCGTAGCCGCGAAAGTCCACCAGGATCACGTTGACCGCGTTGGTGCCGCCGCCACCGGGCACCGACTGTTCCGCGAAGAACCATGAGATCGAGTCATGGTCGCGGGTGAGCACCAGCCAGGCCAGCCAGGCCATGCCGCCGCCGCCGGCCGCGGCCAGCAAGGCATCACGGGTGCGGCGCATCACGCTCGATTCACGCGGCGTGGTGGCCGGCAGCAGGGCCAGGCCCATCAGCAGCAGCACGGTGGACACCACCTCCACGGCCAGCTGGGTCAGCGCCAGGTCGGGGGCCGAGAGCGACTCGAAGGTGACCGCAGTGACCAGCCCCACCGCGCCCACCAGCACCACCGCGATGAAGCGGTGCCGGTGCAGCACCAGCAGCGCGGCGCCGGTGGCGATGAGCAGCGCCCACAGCACCCAGGCCAGCGGCGTGGCGGGCAACTGCGCCCGCGGGCCGGTGGACAGGCCCTGCCCGTCCGGGCCGGTGAGCGCCCAGGCCACCACCACCACGGCCGCGCCCAGCAGCCAGGCCATGTAGCGCTGCAGCGAGCCGTTTTCAGTGAAGGTGGTGAGGCGGCCGGCACCGCGCAGCAGCCCGTCCATCACCGCATGGAAGGCCCTTGCGCCCGACCAGGCCCGCGGCTGGTAGCCCGGCAGGCCAAAGCGGCTTTGCAGCAGCCCGTACAGCGCGACGCCGCCGCCCAGCGCGATGGCGCTCATCAGCAGTGGCAGGTTGAAGCCATGCCACAACGCCAGGTGGTGCTCGGGCGGCGGCGCATGCAGCACCGCGGCCGCGGCCACCCCCACCAGCGGCCCGGCCACCCAGGCAGGCATCAGCCCCACCACCAGACACAGCAGCACCAGCAGCGCCACGGGCGCCTTCATCGGCACGGGTGGCTCATGCACGTGGACATTCGGCAGATCGGTGGCGGCAGGCCCGAAGAACACCGCATGCACCAGCCGCAGCGAATACGCCACCGAGAACACGCTGCCCAGCGTCGCCGCCACCGCCACCCAGGCGCCGCCGGCGGCCAGCGCCTCGGTCAGGAACATCTCCTTGGACAAGAAGCCATTGGCCGGCGGCACGCCCGCCATGGCCGCGGCTGCCACCATCGCCAGCGAGGCGGTCCAGGGCATCCAGCGCCACACACCGCCCAGCCGCCGCAGGTCGCGGGTGCCGGTTTCGTGGTCGACGATGCCGGCCGTCATGAAGAGGGCCGCCTTGAAAGTGGCGTGGTTGAGGATGTGGAACACCGCGGCCACCGCCGACAGCGGTGAACCCAGTCCGATCAGGAACGTGATCAGCCCCAGATGGCTGATGGTGGAGTAGGCCAGCAGGCCCTTGAGGTCGTGCTGGAAGATCGCGACCCAGGCCGCGAACACCAGCGTGGCCAGGCCGGCGCCGGCCACCAGCCACTCGAACATCGGCGTGCCGCCGATCACGGGGTACAGCCGCGCCAGCAGGAACACGCCGGCCTTGACCATCGTGGCCGAGTGCAGGTAGGCCGACACCGGCGTGGGCGCGGCCATCGCCTGCGGCAGCCAGAAGTGGAAAGGCAGCTGCGCACTCTTGGTGAAGCAGCCCAGCAGCACCAGCACCAGCGCTACCGGGTACAGCGGATGAGCCTGCACCTGGATGCCGCGGTCCAGCATCTGCGACAGCTCATAGGTGCCGGCCATCTGCCCCAGCAACAGCACGCCGGCCAGCAGCGCCAGACCGCCGCCACCGGTGACGGCCAGCGCCATGCGGGCGCCGGCCCGGGCCTCGGGCCGATGACCCCAGTAGCCCACCAGCAGGAAGGACGAGAGGCTGGTCAGCTCCCAGAACACCACCAGCAGCAGCAGGTTGTCGGCCATCACCACGCCCAGCATGGCGGCCATGAACAGCAGGTACTGCGCGTAGAACTTGCCGGCCGGGTCGTCGGCATGCAGGTACCAGGCGGCGTACACCACCACCAGCAGCCCGATGCCGGTGATCAGCCACACGAACAGCAGCGCCAGCCCGTCCAGGCGCAGGCCCAGCGTGAGGCCGATCTCGGGCAGCCAGGGTTGCTGCCACAGCAGCGTCTGGCCCTGGAACACGGCAGGCGCCAGCAGGCTCACCATCACGCCGCAGGCCAGGGTCAGCGCCCCGGCCAGCAGCGCCGCGGCGCGGCGGCGGGCCGGCTGCGCGCCCCGCCCGGCCCAGGCGACCAGGGGCACGCCCAGCAGCAAGGGCAGCCCCACCGCCCAGACCAGCAGTTCATTCATCTTCGAGGTGTCCTCCGGCACAACGGGGTTCGTGCGCGCCACTGCGGCGAGGTTCCGTGCAGGGAAACGATAATCGCCTCCGCCCCATCCGAACACAGTCGCCAGCAAGCCATCATGACCACGACGATTCGCCAGCAAGACCTGATCGAGAGCGTAGCCGCCGCGCTGCAGTACATCAGCTACTACCACCCGACGGACTACATCGCCCACCTGGCCCGCGCCTACGAGCGCGAGCAGAGCCCGGCCGCCAAGGACGCGATCGCGCAGATCCTGACCAACTCCAAGATGTGCGCCGAAGGCCGGCGCCCCATCTGCCAGGACACCGGCATCGTCAACGTCTTCCTGAAGATCGGCATGGACGTGAAGTGGGAAGGCTTCACCGGCTCCATCGCCGACGCGGTGAACGCCGGTGTGCGCCAGGGCTACCTGAACCCCGACAACGTGCTGCGCGCCTCGGTGCTGGACGACCCCATCTTCGCGCGCAAGAACACCAAGGACAACACGCCGGCCGTGGTGCACATGGAAGTGGTGCCCGGCAGCACGGTGGACGTGATCGTCGCGGCCAAGGGCGGCGGCTCGGAGAACAAGAGCAAGATGTACATGCTCAACCCCAGCGACGACATCGTCGACTGGGTGCTCAAGACGGTGCCCACCATGGGCGCCGGCTGGTGCCCGCCGGGCATGCTGGGCATCGGCGTCGGCGGCACCGCCGAGAAGGCCGTGATGATGGCCAAGGAAGCGTTGATGGAAGACATCGACATGTACGAGCTGCTGCAGCGCGGCCCCAGCAACAAGCTGGAGGAGATGCGCATCGAGCTGTACGAGAAGGTCAACGCGCTGGGCATCGGCGCCCAGGGCCTGGGCGGCCTGACCACGGTGCTGGACGTCAAGATCAAGACCTTCCCGACCCACGCGGCCAGCAAGCCGATCGCGATGATCCCGAACTGCGCGGCCACCCGCCATGCGCACTTCGTGCTGGACGGCAGCGGCCCCGCCTACCTGGAGCCGCCCAGCCTGGACCTGTGGCCCGACGTGAAGTGGCAGCCCGACTACAACAAGAGCAAGCAGGTCGACCTGAACACGCTGACGCCGGCCGAAGTGGCCAGCTGGAAGCCGGGCGACACGCTGCTGCTGAGCGGCAAGCTGCTGACCGGCCGCGACGCCGCGCACAAGCGCATCCAGGACATGCTGGCCAAGGGTGAGCCGCTGCCGGTGGACTTCACCAACCGTGTCATCTACTACGTGGGCCCGGTCGATCCGGTGCGCGACGAAGTGGTGGGCCCGGCCGGCCCGACCACCGCCACCCGCATGGACAAGTTCACCGACATGATGCTGGAGAAGACCGGCCTGATCGCGATGGTCGGCAAGGCCGAGCGCGGCCCGGTGGCCATCGACTCCATCAAGCGCCACAACAGCGCCTACCTGATGGCCGTCGGCGGCGCTGCCTACCTGGTGGCCAAGGCCATCAAGGGCGCCCAGGTGGTGGGCTTCGCCGACCTGGGCATGGAAGCCATCTACGAGTTCGACGTCAAGGACATGCCGGTGACCGTGGCCGTGGACTCGACCGGCACCAGCGTGCACCAGACCGGCCCGAAGGAGTGGCAGGCCAAGATCGGGAAGATCCCCGTCGCAGTAGCTTGAATGGGGCACCCGGCTTCATGAAAACATGAAGCCACCCGCCGAGCGGGTTGCGCGGCCGCCTTCGGAGCGGCCGGGCGGCGACCGCGGGGCGGTCTGACGCAGGTTCCGCATTTCGCGCCGCGCCAGCGCCGTTTCGTCGCATCGGGCGCGACGCGCGCGCATGAGGCTGACAGCATGCCGGGATGGCAGTGCTGTCGCTCCTCCCGCGCTTTCCCGCCCTGTCGGGCGCGCAGGCGCCGGGCCACAATCTCGGCTTCGGACAGCAGTTCAGGCCCGAGATGAGTTTTCCCCGCACCAAGATCCAGCCGCCGCGCCCTCGCGTGGGGGCCTTGATCGAGCGCCGCGGGCTGGAAGCACGGCTCGGCCCCGCGCTGCTCACCCACCGGCTGGTGCTGGTGTGCGCTGCGGCCGGCTACGGCAAGACGGCCACGCTGTCGCGCCAGATCGACCGCCTGCCGCCCGGCAGCGCCCATGCATGGGTGGCGGCCGACGAAGGCGACGACCTGCACCGGCTGCTGGCCTGCCTGGTGGCCGCGCTGGAACCCTACGACCCGCCCTGGCGCATCGCGCCGGAGGCCGTGGTGGCGCTGGCCGCCTCGGACGACCCCCGCCAGCGCCACGCCGCCGCGGCCGAGCTGCTGAATGCGCTCGACGCCTGCGAGGTGACGCACGGCATCATCGTGCTGGACGACATGCACCGGGTGGACGACCCGGCGGTGTTCGACTTCATCGACCAGCTGCTCGAGCACCTGGGCCCGCGCTGGACGCTGGTGATCTCCAGCCGCACCGAGCCGCCGCTGTCGCTGGCGCGCCACCGCGTGCGCGGCGAGCTGGCCGAATTCAAGCAGGGCGACCTTCAGTTCAGCCGCGACGAGGTGCGCGCGCTGGCCACCGCCACCGGGCTGGACCCTGGCCTGGCCGACCGGCTGTGGCAGCGCACGGCCGGCTGGGCGGTGGGCCTGCGGCTGGCCGTGAGCGCCGCCCGTGAACCCGGCGGCGCGCTGCGGCGCGCCACCATCGACCGCCACGTGTTCGAATTCTTCGCCACCGAGGTGCTGGAAGAGCTGCCGACGGCGCTGAGCGACTTCCTGCTGCAGACCTCGGTGCTGCCGGAGCTCACCGCCGCCCGCTGCGCCGCCGTCACCGGCCTGCCGCCGGGCACCGCCGCCGCGCTGATGGAGGACATCGAGCGCCGCGGCCTCTTCGTCAGCGTGCTGGAGGTGGACGACGACAGCGACGAGCCCCCCACGCTGACGCTGAAGCTGCACGACCTGTTCCGCGACGCGCTGGAGCACCGGTTGCAGCGGGGCCGCCCGCAGGAGCTGGCCGGCCTGCTGCAGCGCGCCGCCGCCACCGAGCCAGACCCCATCCGCCGCATCGGCCTGCTGCTGCGCGCCGGCCGCCATGCCGAAGCCGCCGAGGTGCTGATGGCCCACGGCCCGGCCCAGCTGGCCGAAGGCGCGGTGGCCAGCGTGAGCCGGTTGGTGCAGCAGTTTCCGGCCGACTGGGCGCAGCAGTCGCCCGAGCTGCAACGCGTGCGCGGCCTGGCCGCCTGGGCGCGCTGGGACTTCGCCGAGATGCTGGATGCGATGCGCCAGGCCGAGCAGGCCTGCGAAGCCCGCGGCGACCTGCCCGGCCGCCAGACCGCGCAGGCCTACCAGGCGCTGGCGCTCAACGCCTTCGGCCGCATGCACGAAGCCGGCCAGCGGCTGGGCGCGCTGCGGCGCGAGGCGCTGGCGCCCGACGCGCGCATCGTGGTGCTGGTGGCCTGCTCCTGGCATGCGCTGGAGGTGGGCGCGCTGCACCGCGTGGGCCCGGTGCTGGGCGAGCTGATGGACCTGCTGGAACACGACGACCGCGTGGAGAGCTGGTACCAATGCGTGCCGCTGCCGCGCTTCAACGGCCTGCCGGGCACCGCCGGCCCGCTGCAGCGCTATGCCGACGGCGTGCTGCGCGTGGCGGGCGACATGCCCACGCCGCTGCGTGCCAGCGCGATGGTGCAGCAGGGCTGGCGGCTGCTGTGGCAGGGCCGGCTGGCCGAGGCCGAAGACGCCTGGCAGCGCGGCTGCGCCGATACCGCCTGGGTGGGCGACCCGGTGAACCTGCGCCACCACCTGCAGGCGCTGGCCGCCGTGTTGCATGCGGTGCAGGGCCGGCGGGACCAGGCGCTGGCCCTGGCGCGAGCCCGCGTGGCCGAGATCCCCGCCGGCTACAGCGCCTGGGGCCACTGGCAGGTGCAGCTGCAAGCCGCGCGCATCGCAGCACTGGTGGACGAATTGCCGCTGCTGGCCGCCTGCCTGAGCACGCTGCAGGCTCTGCCCACCCGGCCCGGTGACCCGGCGGTGCAGGCGGCCGCCCGCCTGCTGCTGCCACTGCGCGGCCATCTGGCGCGCCTGCAGGGCCGGTGGGCTGAAGCCATCGCCTGCTGGCAGGAGGCCTTGACCGGCCAGCGCCAAACCTACGCCAGCCCATCGGACGCACCCGGCGCTGCGCCCCCGCCCGACCTGGCCATCGACCTGCTGGGGCAGGCCGCCGAAACCCGGCTGCACCTGGCGGCGGCGCTGCTGCACACCACGAACGACGTGAGCGCTGCGGCCGACCTGCTGACCCCGCTGTTCGAACGTGTCGATGCCGAAGCCGAGCCGGGCGGCGTGCTGCTGGCCCGCGATCCGCTGCGCCAGCTGGCGCAGGCCGACTGGCGCGGCGCCCTGCCGCCCCACCGGGTGGCCCAGCTGCGGGCCTGGCTGAGCCTGCTGCCCACGCTGCAGCCGCAGGAGCCGGCGCAGATCGTGCTGCCCGCAGGCCTGGCGCGCCGGCTGGCCGAGCCGGCCGATGACGCCGACGCCCCCTGCGACCACGGCCTGAGCCCGCGTGAGCGCGAGGTGCTGGAGCGCATCGCCCATGGCGACAGCAACAAGCTGATCGCCCGCGCCTTCGACCTCAGCCCGCACACCGTCAAGCGCCACGTGGCCAACCTGCTGGACAAGCTGGGCGTGGACTCGCGCGGCCAGGCCGCCGCCTGGTACCGCCAGCACCTGGCACGCTGACACCCCCAAAGGTGTGTGGCCCGCCGCGGCGCAGGCCATGGCTCCTGTGGCCGATGCGCGCGCACCGGCCGATCCGCAGACTGCGAAGCCTGCCGACACCGATGCCGGCAGCACGCGGCGAACCGCTCGCCGCAGCCACCGCCGGCGCCTCGAAGCGCCGGCCTGCCCCGACGACATCAGCCAGGTTCCGCCATGCACACGATCCACGCCGCCCGCACCCCCGCGCCCTCTCACGCTTCCACCACCACGCCGCGCCGCGCCGACCTCTACGCCGCCATCCACAAGGCCCTGCGCCGTGCGATGACCGACACGCTCACCCGCCTGGGCGCCCTCGACACCGAGGACCCGGCCGACCTGCTGCGCACCCTGGCCCAGGCCGAGCACCTGCTGGACATGCTGCGCAGCCACTTGCAGCACGAGAACGACTTCATCCACACCGCCATCGAGGCGCGCCGCCCCGCCGGCGCCCGCCGCACCGCCGACGACCACCTGGAGCACCAGGGCAGCATCGCCGCGCTGCAGGCCGAGCTGCGCACGCTGCGGGCGGCCGAGCCTTCGATGCGGCCGACGCTGGCGCTGCGGCTGTACCGGCACTTCGCGCTGTTCGTCGCCGAGAACCTGCAGCACATGCACATCGAGGAGACGGCCAACAACGCCGCGCTGTGGGCGCTGTACGACGACGAAGAGCTGCATGCCCTGCACGACCGCCTGGTGGCCAGCATTCCGCCGGCCGAGATGATGGACACGCTGCGCTGGATGGGCCCGGCCCTGTCGCCGCAGGAGCTGGCCGCGCTGCTGACCGACATGCAGGCCAAGGCACCGCCGGCCGCCTTTGCCGCGGTGATGGACCTGCTGCGCCCGCTGCTGGACCCGGGCCGCTGGGTGCAGCTGACCACCGCGCTGGGCCTGCAGGCCGGCCAGCCTGCACGGGCGGCAGGGGTGCGCGCATGAAAAGCTGGACCCCTCGCCCGGCCGCCCCGGCGCCCGCCGGAGGCGCACCACGCCGGGCCGGCCGCTGGCTGCGCCGCGGTGCAGCCGCCCTCGCCGCGCTGGCGGCCCTGGGCGGGCTGGCGGTGCTGGCCGGCCAGTTGCTGGCCGACGAGCGGATGAACCGCCGCATCATGGTGCCGCAGCAGCCGGTGCTGGCGCTGCGCACCGATGCGCAGGCGGTGGAACGTGGCCGCTACCTGTTCAACTCACGCGGCTGCGTGGACTGCCATGGCGCCAACGGCGCCGGCCGCACCTTCCTCGACCAGCCGGACGGCCTGAAAGTGGTGGGCCCCAACATCACCCCCGGCCCAGGCAGCGCGGTGGCCGGCTACCGCATGCTGGACTGGCTGCGCACGCTGCGCCACGGCGTCAAGCCCGACGGCCGGCCGCTGCTCATCATGCCCAGCGAGGACTACGCCCGCCTGACCGACGACGACCTGGTGTCGCTGGTGGCCTATGTGCAGCGGCTGCCGCCGCAGGCCGGCGAGCAGCGGGTGGTGCAGCTGCCGCTGCCGGTGCGGGTGCTGTACGGCTTCGGGCTGATTCCCGATGCCGCCTCCAAGATCGACCACCTGCAGCTGCCGCCCGCGCCGGTGCCCGAGGGGGTGACGCCCGAGCACGGCGCCTACGTGGCCAACATGTGCCTGGGCTGCCACGGCGCCCGGCTGGCCGGCGGCAAGGTGCCCGGTGGCCCGCCCGACTGGCCGGCCGCGGCCGACCTGACCGGCGGCGATGCCGGCGCGATGGCGCGCTACCGCAATGCCGAATCGCTGCTGGCCATGTTCCGCAGCGGCCACCGGCCCGACGGCACGCCGGTGCAGGTGATGCCCTTCGAATCGCTGCGCGAGATGAGCGAGACCGACGTGCGGGCGCTGCACCTGTACCTGCGCGGCCTGCCGCCCGGCGGCGTGGCGCCGGGGGCCGAGGCTGCGGCGCACCTCAAGCAGCAGGCGGCGCAGGCAAAGGGCTAGGCCCCCAAGCTCGCTACGCTCGCGTCCCCCCAAGGGGGAGCTCAGCCCCTTGGGGCGGCCCGGCGGGGCTGACGGCAGGCGCCGCAGCGGCCTTGATGCGCGGCTCCCGCTGCACCTGCTGCGGGTACGGAATCTCCACGTCCAGCGCATTGAGCGTGCGCAGCACCGCCAGGTTGACGGCGCTGCGCACCGCGCCCAGGCCGTTGTGCGGGTCGCGGATCCAGAAGCTGATCGTCAGCTCCAGCCCGCTGGCCGCGAAGTCGGTCAGCGTCACCGCCGGCGCCGGGTCGGTGATCACCCGGTCGATGGCGGCCACCACCGCCACCAGCTGCGGAATCAGCGCATCCACGTCGGTGTCGTAGGCCACCTGCACCACCGTCGTGCCGTTGATGCGGGTGTCGCTCATCGTCATGCTCACCACCCGCTGGGTGATCATCATCTCGTTGGGCACGATGGACTCGCGGCCGTTGAGCGCGCGGATCACGGTGTAGCGGGTGCTGATGTCGGTGATGCGGCCCTCGAAGCCGTCCACCACCACCATGTCGCCGATGCGCAGGCTGCCTTCGGCCAGCAGCACGAAGCCCGAGACGTAGTTGGCCGCCAGCTTCTGCAGGCCCAGGCCGATGCCCACGCCGATGGCGCCGCCCAGCACCGACAGCGCGGTGAGCGGAATGCCCGCGGCCGACAGCGCGAACAGCAGCCCCACCACCAGCAGCAACGCCCGCGTGGCATTGGCCGCGATCTTGCGCAGCGACACGTTGCCGACGAAGCCGGCATCGCTGACGCCGGCCAGCAGCCGCGCCTCGATGGCGGCCGACAGCCACAGCACCGCCACCAGCACCACCACGGCGCTGAGCGCCCCTTCGATCACGCTGCGCAGGCTGACCTGGCCGCCGCCCACCGTCCAGGTGATGGCTTCCAGCTCGGCCAGCACCACCGGCAGCAGGCCGGTGAGCCACAGCACCAGGCACAGCCACACCAGCCACGAGAGCCAGCGCTCCACCAGCCGCACCAGCGGCGATTGCGGAAAGGCCGCCTGCAGCACCCGCACCGCCAGGCGGATGGCGCACAACGACATCAGCACCGGCACCGCCAGATGGAACACCGCCCGCGGCATGTCGGCCGGCATCCCCTGGCGCACCAGCAGCACCGCGCCCAGTGCCAGCAGCGGGAACAGCACGCCGTCCACCACCCGCTGGCCGAACCAGATGCCGCCGCGCCGGCGGTCGCGGCCCAGCAGCCAGGCCGTGCCGCCAGCCAGGCCCACGCAGGCGGCCAGCAGGGCCAGCTCGGCCAGCGAAGCCAGTTGCCACAGACCTTGCACCCAGCCGGCCAGCGTCTGGCCGGTCAGCACCGGGCTCAAGCGCCGTCCACCCCGGCCAGCACGCGCAGGTGCGCGGCCACGCTGCGGCCCAGCGCCGACAGGTTGTAGCCACCTTCCAGGCAGGACACGATGCGGCCCTTGGCATGGCGCTCGGCCACGTCGGCGATCTTCCAGGTGATCCAGGCGTAGTCGGCTTCCACCAGGCCCATCTGGCCGAGGTCGTCCTCGCGGTGGGCATCGAAGCCGGCGGAGATGAAGACCATCTCGGGCCGGAACTCCTCCAGCCGCGGCAGCCACATCGCCTCGATCAGCTCACGCACTTCCATGCCCTTGGTGTAGGGCGGCACCGGCAGGTTGACCATGTTGGTGCCCAGCGGCACGGCGCCGCTGTTCGGGTACAGCGGGTGCTGGAAGAAGCTGCACATCAGGATGCGCTCGTCCCCGGCCACGATGTCCTCGGTGCCGTTGCCGTGGTGCACGTCGAAGTCGATGATGGCCACGCGCTTCAAGCCGCGCACGTCCAGCGCATGGCGCGCGGCCACGCACACGTTGTTGAAGAAGCAAAAGCCCATGGCCTGCCCGCGCGTGGCGTGATGGCCGGGCGGGCGCACCGAGCAGAAGGCGTTGTCCACCTCGCCGTCGATCACCGCATCGGTCGCGGCCACCGCGGCGCCGGCGGCGCGCAGCATCGCGTTCCAGGTGCCGGGGCCGGCGCTGGTGTCCGGGTCCACCGCCTGGCGGCTGCCGTTGTCGCGCAGGCGCTGGGCCAGGTCCGAGATCTCGCGCACATAGCCGGCGCTGTGCGCCAGCTGCACGTCGGACAGCTGCGCCACCGGGGCTTCGCGCATCTCCAGCGCCAGGTCCAGGCCGGTGGCGCGCAGGTGGTCGGCGATCGCATCCAGGCGCTGCGGACACTCCGGATGGCTGGCGCCCATCTCGTGCGCCTTGCAATCCTTATGGCTGTAAAAGGCGGTGGTCATCGAGGAAAAGGGCTCGAGGTTTTCGGATAAGGTGCATGCATGGCCCTTGACATCACGCAGCTGCTTTCGAGACTGACGGACCAGATTAGCACGATCATCGTCGGCAAACGCCCGCAGATCGAGGACTGCGTCGCCTGCCTGCTGGCCGGCGGCCACCTGCTCATCGAAGACGTGCCCGGCGTCGGCAAGACCACGCTGGCGCACACGCTGGCGGTGTCGCTGGGGCTGCATTTTTCGCGCGTGCAGTTCACCGCCGACCTGATGCCCAGCGACCTGGTGGGCGTCAGCGTGTTCGAGCGCTCCACCGAGTCCTTCGTGTTCCATCCCGGCCCGGTGTTCGCGCAGGTGCTGCTGGCCGACGAGATCAACCGCGCCGGCCCGAAGACCCAGAGCGCGCTGCTCGAGGCGATGGAAGAACACCAGGTGACGGTGGAGAACCACACGCGGCCGCTGCCGCGGCCCTTCTTCGTCATCGCCACCCAGAACCCGACCGACCAGTTGGGCACCTACCCGTTGCCGGAAAGCCAGCTCGACCGCTTCCTGATGCGCATCACGCTGGGCTACCCCGACCGCGCCAGCGAACGGGCTTTGCTGGCCGGCGAGGACCGCCGCGCCGCCATCACCCGGCTGCAGCCGGTGATGACGCCCGAGCAGCTGCTGGCGGTGCAGCAGGCGGTGCTGCAGGTGCATGCTTCCGAGGCCCTGCTGGACTACCTGCAGGCGCTGATCGCCGCCACCCGCTCGGGCGAATGGTTCGTCGAAGGTCTGTCGCCGCGCGCCGCGCTGGCGGTGCTGCGCGCGGCCAAGGCGCATGCGTTGATCGGCGGCCGCGGCCATGTGGCGCCCGACGATGTGCAGGCCATCCTGGCGCAGGCCATCGCCCACCGCCTGGTGCCGGTGGCCGGCGCCGGACGCGGCAGCGTGGAGCAGGTGCGCGCCATGGTCGAGGCGGTGCCGCTGCCCTAGCCTGCCGCCATGCTCTCCGCCCTGCGCACGCGCTGGCAGGCCTGGTGGCAGGCGCGCCATCCGCTCACCGACCGCTGGGTGCTCACCCAGCGCAACATCTACATCGTGCCCACACCGGCCGGGCTCGCCTTCGGCATCACGCTGCTGGTGATGCTGCTGGCCTCCATCAACTATCAGCTCAACCTGGGCTATGTGCTCACCTTCCTGCTGGCGGGCGCGGGCATCGCCTCGCTGCACATGACGCATGCCACGCTGCGCGGCCTGACGCTGCAGCTGCGCCCGGTGGGCAGCAGCTTTGCCGGCGAGCCGGCGCGGCTGGACCTGGTGGTGCAAAGCCCCGGCAGCCGGCGCCACGGCATCGGCCTGGGCTTCGAGGCACCGGCCCAGCGCGGCGCGCAGGTCTGGATCGACGTGCCGGCGCTGGGCCAGGCCACGGCGGTGCTGCGCTTCGTGCCACCGCAGCGCGGCCTGCACGGCATACCGGCGCTGCGGGCGGAAACACGCTTCCCGTTCGGCCTTTTCCGCGCCTGGACGGTGTGGCGGCCGGCGGCCCGGCTGCTGGCCTGGCCGGCACCGGAAAACCCGCCCGCGCCGCTGCCCGCGCCCTTGCCGCTGGGCGGCGATGCGGTGATGCAGCGCCAGCGCGACGGCGGTGAATTCGACGGCGTGCGCGCCTACCGGCGCGGCGACGCGCTGCGCCGCGTGGTGTGGAAGAAGGCGGCGCGCACCGGCGAGCTGGTGACGCGCGAGAACACCGGCGCCGCCACCCAGGAGCTGTGGCTGGACTGGCAGCTGGCCGCCGTGCCCGGCACCGAGGCGCGGCTGTCGCGCCTGGCGGCCTGGGTGGTAGCGGCCGAGCAGGCCGGCGTGCTGCACGGCCTGCGGCTGCCGGGGCTGGAACTGCCGCCCGGCCAGGGCGATGCCCACCGCTTGCAGGCGCTGGACGCGCTGGCCCTGCACCCCGGGGCGGCCCGATGACCACGCTGCGCCTGCCCCGCTGGCCCTTGCCCGGCCGCCTGCCGCGCGACACCCGCGACGTGCTGTTCCTGTTGGTGGTGATCGGCTGGACGCTGCTGCCCCACCTGGGCCGGCTGCCGCTGTGGTGCGGCCTGATGGTGGGCGCGGTGCTCACCGCGCGCGCCGTGCTGGCGCTGCGCGCGGCGCCCCTGCCCAGCCGCTGGGTGCTGGCCGCGCTGCTGGCCGTGGCCGTGGGCCTGACGCTGCACAGCTACCGCACCCTGCTGGGCAAGGAAGCCGGCGTCACCCTGCTGGTGATGCTGATGGTGCTCAAGACCCTGGAGCTGCGCGCCCGCCGCGATGCGCTGGTGGTCTTCTTCCTCGGCTTCTTCCTGGTGCTCACCAACTTCCTGTATTCGCAGACGCTGCCGGTGGCCGCGGCCATGATCATCGCGGTCTGGGGGCTGCTCACCGCGCTGGTGCTGGCCCACATGCCGGTGGGCCAGCCGGCGCTGCGCGAGGCCGGCGGCCTGGCCGCCCGCGCCACGCTGTTCGGCATGCCGGTGATGGTGGTGCTGTTCCTGCTGTTTCCGCGCGTGGGGCCGCTGTGGGCGCTGCCGCAGGATGCCGGCGGGCGCACCGGCCTGTCGGGCACGCTCACGCTGGGCGGCGTGGCCGAGGTGGCCAACGACGACAGCGTGGCCTTCCGCGTGCGCTTCGAAGGACCGCCGCCGCCCAATGCCCAGCTGTACTGGCGCGGCCCGGTGCTCAGCCGCTTCGACGGCCGTGAATGGCACCGGCTCGAACGCAGCAGCATGGGCCCGCAGGCCTGGCTGCGCGCAGAACTGCGCACCGAGGGCCAGCCCGTGCGCTACGAGATGACGCTGGAGCCCTCGCGCCTGCCGCTGCTGCCGCTGCTGGAAGCCACGCCGCCCCGCGGTGAGGGCGCGCCGCAGATCGACGGCTGGCGCCTGATGCAGCGGCCCGACCTGGAGTGGCTGACCGACCGCCCGGTGACCGAGCGCCTGCGCTTCACGGCGCAGGCCTGGCCCCGCTTCGAGCATGGCCCGCGCGAGGCGGCGCTGGGCCTGCAGGACCACCTCACGCTGCCCCCCGGCTACAACCCGCGCACGCTGGCCTGGGCCGCCGCGCTGCGCCGCCAGCCCGCCTACGCCCAGGCCGACGCCGCCACGCTGGCCGGCGCGGTGCTGCGCCACATCCGCACGGCGAGCTTCAGCTACACGCTGGCGCCCGGGCTGTATGGCGATGAAGTGGGCCGCCATGCCATCGACGAGTTCTGGCTCGACCGCAAGCAGGGCTTTTGCGAGCACTTCGCCACCGCATTCGTGGTGGTGATGCGGGCGCTGGACGTGCCGGCGCGTGTGGTCACCGGCTACCAGGGCGCCGACCCCGTGCTGCAGGACGGCTACCTGGTGGTGCGCCAGAGCCACGCCCACGCCTGGGCCGAGATCTGGCAGCCCGGCCGCGGCTGGGTGCGGGTGGACCCCACCGCCGCCGTGGCACCCGACCGGGTGGACCGCAGCCAGTCGCTGCGGCCGCCGCCGGGCCTGGTGGCCGGCGCGCTGGCCGGCATGAGCCCGGCGCTGATGGAGCGCTGGCGCGGCGCCTATGAGCTGCTGAACAACCGCTGGAACCAGTGGGTGCTGAACTACTCGCGCAGCCAGCAGTTCGACCTGCTCAAGCAGCTGGGCTTTGAAACGCCGCGCTGGGAAGACCTGGCCCTGTTGATGATGGGGCTGGCCAGCGGCGCCGCCCTGCTGGGCGCCGGCTGGGCCCTGTGGGACCGCCAGCGCCGCGACCCCTGGGAGCGGCTGCAGGCCGACCTGCGCGCGCGCCTGGCCACGCTGGGCGTGCCGGCCCGGTCCTTCGAGGGGCCGCGCACGCTGGCGCAGCGCGTGCGTGAGCGGTTGGGCGAACGCGGCCAGGCCGTGGCCACCGAGCTGGAAGCGCTGGATGCCCTGCGTTATGCGCCCGGCGCCAGCCAGCGCCCCGACCGCGGCTGGCAGCGCCGATTCCAGCGCGCCACGGCCGCCGCACGCCGCTCGGGATAATGGACCGATGACCTTGAGAACCTGGCCGGCCCTTGCCCGGCGATACGCGGGCGGGCTGCTGCCAGCCGCTGCCCTGGCCCTGCCGCTGCTGGTGGCGTCGCCCCTGGCCCAGGCCAACCCGGCCACGCCGGGCCACACACCCGCCAAGAAGGCCGCGCCGGCGCATGCGGCCATCAAGCCGGCCGCGAAGGCGTCCGCGAAGGCCCACGCGTCGAAGACCTCCAAGGCGCGCACCGACGACGCGCCCGACGTCGTCACCTACGGCCGCCGCGACGATGTGATGGCCTTTGCCGACGACCTGGCCCAGCGCCGCCAGCTCGACCCCGCCTGGGTGCGCGAGCAGCTGGCCCAGGCGCGTTACCTGCCTTCGGTGGCCCGGCTCATCATGCCGCCGCCGGCCGGCACCGCCAAAAGCTGGATGGCCTACCGCGCCCGCTTCATCGAGCCCACCCGCATCAACGCCGGCCTGCGCTTCTGGCAGCAGCATGAAGCGGCGCTGGCCCGGGCCGAAGCCCAGTACGGCGTGCCGGCGCAGATCGTCGTCGGCATCATCGGCGTGGAAACGCTGTACGGCCGCATGACCGGCAACTTCCGCGTGCTGGATGCGCTGGCCACGCTGGCCTTCGACTTTCCCACCGGCCGCAAGGACCGCACGCCCTTCTTCCGCGGCGAGCTGGAAGAGCTGCTGGCCTGGTGCGCCCGCGACGGCTGCAACCCGCAGACGGTCAAGGGCTCGTACGCCGGTGCCATCGGCCTGCCGCAGTTCATGCCCGGCAGCATCAACCGCCATGCGGTGGATTTCGACGGCGACGGCCACATCGACCTGCTGAACAGCCCGGTGGACGCCATCGGCAGCGTGGCGCACTACCTGGCCAACCACGGCTGGCAGCGCGGCATGCCCACCCACTACGACGTGGCCGTGCCCAGCGACACCACCCAGCGCGCCACCCTGCTGGCGCCCGACATCCTGCCCAGCTTCACCGCCACGCAGATGACCGAGCTGGGCGCCGCCCTCAACGAAGACGCCCGCCGCCACGACGGCCTGCTGGCCCTGGTGGAACTGCAGAACGGCGACGCCGCCCCCAGCTACGTGGCCGGCACCGCCAACTTCTACGCCGTGACCCGCTACAACTGGTCCAGCTACTACGCGATGGCGGTGATCGACCTGGGTGCCACGATCAACGCCGCGCGGCTGGCTCAGCGGTAGGCGCCCAGCGCCCGGATCAAGCCACCAGCCGGGCCGCCAGCTTGCGGGTGCTGGCCAACACGAACTGCGAAAGCCGCTGCGCCATCACGCGCGCCGAAGGTGACAGCACCGGCTGCAGGTCACCCAGCGCGCGCGCCACGGCACCGGGCAACAGGCGCGCCACAGCGGCGGCCTGCTGAGCCACGAACTGTGGCCGCATGCCCAGTGACTGCGCCAGCAGCGCCACATGCGACGAGGTCATGGCGCCGGGCCGCCACTCGCCGCCGATGGAGAACGCGAAGTCCTGCGACAACCCGGGATACAGGCGTGTGCACATCAGGTCGTAGAAGGGCGTCAGGCTGACGCCGCGACCCGGCATGCTGTAGAGCGACAGGTTCTTGGCATGGCTGTCGTTGTTGCCCACGTACAGGTTGAAGAACACCCACTGCACCAGATGGCGCAGGTCCACCGCCGGCTGCCCGCTGTAGCGGCGCACCAGCGCCGCACAGTCGGCCAGGCCGGGGCCGCCCTCCTTCTCGTACTTGCGGTCTGACAGCTGACCGGCCAGTTGGCACAGGTCGTACTGCACCAGGCGGGCCAGGCTGCCGTCAGGGCGCAGCAGCCGGTCGAAGCGGCGCACGATGCAAGCCTGGGTCAGCGGCTCGTAGAACACTTCAGCGACGGGCAGCCCGCAATACCCTGCCGTGCGCATCACGAGGGTCTCGTTGGCCGCCGAGTGCCAGACCTTGTCGAGCCGCCGGATGTTCGGCTTGAGGATGTGTGTGGACGGCGACGCGCCCTTGGGCAGCCGCGGCATCCCGTCGGCCAGCAAAGCGATGCTGGTTTTGTCTTGTGCGCCTGCGAGCGAGATGCGCGCGTCGGCGCCCTGCAGGTCGATGGCGGCCGCCGATTGAACCGCCAGATGCTGCGCCAGGGCTTCCCAGCTGGTGGCTTCATACCGAGCCACCGGTGGGCGCTCGCCAACCGGCACAAGCACAAAACCGCCGGCCGTGTCGCCCGCCAACGCCAGCAGCAAAGCAAATAGGCTGGACGCCTGGCGCTGCTGCGCGAGGTACTGGCGCAACTCACCTTCAGGCAGCAGGTTCTCGAAAAACGCGTGGACAGCGGCGCCCGACTGTTCGCCCGGCTGAAGCGGGATGGCAGCGAGCGACCAGGGCGACGGACGGCTGAGCCAGTCGGCCGTGTACGCGAAGGTCAGCGGCGCGCGATCGTGGACGGTGCCCACGCAGTCGTCGCCGTAGAACACCGAAAGCGCGCTGGGCCGCGTCGTCATGTCGATGCGCCGGTCTTGGGCCTCACGACCACTTCCAGCCCCAGCAGGTCGAGCATCGACAGCACCTTCTGCAGCTGCAGCGTGGGCTTGCCCTTCTCCAGCTCGACGATGAAACGATTGCCGGTATTGCCCATCCCGGCGATGTCCAACTGCGTGAGCCCGAGCGCCTTGCGCCGCGCCCTCACCGCCTCACCGAGCTGCTCCGAGGTCCGAACCACAATGCCCGCATCAAAATGACCGACCGGTAACTCTTCAGCCTCCGAGCCCATGTCGAACCCCAAAATTACCGAGCAGTAATTCTAGGCCCACGACGCACACTGCGCCACGCAAAAATTCCCGACCGGTAACAGGTGAAAGGCGAGCGAAGCAAAGCCGCCCTTCAAGCCACCCGCCGCGGATCCGGCTTTGCCGGTCCGCCAGCGGGGCGGCCCCTGGGCCCGAAGGGCCCTTTCACAAGGGCCTGGGGGTAGCGAGCGCAGCGAGCTTGGGGGCTATTTCAAGCTGCGACCGGGACCAGGAAGTCCCGGCTGATGCCCACACCCAGGTCGCCCACGCGGTCGAGGAACTGCGTCAGGTAGGCATGCAGGCCGGTCGCCAGGATCTCGTCGATGCGGCCGTACATCAGGTCGGCGCGGATGCGGCCGGCCCGGCGCAGGGTTTCGCGGCTCTGGTCGTTGGCCACCAGGCGCAGGTTGGTCACCACCTCGTTCAGGCAGGCCACCAGCGAGCGGGGCATGTCTTCACGCAGGATCAGCAGCTCGGCCACCTTCTCCGGGCGGATCACGTTGCGGTAGACCTTGCGATAGACCTCGAAGCCCGAGACCGAACGCAGCACCGCGCTCCAGTGGTAGAAGTCGACCTCCTGCGCTTCCTTGGCATTGCTGCCAAAGAAGTCGCCGGCCAGCGACTGGAACTTCACGTCCAGCAGCCGCGCGGTGTTGTCGGCCCGTTCCAGGAAGGTGCCGATGCGCAGGAAGTGCAGCGCCTCGTCCTGCAGCATGGTGCCCACGGTCACGCCGCGACTGAGGTGCGAGCGGAACTTGACCCATTCGAACAACGCGCTCGGATCACGGTGGAAGTCCGTGCTCTTGATCATGCGGTTGAACTCGAGCCAGGTCTGGTTCTGCGTTTCCCAGACCTCGGTGGTCAGTGCGCCGCGCACCGCCCGGGCGTTCTCGCGGGCTGCGCGCAGGCAGCTGGCGATGCTGGAGAAGTTGGACTCGTCGCGCACCATGAAGTCCATGACGTTCTTGGCGCTGAAGTCGCTGTACTTCTCGCGGAAGCCCCAGGTCAGCTCGCTGATGCTGAGCAGACCACGCCAGCCCTGCTCGGCCTCTTCGGCCGACTGCGGCAGCAGCGAGGTCTGGTAGTTCACATCCAGCATGCGGGCCGTGTTCTCGGCACGCTCCATGTAGCGCGCCATCCAGAAGAGGTGGTCGGCGGTTCTCGAAAGCATTGTTGTTCTCCTGTCTCTCAGGCTTCCAGCACCCAGGTGTCCTTCGTGCCACCGCCTTGCGACGAATTGACGACCAGGGATCCTTCCTTCAGGGCCACGCGGGTGAGGCCGCCCGGCACCATCTGCACCGTCTTGCCCGACAGCACGAAGGGCCGCAGGTCGATGTGGCGCGGCGCAATGCCCGACTCGACGAAGGTGGGGCAGCTGGACAGCGACAGCGTGGGCTGTGCGATGTAGTTGGTGGGGTTACTTTCCACCACCTTGCGGAAGTCGGCGATCTCGGCCTTGGTGGCCGCCGGGCCGATCAGCATGCCGTAGCCGCCGGCGCCGTGCACTTCCTTGACCACGAGCTGGTCCATGTGGTCGAGCATGTACTTCAGGCCTTCCGACTCGCGGCCCAGGTAGGTAGGCACGTTCTGCAGGATGGGCTTTTCACCGAGGTAGAACTCGATCATCTTGGGCACGTACGGGTAGATGGACTTGTCGTCCGCCACGCCGGTGCCGATGGCATTGCACAAGGTGATGTTGCCGCTGCGGTAGACATCGAGCAGGCCGGCGCAGCCCAGCGTGGAGTCGGGGCGGAAGGCCTTGGGGTCGAGGAAGTCGTCGTCCACGCGGCGGTAGACCACGTCCACCCGCTTCGGGCCCTGCGTGGTGCGCATGAACACGAAGTTGTCGTCGACGAAGAGGTCCTTGCCTTCGACCAGTTCCACACCCATCTGCTGGGCCAGGAAGGCGTGCTCGAAGTAGGCGCTGTTGTACATGCCGGGCGACAGCACCACCACCACCGGGTCGTTCACGCCCGAGGGCGAAACGGCGCGCAGCGTGTCCAGCAGCAGGTCGGGGTAGTGGGCCACCGGCGCCACACGATGCTGGCTGAACAACTCGGGGAACAGCCGCATCATCATCTTGCGGTTCTCGAGCATGTAGCTCACGCCGCTGGGCACGCGCAGGTTGTCTTCCAGCACGTAGTAGGTGCCGCTGCCGTCGGCATTGCCGGCACGCACGATGTCGATGCCGGAGATGTGCGAATACACATTGCCCGGCAGGTTGACGCCCATCATCTCGGGCCGGAACTGCGCGTTGTTGACGACCTGCTCACGCGGCACGATGCCGGCCTTGATGATTTCCTGGTCGTGGTAGACGTCGTACAGGAAGCGGTTGAGGGCATTGACGCGCTGGCGCAGGCCCTTTTCCATCTCGCGCCATTCACCGCTGGGGATCACCCGCGGGATGAGGTCGAAGGGGATCAGGCGCTCGGTGCCCGAGCCGTCTTCATCCTTGGCGCCGTACACCGCGAAGGTGATGCCGACGCGACGGAATATCACCTCGGCCTCTTCGCGGCGTGAGCGCATCACGTCGCTGGGTTGCTGCTGCAGCCAGTTTTGATAGGTGCGGTAATGCTCGCGGACCTCGCTGGCGTTGACCTGCATTTCGTCGTAGGCCGTTTTCATTGGATCTCCTCTTTACCGGACCTTTAGCAACTTCCAGGCCCAAATCACCCCACGATGGGGCACTTCAAACCACTCTCTCTGTCTTGACGCCGACCTCGAGCGCATGGTCGCCGCCACCCCGAATCACGCCGCGCAACGGCGTCACGTCGCCGAAGTCGCGGCCATAGGCCAGGCGCACGTGGTCGGTGGCCGGCAGCATGTCGTTGGTCGGGTCCAACTCCAGCCAGAAACCATCGCCTTCAGCCTCGGGGCACCACACCGACACCCAGGCGTGCGAGGCATCGGCGCCGATGAAGCGGGGCGCGCCCACGCTGGCGGCCGCGGCCACCAGCGCCTCTTCACCATCGGCCTGCTCGTCGTCCGCACCGGGCGGCGTGGTGAGCAGGTAGCCGCTGACGTAGCGCGCCGCCAGGCCATGCATGCGCAGCGCGCCGATCATCAGATGCGCGAAGTCCTGGCACACGCCGCGGCGCTCTTCCAGCACCGTGGACAGCGGCGTGTCGATGGTGGTGCTGGCGCTCTGGTAGCGAAAGCCGCTGTGGATGCGGTGCATCAGATCGACCGCGCACAGGCCGATGGGACGCCCGGGCTGCAGCGATTCGTTCGCGAATTCGAACAGTTCGGGCAGCCGCGGTACGTACGGCGAAGCGACGGCGAATTCGCTGGCCGGCTCATAAGGCGCCCGCGCGGCATACCGCAGCCGGGCGGCCACCTCTTCCCAGGGCTGGGTGTCGGGCAGGCGGGCCTCATGGTCACGGGGCAGCGCCCGCACACGGCTGCGGGCCCACACGTCCAGCCGACGATGGGCACCGGTGACGGTGAAGAAGATGCGGGTGTTGCCGTAGCGGTCGCGGCCGGTGCTGTGGTGCAGCGGCTCGGGCTCGACGCCCATCTCGAAGCCTTCGACGTGCTGGAACTCGTCCTCGATCGGCCGCAGGAAGGCTTCGTGCTGCGCCAGGTCGACCGGCGCGGCGTAGTGGTAGCGGGTGACGTGCTCGACCTGCAGGGCCACGCCGGGGGTGGAGGGTAGGCGGTTCATCGGACCCTCAGACGCGGCGCAGGCGGTCACCGCCTTCGGCATGGGCAAAGTAGCGCTGGCCGACGTCGTCGGACAGCCGGGTGCCGGCCTGCTGCAGCCGGTCGGACAGCACGCAGAGCTGCTGGCGCAGCGCTTCATCGTCCAGGTCGCGCAGCTCGTCCAGCGTGATGCCGGCACCTTCGGCCGGCAGCCGTTCACGCAGCGCGTCGATGGCGCTGGCGGTACCGGGCAGCTTGCCCAGCTCGGTGCGCAGGCGGCGCAGCGTGCCGGCGAAGGCACGCGGGTTGGCGTCGTCCAGCACCAGCAGGTCGACCAGGGCCAAAAGGTCTTCATGCCGCTGGTAGCGCGAGCGGAAGGTGAGCGTGCTGTCGAACAGCTCCAGCACCAGGTCCACGCCCACCGCACTGCGCAGCGCATCAAGGTCGAGCAGCACGTGCAGCGTGTGGGCCATGCCGGCCAGCCGCTCGATCAGGCGGCCGACGGTGAGCAGGCGCCAGCCGTGGTCGCGGGTCATGCGGTCGGTCTGCGCGCCGGTGACGGCGGCCAGTTGCAGGCCCAGCCGGTCGAGCGCAGGCATGGCCTGCGCCACGGTGGGCAGCCGGTCGTCGAGGTTGGCGAAGGTGGCGTTGAATTCTTCGCCCATGCGGCGCACCAGGTTCACCTGCTCGGGCGAGAGCCGGTCACGCAGCGCGCTGGCGGAGAACTCCAGCGCGCCGATGTGGCTGGCGATGCTGGTGACCGCGGGCCGCTGCACCGGCTTGCCCTGGGCCGCGCCCGAGGCCAGCGCGGCCAGCACGCTGCGCTCGAACACCTGCGGCGCGCGCGAGGCGCTGGGCGTGCCGTAGGCCGCCAGGCCGTTGTACACGGCCAGCCGGCACAGCGCGTCCATCACCGGCGCCGGCGGGTCGAGGTCGGCGTCCATGGTGTTGAGCATCGAGCGGGCCAGGCGCACCGCCTGCTCGGTGCGCTCGGTGTAACGGCCCAGCCAGAACAGGTTCTCGGCGGTGCGGCTGCTCACCGGCCGGCGGCGGGTGGCGATGTCGTCCACCTTCAGGCGCTGCGGCAGCATCGAGAAGGTGTCCACCGGGCCGTCGGTCAGCACCCAGGTGTCGAGGCTGGAGCCGCCGTGCTGCATCGACACCGACAGCGGCGAGCGGGTGGCCACGCGGGTCATGCCGCCCGGCAGCACATGCCAGCGGCGCTCGGTGTCGGCGATGGCATAAACACGCAGCATCGCGGCGCCGGCACTGGGTTTGCCGTCGCGCCACATCGGCGTGCGCGACAGCATCAGCCGGCCCTGGGCCAGCCAGGCGTCGGGGTCGTCCTGGATGCGGCGCACCCAGTCGGCCACGCCGGCTTCGCCAGGCACGGTGGCTCGGCCGCGCTCCGGGTGCGGGAAGGCCGGGCGCAGCACCCGTTCGGCCAGCGAGGGCAGCACCGCCTTGAAGGCCGCCGCCTCGCCGCACCACCATGAAGGCAGCGACGGCATGGCCAGCTCCTGGCCCAGCAGACGACGTGAGATGGCGGGCAGGAAGCCCTGCACCGCCGGCGATTCGAGGAAGCCGCTGCCCAGGGCATTGGCCACCACCACATGGCCGGCCCGCACCGCCTGCAGCAGGCCGGGAATGCCCAGCGTGGAATCGGGGCGCAGCTCCAGCGGGTCGCAGTAGTCGTCGTCCAGCCGGCGCAACACGCCGTGCACCGGCTCCAGGCCGGCGACGGTGCGCAGGTACAGCCGGTCGGCGCGCACCGTCAGGTCACCGCCTTCCACCAGCGGCACGCCCAGGTAGCGCGCCAGGTAGGCATGCTCGAAGTAGGTTTCGTTGTAGGGCCCCGAGGTGAGCAGCACCACCCGTGGCGAGCCGCCGGCGATGTGCCGGGCCTGCGCCTCCACCGTGTCGAGCAGGCGGCGGTAGCTGGAAGCGATGTGCTGCACCCGCATTTCGCGAAAGGCCTCGGGGAACAGGCGCGAGATGATGAGCCGGTTGTGCAGCACATAGCCCAGGCCCGAGGGGCCCTGCGTGCGCTGCGAGATCACCCACCAGTGGCCATCGGCGCCCCGCGCCAGGTCGAAGGCGGCGATGTGCAGGTGCACGCCGCCGGGCGGCCGCACGCCGTGCAGCGGCCGCAGGTAGCCAGGGTGGCGGTACAGCAGCGAGGGCGGCAGCAGCGATTCGCGCAGCAGCTTCTGCTCGCCGTACACGTCGGCCATCATCGTGTCGAGCAGCAGCGCGCGCTGCGACACGCCGCGCTCGATCACCGCCCAGTCGGCCGGCTCGATCAGCATCGGCAGCAGCTCGAGCGACCAGGGCCGCGCGGCCGTGCCATCGGCGCCGTGGATGTTGTGGGTGACGCCGTCGACCTTGATCTGCTGGGCGATCAGCTCCAGCCGCTTGTCGAAGCCGGCGGGCGTTTCGTCCGCCGGCAGCCAGTCGAAGAAGCGCCGCCACGCCGGCCGCAGGTGGCCGTCGGGGTTGCGCAGTTCATCGAAGCTGTCGGGATCGGGCAGGTCGAGCTGTGCCAGCAGCCCCAGCGGTGGCGTTGGGGCGGGATCGGAAGGCAACGGGTCGCTCACACTTTTATCAGTTCACGGCACAAGTCCGCGACGTTACCCCAGCCGCAGGTCGAGCGTGAATGGGAATTCCCGGCTGGGCTGCGCCGGCGCCACCTTCATCGCCCCCGGCGTGTGGCCGTTGGCGAAGAAGCGGGCCAGGCGACGGCTTTCGGCTTCGTACGCATTGATCGGGAAGGTGTCGTAGTTGCGGCCACCCGGGTGCGCCACGTGGTAGCGGCAGCCGCCGATCGAGCGGCCCAGCCAGTTGTCCACGATGTCGAAGGTGAGCGGTGCGTGCACGCCGATGGTGGGGTGCAGCGCCGAGGGCGGCTGCCACGCGCGGTAGCGCACGCCGCAGACGAACTCGCCGATGCGGCCGGTGGGCTGCAGCGGCACCGCATGGCCGTTGGCGGTGATGACGTGGCGGTTGTCGTTGAGGCCGGTGACCTTGACCTCCAGCCGCTCCAGCGACGAATCGACGTAACGCACCGTGCCGCCGATGGCGCCCTCCTCGCCCATCACGTGCCAGGGCTCCAGGGCGTTGCGCAGTGTGAGTTCGATGCCTTGCGTGGCCACGTGGCCCACCAGCGGGAAGCGGAACTCCAGGTGCGGCGCGAACCACTGCGCATCGAAGGCGAAGCCCGCGTGGTTGAGTTCGGCGATCACGTCGTCGAAGTCCATCTTCACGAAGGTGGGCAGCAGGAAGCGGTCGTGCAGGCCGGTGCCCCAGCGCGTGAGCCGCGTGGTGCCGTTGCCCTTGTAGGGCTGCTTCCAGAACCACGACACCAGCGCGCGCAGCAGCAGCTGCTGCACCAGGCTCATGCGGGCATGGGGCGGCATCTCGAAGGCACGCAGCTCCAGCAGGCCCAGCCGGCCGGTGGGGCCATCGGGCGAGTAGAGCTTGTCGATGCAGAACTCGGACCGGTGGGTGTTGCCGGTGACGTCGATCAGCACGTTGCGCAGCATGCGGTCGATCAGCCACGGCGGGCACTGACCGTAAAGGCCGATCTGCCGCTCGATCTCCTTCATCGCGATCTCGGCCTCGTAGACCTGGTCGTCACGCGCTTCGTCGATGCGGGGCGACTGGCTGGTGGGGCCGATGAAGAGACCGGAGAACAGGTAGCTCAGGCTGGGGTGGTTGTGCCAGAAGGTCAGCAGGCTGGGCAGCAGGTCGGGCCGGCGCAGGAAGGGGCTGTCGCCCGGCGTGGCGCCGCCCAGCACGAAGTGGTTGCCGCCGCCGGTGCCGGTGTGGCGGCCGTCGACCATGAACTTCTCGGTGGACAGGCGCGACTCATGCGCCGCCTGGTACAGGAACTCGGTGTGGTCCACCAGTTCGTCCCAGTTCTTGGCCGGGTGGATGTTGACCTCGATCACGCCCGGGTCGGGCGTGACCTGCAGCATCTTCAGGCGCGGATCACGCGGCGGCGGGTAGCCTTCCAGCACGATCTTCATGCCCAGCTCGGTGGCGGTGGCTTCCACCGCCACCAGCAGCTCCAGGTAGTCTTCCAGCGCCGACAGCGGCGGCATGAAGACGTAGAGCACACCGCTCTTGTGCTTGGCCAGGGCCTCGGCCTTGGGGCCGTTGGCGCGCATCGGGTCGCGCACTTCCACGCACAGGCCGGTGCGGGTGATCCAGCCCGCCGACTCGAAGCGCTGCGGGAAGCGGGCATCGGACGCCGCCGGCGCCTGCAGCGCGGCGGAACGGCCCTCGCCCTGGCCGCCGACCTGGCCTTCTCCGGTGCCGGGCGCCCACGGCGAGCCACCCGGCTGGAAGCCCTGCACCACCGGCGACATGCCGCCCACGGCGGTGACGCCACCCGGCGTGCCGAAGGCCACGGCACCGGCGACACCGGTGCCGGCCGTGCCCACCGGGTATTGCGCACGCAGCGCGGCGGCGCTGGGCAGCGCTGCCTTGGGCGAGAACGGGTCCTGCTCGATCAGGTACGGGTAGTCACCTTCCTTGACCCAGGGCAGCGAGTCCAGCGGCAGGCGGTAGCCCATCGGCGAATCGCCGGGCACCAGGTACATGCGCTCGTCGCGGAAGAACCAGGGGCCGGTGACCCAGCGCGGGCCGCCGACACCGGGCGCCTCGTTCGGCTTGAGCGGCAGCAGGTAGCCCACCACGCTTTCCAGGCCCTGGTCGAACACGCGGCGCAGGCGGGCGCGTTCCAGCTCGTCGCCCAGGCGCGAGTCGAACGGGTCGACGTTGACCGGCAGGCGGCGCTCACGCCACAGGTAGTACCAGGTGTCTTCGTAGCCGGGCTGCACCCACTTGTCTTCCACGCCCAGCTTGCGCGTCAGCGTGTGGACGAAGGCCTTGGCATCGTCGCTGGTGTAGTGGTGCTGCTCGCGCTCGTCGGCGAACAGCGCCGGGTCCTGCCAGCAGGGCTCGCCATCGGCGCGCCAGCAGATGGACAGCGCCCAGCGCGGCAGTTGCTCGCCCGGGTACCACTTGCCCTGTCCGAAGTGCAGGAAGCCGCCCGCGCCGTAGCGGTCGCGCAGCTTCTGCGTCAGGCCCTGGGCAAGGCCGCGCTTGGTGGGGCCCAGCGCATCGGTGTTCCATTCGGCACCGTCGCGGTCGTCGACGCTGACGAAGGTGGGCTCGCCGCCCATGGTCAGGCGCACGTCGTCCTGCACCAGCTGGCTATCCACCTGGTGGCCCAGCGCCAGCACCTGCTGCCACTGGTCGTCGGTGTAGGGCATGGTCACGCGCGGCGACTCGTAGATGCGCGTGATCTGCATGTGGTGCTCGAAGGTCACCTCGCACTCGTCCACCGCGCCTTCCACCGGAGCGGCGCTGGAAGGCTCGGGCGTGCAGGCCACGGGAATGTGGCCTTCGCCGGCCAGCAGGCCGGAGGTGGGATCGAGGCCGATCCAGCCGGCGCCGGGCAGGAACACTTCGCACCAAGCGTGCAGGTCGGTGAAGTCGACTTCGGTGCCGCTGGGGCCGTCGAGCGACTTGACGTCGGGCTTGAGCTGGATCAGGTAGCCGGAGACGAAGCGCGCGGCCAGGCCCATGTGGCGCAGCACCTGCACCAGCAGCCAGCCGGTGTCGCGGCAGGAACCGCTGCCCAGCGTCAGCGTTTCTTCGGGCGTCTGCACGCCGGGTTCCAGGCGCACCAGGTAGCGGATCTCCTGCTGCAGGCGCTGGTTGATGCCGACCAGGAAATCGATGGTGCGCTGTTCGGTGCGCGGAATGCTGTCGACCAGCGCCTTGAAGCGCGGCGACAGCTCGCACTTGGACAGGTAGGGCGCCAGGTCGTGCTCGGTGCCGGGGGCGTACTTGAACGGGAAGTTCTCGGCCTCGGGCTCGAGGAAGAAGTCGAACGGGTTGTAGACCGCCATCTCGGCGACCAGGTCGACCGTGATGGTGAATTCGGTCGTTTTCTCGGGGAAGACCAAGCGGGCCAGGTAGTTGGCGAACGGGTCCTGCTGCCAGTTGTTGAAGTGCTGGGTCGGCTCGACGCGCAGCGAGTAGCTCAGGATGGGGGTGCGGCAGTGCGGCGCGGGCCGCAGTCGGACGACTTGGGGGGAGAGGCTGACGCGACGGTCGTAGCGATAGCGCGTGACGTGGTTGAGAGCGACGTGAATGGCCACGAACGGTTCCTTTATCTGACTTCGGATGCGATGCAACTTCCACGCCATCACGGTGACGGCGGTGGCCGACGCCAAAACTGCTGGGACGTCTGACGTGCACAGGACATGGCACCCTCCCGCCATGTCCAGGCGCCGCAAGTATCGCTGCGCACCACGGCAATGCCGGCCTCGCTGTAGCGCGCAAGCACCGCGGCATGCGGATGGCCGAAGCGGTTGAGGTAGCCCGCCTGCACCACCGCCACCCGTGGCGCCACCGCCTGCAGCCACGCCGGGCTGGACGAGGTGCGGCTGCCATGGTGGGGCACCAGCAGCACGTCGCTGCGCAGGCGGGCGCCCTGCGTGGCCAGCAGCCAGGCTTCCTGCGGCGCCTCGATGTCGCCCGTCAGCAGCACGCTGCGGCCGACGGCATCCACCACCCTCAGCACGCAGCTGCGCGCATTGGGGCGCATCGGCTGTGAATATGAGCCGGCCGGCGGGTGCAGCACCTCGAAGCGCACACCGTCCCAGGCCCAGTGCTGGCCGGCCTCGCAGCGCTGCTGCGGCCGGGGGCCGGCCAGCAGCGGATGGCCCTCTTCCAGCGAGCTGAGCAGCGCCGCCACCGGCAGGCCGGCCATCAGCGAGGCGGCGCCGCCCACGTGGTCGCTGTCGCGGTGGCTGAGCAGCAGCAGGTCGATGCGGCGTTCGCCCCGGGCCTGCAGCAGCGGCAGCAGCACGCGGGCACCGGCGTCGTTGCCGCCGTCGCTGGCGGCCTGTACCGGGCCGCTGCCGTAGGCCGGCCCGGTGTCGAACACCAGCAGATGCCGCCGCGTGCGCAGCAGCACGGCGGTGCCCTGGCCGATGTCCACCGCCACCACCTCCAGCCCGCCTTCAGCCGGCCGCTGCGGTGGCGGCCACAGCAGCGGCAACAGCAACGGCAGGCCCAGCAGCCGCCAGCGCCAGGGCAGGCGCAGCACGCCCAGCAGGCCACCGGCCAGGCCGGCCAGCTGCGCCCAGGCCGGCGCCGCCGCCACCGTGAACACCGCGCCCGGCACTTCCTGCAGCACCTGCAGCAACGCCGCCAGGCCTTGCAGCACCGCCGCGGCCAGCCACCACAGCGGCGGCAGCAGCAGGCCGGCCAGCGCCAGCGGCGTGACCAGCAGCGTCACCAGCGGAATGGCCAGCAGGTTGGCCACGAAGCCCACCAGCGACAGCTGCTGAAAGCACACCAGCGTGAGCGGCGCCAGCCCCAGCGTGGCGACGGCCTGGGCCCGCAGCAGTCCCTGCGAAGCGTGGCTGGCGTGGCGGCGCAGCCGGGCCAGGAGGCCCGGAGGCACAAGCGGCACGTCGTCCGCCTCCGTCGGCGCTGCCGGCGCGGTGTGGGGCCCGGGACCCGACGCCATCAACAAGCCCACCGCCGCGAACGACAGCCAGAAACCCGGCTGCAGCAGCGCCCAGGGGTCGAAGGCGGTGACCACCGCGGCCGCGGCCAGCAGCACCAGCGGCGCAGGCCAGTGCAGGCCGGCCTGCGCCAGCATCGCGGCGGTGGCCAGCATCCACACGGTGCGCTGGGCCGGCACGCCCCAGCCGGCGAAGGCGGCATAAGCCGCGGCCACCGCCACGCCGCCCCAGCGCGCGGCCACCGGCGCCGGGCCACAACGCAGGGCGGTGGCACTGCGCCGCCACACCCGACCGATGGCCCAGGCCGCCAGCCAGGCCAGCATGGTCACGTGCAGGCCGCTGATGCTCATCAGGTGGGCCACGCCGGTGTCGCGGAACAGGCGCCAGTCGCCAGCCTCGATGGCCGCCTGGTCGCCCAGCACCAGCGCGGCCAGCACGCCGGCGCTGCGCTCATCGGCCACCTGGCGCATCAAGGCATCCCGCGCCTGCTGGCGCACAGCGGCCAGCGAAGCCCAGGGCGCCGGCGCCAGGCGCTGCGGCGGGGTGGCACCGCCGTCACGCACGCTGCCGGTGGCGCGGATGCCTTGCTCGAACAACCAAAGCTCGCGGTCGAAGCCGTGCGGGTTGACCAGCCCGTGGGGCTGGCGCAGGCGCACCGGCAGGCGCCAGCGCTCACCGGCGCGCAGGCCGGTGGCCACCACCGGCATCGCCGGGCCGGCATCGTCGGCCTCGTCGCGGCCGGCGTACCAGCCCAGCAGCACCCGCCGCGGCACCAACACCGGCCGGCCCTGGTGCTGCGCGGCCTGCACCTCGAACACAAAGCGCACGCCACCCGGCACGCTGCGCGGCAGGTCGGCCACCGTGCCTTCCGCCAGCAGCACCTGGTTCTCCAGCGCGGGCGGCACGGCCTCGGCCAGCACCACGCTGGCGCGCCACGCGGACAGGCCCAGCCCTGAACCCGTCAGGCCGGCCATGGCCAGCGGCAGCCACCAGCGCGGCGGCCGGCCGCGCCAGGCGAGGCAGGCCGCCAGCAAGACCACCGGCAGCGAAGCCGCCACGCAGGCCGCGGCATGCCACCACGGCCAGGCGCTGGGAAGCAGGCAGGCCAGCAGCACGCCGCCGAGCCATGCGACTACCAGCCCGGCGAGCTGCAGGCCCGCCGCGTGTCCTCCCATGCGGCGAGTGTAGGCACGAGCCCCTCTTTCGGGGGTGTACGATCCCGCGCTCTTTCTTCCCTCCGTCCGTCCCGAAGGATCACGCCACCATGTCTTCCCCGATTGCCGAACGCCTGAAGTCCCTGGGCATCACGCTGCCCGCCGTCGCCACGCCGGCCGCGGCCTACGTGCCCTTCGTGCAGACGGGCAACCTGGTGTTCATCTCGGGCCACATCGCCAAGAAGGACGGCAAGCCCTGGGTCGGCAAGCTGGGCGCCACCATGACCACCGACGAAGGCAAGGCCGCCGCACGCGCCATCGCCATCGACCTGATGGGCACGCTGAGCGCGGCCGTCGGCGGCGACCTGGGCCGGGTCAAGCGCATCGTCAAGCTGATGAGCCTGGTCAACAGCACGCTGGAATTCACCGAGGCGCACCTGGTGACCAACGGCGCTTCCGAACTGCTGGGCGAGGTGTTCGGTGCCGAGGTCGGCGCCCATGCGCGCAGCGCGTTCTCGGTGGCGCAGATCCCGATGGGCGCCTGTGTCGAGATCGAGCTGATCGCCGAAGTCGCAGCGTGAGGGCCGCGGATTCGCCGGCCCGGCGCAGCAATGCGTGGCTGGGCATGATCGCGCTGGTGTCGCTGGCCGCGGTGGCGGCGGCGCTGGTGTCGCAGCATGTGTTCGACATGCAGCCCTGCCCCTGGTGCGTGCTGCAGCGGGTGATCTTCGTGGCCATCGCCATCGCCTGTGTCATCGGCCTGGTCCTCCGCAACGGTCTGGGCCGCGGGCTGTCGGCCCTGCTGGTGCTGCTGCTGTCGCTCAGCGGCGTGGCGGCGGCGCTGTGGCAGCACTTCGTGGCCGCGGCCACCGCCTCGTGCAACCTCACGCTGGCCGACCGCATCGTCAGCGGCCTGGGGTTGGACGGCTGGGCGCCCGAGGTGTTCCAGGCCCGCGCCTCCTGTGCCGATGCGGCGGTGAAGGTGCTGGGCGTGCCCTACGAATTCTTCAGCCTGGCGCTGTTCGTGGTGTTCGCGCTGGCCGCGCTGCGGCTGCTGCGCCGCTGAAAGCACCGCGCCCTTGGGGTCACGGCGCCGACAGGCGCAGGGCCACGATGCGCTTGCGCGTGCCCGGGTGGGTGGCCGAGTCCTTCTGCACCCCGTAGCGGGTGAAGGCGGCCACCGCCGCCTCCATGCCATGGCCCAGGCGGCCGATGAGCTGCAGCGCATAGGCATCGGCGCCCAGCTCCTGTTCATGCGACAGCGCCGACATGTCGCGGCCCAGCAGGCCGGCCACCGCATCGGTGCGCGACTGCAACACCTCGGCCGGGATGTGACGCTGGTACACGCGGCCCACCGCCGCCCAGTCGGCATGCGCCACATGGCCCAGCTCATGCGCCAGCACGAAGAGGCGTTCACCCTCGGGCCGCGACGCCAGGTCGGCATGCACCACGATCAAGCGGCCATGGAAGGTCTCGGCCACCACCGGGCCCTGCACCACCTGCAAGCCCACCGCGCGGCCTGCCAGCCCATCGGCCGCCGCCAGCACCCGCTGGAAACTGGCCTGCAGCACGCGGGCGCGCGCATCGTCCGCGTCCACCGGTGAGAGCTGCGCCAGGCGCAGCGACTGCGAGCGGTCAAGCACGTCCAGGATGTTGTCGGCCGCGCTGGCAGGCAGGACCGACAGCAGGCCGAAGGCGGCCAGCAGCAGGGCCGACAGGGCTTTGATGGACGGCGGCATCGACTTCTCCGGTGGGCCGACCCCCACGGGCGGCAGCCTCCGCGGTGCAACATGCATACCCAGGATCTAGGGTTTACCCCCAAATCCCGCCACCGTCCGCGGGTGTCAGGTCGGCAGCCGGCGTGCGCCCCAGGCCATCAGCAGCGCCGCGGCCACCAACACCGTCAGGCCGCCGGTCAGCGAAGTGGCATGGGCCACGCCGCCGATCAGCGGCGGCCCGGCCACGAAGCCCAGGTAGCCCAGCGACGACACCGCCGCGATGCCCGCCGCCGGTGCCACGCCCGGTGCGCGGCTGGCTGCCATGAGGAGGATGGGCACCACGTTGGCCAGGCCTGCACCCACCAGCGCCAGCGCCGGCACCGCCACCCAGGCGCTGTGCGCCAGCAGCGCGGTGCTCATGGCCGCCGCCGCCAGCAGGCCGCTGCCGGCCAGCAGCCGCGGTGCGGGAATGTGCGTGCGCAACCAGTCACCGGCAAAGCGGGTCAGCGCCATTGCGCCGGCAAAAGCCGCGTAGCCGGCAGCGCCCACCGCTTGGTCCTGCTGCAGGTCCTGCACGATCCACAGCACGCTCCAGTCGTAGATCGCGCCTTCGGCCATCAGGCCGGCGGCCCCCAGCAGGCCCAGCAGCACCAGCAGGCCGGTCCAGCGGCGGCGCGGGCCGTCGGCGGGGTCGTGCTCCACCGCCGGGTGCTCGGGCAGCATGCGGGCCGAGACGGTGAGCATCACCAGCAGCGCGGCGGCGCAGGCGCCCGCCAGCTGCCACAGCGCCGGCACCTGGGCGTGCAACAGCAGGCCGCCGACACCGGCGCCGGTCATCGCACCCAGGCTCCACATGCCGTGGAAGCCGCTCATCACCTTGAGGCCGCCACGCGTTTCCAGCAGCGAGCCTTCGGCATTGATGGCCACGTCGAACAGCGCGGTGGAGGCACCGAACACGCCCAGCAGCAGCACCAGCGGCAACATGGCCAGCGGCGCGCCGCTGCCGCTGGAAGGCAGCAGCACCGAAGCCAGCGAGACGCACAACGTGAGCCCCGCCAGCTGCGTCACCCGCCGCGGCCCCAGCCATTCCACGATGGTGCCGGCCCGCAGCAGGCACAGCACCGCCCCCACCGCCGCGGCCAGCAACGCGATGGACAACTGCCCTTCCGACAACGCGTAGTGCGCCTTGGCGCTGGGCACGTGGGTGCCCCAGCTGCCGGTGATGAAGCCGAACGCGAAGAACTGGGCCCGCGTGGCGAAGCGCGCGCGCCGCAGCTGGCGGTCGGTGAGGTCGGCGGCGGGCGATGGCGGCATGGGTCGGCGGGCGGGTGAGGTGTTTGCACGATTATGCACACTCAAATACATTCCCGCATTCAATCACCGCGCAATGCCGCAAACCCAGATGAGCACGCCCACCGACCTGCCCCGCTTCGTGGAAGAGCGCCAGCAACGCATTGCCGAGTTGCTGAAGACCCGCGGCCGGGTGGAGGTGGCGGCGCTGGCGGCCGATTACGGCGTGTCGGACGACACCATCCGCCGCGACCTGCGGCAGCTGGCCGCCCGCGGCCTGGTGCAGAAAACGCACGGCGGCGCGGTGGCGCTGAACACCGGGGTGATGAGCTCGCAGCAGCGCGCCGCGGTGATGCCGGCGGTAAAGCAGGCCATCGCCCGCCGTGCGGCCGGCCTGGTGCAGCCGCACCAGACGCTGTTCATCGACGGCGGCAGCACCGCACTGGCGCTGGCCCAGCAGCTGCGGGCCGAGGGCGCACCACGCCCGCTGACGGTAGTGACGCATGCCCTCGACGTGTTCCTCACGCTGGCCGACGTGCCGCAGCTGCGGCCGGTGCTGGCCGGCGGCGAATGGCTGCCGGTGCACCGGGTGTTCGAAGGTGAACAGGCGGTGGCCACTTTGCGCGCCCACCGGGCCGACATCGCTTTCCTGGGCGCCTGCGCGCTGCATGAGCGCACCGGCGTCACCGCCTGGCAACCGGGCGACGCGGCCATCAAGCGCGCGATGGTGGCCGGCGCGGTGCGCCGCGTGGTGCTGTGCGATGCCAGCAAGCTGGGCGACGTGGCGCCCTGCGCCGTGGCCGAGCTGGCCGAGCTGGACCACGTGATCACCGACGGCGAGCCGGCCTTCCTCGGCGCACGCCGGCTGGCGCCGGCGGTTTAGGTCAGGCCACGACGCGCAGGACCTTCAACAGCCCCTCCACCTTGCGGCCCTTGCGCGCCCGCTTGCCCACATGCTCGACCAGCGCGGTGTTGCGCAGCACTTCTTCCTTGGGCTTGCCGCCGCGGCCGCTGCCGTGCACGGTGCAGCTGGTGGCCAGCGTGGCGACGGAGACCAGCGGCGAAGCGGCGTCCACGTCCATCAGCGTCAGGCCCTTGCCGCCGCCGGGCTGCAGCTTGAGCTCGTCGAGCGCGAACACCAGCAGCCGGCCGTCCAGCGCCAGCGTGGCCACCTGCGTGTGCGCCGGCTGCACCGGCACCGGCGGCAGCACCTTGGCGTCGCCCTCCAGCGTCAAAAAGCTCTTGCCGCCGCGCTGGCGCGACAGCAGGTCGCCCAGCTTGGCCAGCAGGCCATAGCCGCCGGTGTTGGCCAGCAGCAGCGTGGTCTCGGGTGCGCCGGCCATGTAGTGCGCCGGCTGGGTGCCGGCTTCCAGCTCGATCAAGGAGGTGATGGGCGCCCCGTCGCCGCGGCCGCCCGGCAGCAGCGACACCGCCACCGTGTACACCCGGCCGTTGCTGCCGAAGACCAGCAGCGGATCGACGCTGCGGCAGGCGAAGGTGCCGTACAGACCGTCGCCGGCCTTGAAGGCCAGCGTGCTGGCATCCACCTCGTGGCCCTTGAGCGCACGCACCCAGCCCTTCAGGCTGACCACCACCGTCACCGGCTCGTCGACGATGCGCACCTCGGCCTGGGCGCGCTTGTCGGCCTGGATCAGCGTGCGGCGGTCGTCGCCATGCACCTTGGCATCGGCCTCGATCTCGCGCACCACGGTGCGCTTGAGCGAGGCGGGCGTGGCCAGGATGTCTTCCAGCTTCTTCTGCTCGGCGCGCTTCTCGGCCAGCTCCTGCTCGATCTTGATGGCTTCCAGCCGCGCCAGCTGGCGCAGCCGGATTTCCAGGATGTCCTCGGCCTGCCGGTCGCTGAGGCTGAAGCGCTCGATCAGCGCGGCCTTGGGCTCGTCGGCATTGCGGATGATGCGGATCACCTCGTCGATGTTCAGCAGCACCAGCTGCCGGCCTTCCAGCACGTGGATGCGGTCCAGCACCTTGCCCAGCCGGTGGCGCGTGCGGCGCTCCACCGTGGCCGTGCGAAAGCCGATCCACTCCAGCAGGATCTGGCGCAGGCTCTTCTGCGTCGGGCGGCCATCGGCGCCCACCATCGTCAGGTTGATCGGCGCGCTGCTTTCCAGGCTGGTGTGGGCCAGCAGCACGTTGATCAGCTCCTGCTGGTCCACCGTGCGGCTCTTGGGCTCGAACACCAAACGCACCGGCGCGTCCTTGCTCGATTCGTCGCGCACCGCGTCCAGCACGCCCAGCACCGTGGTCTTGAGCTGCGTCTGCTCGGTGCTCAGCGCCTTCTTGCCGGCCTTGACCTTGGGGTTGGTCAGCTCCTCGATCTCTTCCAGCACCTTCTGCGTGCTGGTGCCGGGCGGCAGCTCGTTGACCACCACCTGCCACTGGCCGCGGGCCAGGTCCTCGATCTTCCAGCGGGCGCGCACCTTCAGGCTGCCGCGGCCGGTGGCATAGGCCTCGCGGATGTCGGTGGGGCTGCTGATGATCTGGCCGCCGCCCGGGTAGTCGGGGCCGGGCAGCACCGCCAGCAGCTCGTCGTCGCTCACCAGGTCCTGCTTGAGCAGCAGCACCGCGGCGGCGGCCACCTCGCGCAAGTTGTGGCTGGGCACCTCGGTGGCCAGGCCCACGGCAATGCCGCTGGCGCCGTTGAGCAGCACGAAGGGCAGGCGCGCCGGCAGCTGGCGCGGCTCTTCGGTGGAGCCGTCGTAGTTGGGAATGAAGTCGACCGTGCCTTCGTCGATCTCGTCCAGCAGCAGCCGCGTGATGGGCGCCAGCCGCGCCTCGGTGTAGCGCATGGCCGCAGCGCCGTCGCCGTCGCGGCTGCCGAAGTTGCCCTGGCCGTCGATCAGCGGATAGCGCTGGCTGAAGTCCTGGGCCATGCGCACCAGCGCGTCATAGGCGGCGGTGTCGCCGTGCGGGTGGAAGCGGCCCAGCACGTCGCCCACCACCCGCGCGCTTTTCACCGGTTTGGGACCGGCGGTGGTGGTGAAGGCCAGGCCCATGCGCTCCATCGCATACAGGATGCGGCGCTGCACCGGCTTCTGGCCGTCGCACACGTCGGGCAGTGCGCGGCCCTTGACCACGCTGAGCGCGTATTCCAGGTAGGCCTGCTCGGCATAGTGCGCGAGCGTGATGGCATCGGTCGGGGCGCCGCCATCGGGCGGCATCAGGTCAAGCTGGTCCATGGGCTCATCAGGCTGCGGGCGCGTACTCGGGGCCCAGGCGGGCCGGCACCCTGGCGCCATGCGCAGCGGCCGCTGCGGGGCGCAGCGCCCGCGCGGCAGCGCATGGCGAAAGCGCGAATGTTACCCCCCAGGGTGCGCCCCCGCCCTGGGGCGGCCAGGCGGGCGGGTGGTTCAGTCCCGCCGGGCCGCCCCAAGGGACTGAGCTCCCCCTCGGGGGGGCGCGAGCGCAGCGAGCTTGGGGGCCGACGTCACCCCGGCAGCGTGAACGAGAAGGTGGCGCCCCGGCCCTCGGCGCCATCGGCCCAGACCTGGCCGCCATGCAGCTCGACGATGCGGCGCACCACGGCCAGGCTGATGCCGGCGCCTTCATGGCCATGGCCGTGCAGCCGCGCGAACGGCCGGAACAGTTCGTCGGTGCGGCTGGCCGCGAAGCCGCAGCCGTTGTCGCGCACCTGGAAGCGCCAGTGGCGACCCAGGTTCTCGCAGCGCAGGTCGATGCGCGGGCGCGGCACCCGGCTGCTGAACTTGTAGGCGTTGTCCAGCAGGCGGGCGAACACCTGCGTCATCAGCACCGGGTCCACGCACAGCGTGGGCAGCGAGGCCACGCGCACCACCGCCTCGGGCGGCGCCGGCTGCTCGCGGCGCACCGCGGCCACCAGGTCGCCCAGGGCCACGCGCTGCAACTGCGGCACCGCGCCGGCCGTGAGCAGCAGTTCGGACAGCGCGCCCACCAGCCGCCCCAGCCGCTGGCTGTGCTCGCCGATCATCGACACCCACTCGCGCGCCTGCGGCACGTCGCCTTCGTCCAGCCGCGCCTGGATCAGCTCGGTCAGCATGCGCATGCTGTGCAGCGGGCCGCCCAGGTCGTGCGACACCTTGTGGGCGAAGCGCTCGAGGTCGGCGATCGCGTCGAACATGCCGGCACGCGGCCGGCGTGGCGGCGCGGCCGTTTCGCCATCCGCATGCACGGCCGGGTGGATGAAGGGGGTGCGGGCCGACGTGCGCACCGCCACCGACTGCACTTGTTCTGCCAGTTCCATAGATCACTCCGGGCCGGGTTGCTGCGGGGTGCGGACCCCCAGCCCCGGGTCCGCATGCAGGTTTTATCGGCTCCAGGCCCCTATCAATTGATAGAAATGCTGCGATAAATCGATGGCAATCCACAAGACTTCGGCCGCCTGAGTCAAAGAGGCCCCGCATTGCCCTGCCGCCGGACGGCCCCTAGCATGCGTCGCACCCCTCCACCACAGGCGGCCACCATGTTCTCTCACGTCTACGTCGGCACGCAGGATCTCGCGCGGGCCTTTGCCTTCTATCAACCGGTGCTGGCCGAACTGGGGCTGGTGCTGCGCTTCCACGAAGCAGAGCAAGGCTGGGCCGGCTGGCAACCCGCCGGTGGCGGGCGTCCGCTCTTCATCGTGGGCCAGCCCTTCGACGGCCAGCCGCACCTGCCGGGCAATGGCCAGATGGTGGCCTTCCTGGCCGACAGCCGGGCACAGGTGCAACGGGTGCACGCCGCCGCGCTGGCGGCGGGTGGCCAGTGCGAAGGCCCGCCCGCCCCGCGGCCGCACTACCACCCGCACTATTTCGGTGCCTACTTCCGCGATCGGGACGGCAACAAGCTGGCCGTGGCCTGCCACACGCCAGAAGCCACCGGCGGCTGAGCATGAAAGGGCGCTCCTCGTTCAATCATTGAAGTATTGGGCCCACTCATAGGGAAACTCCCCAAGGCATTGGCGATCAAGATACTTAAATTGTTGAAGTACTCGACACCGATGGAGACAACCCATGATTGATCGCCGAACCCTGCTGGCCGCCGTGCCTCTGCTGGCCACCCTGCCCCGCGCCGCCTGGGCGCAACAGCTGGAGACGGCCAAGGTGCTGTGCGGCTTTCCGGCCGGCGGCACCACCGACGCGGTTTCGCGCCGCGTGGCCGACAAGCTGCGGGGCGCCTATGCCCGCGTGGCGCTGGTCGACAACAAGGCCGGCGCCGGCGGCCGCCTGGCAGCCGAAGAAGTGAGCCGGTCGGCGCCCGATGGCAGCACCATGCTGCTGACGCCGGCCTCCATCGTCACGCTGTACCCGCACATCTACACCCGCCTGGGCTACGGCCCGCGCGACCTGCGCCCGGTGAGCACCGCCTGCCACATCTCCTTCGGCTTCGGCGTGGGTCCGGCAGTGCCGGAATCGGTGCGCGACATCAAGGGCTTCCTGGCCTGGGCCAAGGCCAACCCCGAGCAGGCCAACTACGCCTCGCCCGGTGCCGGCACGCCGCCGCACTTCATCGGCGCGCTGCTGGCCAAGGAAAGCGGACTCGACCTGCGCCACGTGCCCTACAAGGGTTCGGCGCCCGGCATCCAGGACCTGCTGGGCGGCCAGGTGGCGGCGATGAGCTCGCCGGTGGGCGACTACCTGCCGCACCTCAAGAGCGGCAAGCTGCGGCTGCTGGCCACCTCGGGCAAGCAACGTTCGAAGCTGGTGCCCGACGTGGCCACCTATGCCGAACAAGGCTTTCCGGCGCTGACGGTGAGCGAGTGGTATGGCTTCTTCCTGCCCGGCAAGGCCAGCGACGAGGTGACGCAGCGCGCTGCGGCCGCCATCGCCACCGCCGTCAGCTCGCCCGACGTGGTGGAAGCCTTCGCGCAACTGGGCCTGGAGGCCTCGGCCAACAGCCCGGCCGAACTGGCCAAGGCCGTGGCCGACGAAACCGCGGCCTGGGGCCCGGTCGTCAAGCGCGTGGGGTTCAAGCCGGAGGCTTGAGGCGCCTGCGCCGGCATGGAGCGCGCCAGCCGCGGCGCTCACTTGAGGTGGTAAGGAGTATTCCTTACCATCCAACTTTTGCAGGAGAGCGACCATGCCGGCCATCCACGAAGTTGCCACACTGACCACCAAAGGCCAGCTCACGCTGCCGAAGTCCATCCGGCAGGCGCTCGGCGTCGATGCGGGTGGCAAGGTCGCCTTCGACCTGCGGGATGGCGAAATCGTCGTGACCCGGGTCGGTGCCGAGCATCACGACCCGGCAATCGGCTCGTTCCTGAGCCTGCTCGCCCGGGACATTGAAGCGGGGCGGCACATCCACGCCCTGCCGGAAGACCTGGCCCGCGCGATGCTGGCGCATGCCGGCCGAGCGGTGGACCTGGGCGAGGACATCGACGGGGACGTCGATCTCTGATGCAGCGACATGGCTGGACACTGCTGTTCCACGCTTGCGTGATCGAACAGCTGCAAAAGCTGCAGGCAGCCGCCCGACGGGCGCAGGCCAGCGAACAGGCCGATTCGAATGCCAACGTCAAACTGTTCCGGGCCCTGAGCCACTTGATCTTGGACGTGGTGCCTGGTGACCCGTCGCGCGACGAATACCGTCAGGGCAACACGCTGGGCCCGGCCCACCGCCACTGGCGGCGGGCCAAGATCGGAAGACGGTTTCGATTGTTCTTCCGCTACGACTCGAAGGCCAAGGTCATCGTGTACGCATGGGTCAATGATGAGCAGACCCTGCGGTCGTCAGGCAGCAGGTCGGACCCGTATGCCGTGTTCGAGAAGATGCTCGGCCGCGGCCACCCGCCGGACGACTGGAGCGCATTGCTCCAGGCCAGCAGACAGGACTGGAGCCCGCCGTAGCCGGCTCGCTGCCCGTCGCTGAGCCTCGTCACTTCAACGGCAGGCGAAGTTCGCCGCCGACTCCACGTCGCCGCTGCCCAGGTAGCGGGCCACCTGCGGGTACGGGCACAGCGGCCGGCTGCGCTGGGCCGACCAGCCGCCCGGCACGTCGGCATTGACGCCGCCCGCATTGCCGGCGCCGCGCGCAGTGGCGGTGACGGCGCCGGGGGCCTGGCCCTGCTCCACCCAGTTGACCAGCGGCGTCAGCATGTCGAACTGCTCGGTGGCCGGACCGCCGGAACAGTGGTTCATGCCCGGCACCCGGTAGTAACGGGCGAAGTCGGCGGCCTGGGTGCCGTGGCGGCGGGTCAGCGCCTCGTACCAGGCGTCGGTGTCGTCGCTGGAGAAGATCGGGTCGCTGGTGCCGTGATAGACCATCATCTTGGCGCCGCGCTGCTTCAGCGTGCCCAGGTCGTCGACGTTGGGCGGCAGCATGAAGCTCATGGCGCTTTCGGTGTAGGTGGCGTTGGTGGCGGCCACCTTGTCCAGCATGCCGTCCAGGTCGGCCGTCAGCGCGAAGGCCGTGGCGTTGAAGCCGGCCACCGGCTCGGGCGGCACCTGCCACACGATGCCCACCGCGCCCGGGTCGCGGGTGAGCGAGTTGCTGTACTTCCAGCCCGCCCAGCCGCTGGTGGCCAGGCCCGCGTCGTACGGAAAGCTGCGGTAGATGCTGCGGCCGCTGGCGGTGCGCGCACCGGTGAACAGGCCCGCGATGCCGCTCTTCTGCGCTTCGGTCAGGCAGCTGCCGTCGCGGCTGCCGGTGCAGGTGGGCACGTCGCGCGACAGGTTGAAGGCGGCCTGGCAGGCGGTGATGTCCTGCACCAGGCCGTCGGTGGCGCCGTCCAGCGCGTCGCAGCGGGCCAGCACCGCGTTGGACACCAATGCACGCTCGGCCAGGGTGAAGCCGGTGGCCGGGTCGTTGGCCGTGCTGGCCAGCGCGTTGTACACCCGCACACCGGCCATGTTGGCGATGGCGGCCAGCGGCAGCCGGTAGCCGGGGTTGCCGACCAGCACGCCGTCGTACTGGTCCGCATAGCGCGAGGCGGCCACCATCGCATGGCGGCCGCCGTTGGAGCAGCCGCCGATGTACGAGCGATCGGGCGCGCGGCCATAAGCGGCCGCGATCAGCTGCTTGGCCATGGGCGTGAGCGTGCCCACCGCCTGGTAGCCGTAGTCCAGACGCGCCTGCGGATCGATGCCGAAGTTGGGACCCAGCGCCGCCGCATGGCCGGCGTCGGAGCTGATGACCGCAAAGCCCTGGGCCAGCGCGTGGTTGAGCGGACCGCCGCCACCCACCGGTCCCACGGCGGTGAGCACGCTGCCGTCCAGGCCGCCGTTGGCCTGGTAGAAGAAGCGCCCGTTCCAGTCCTGCGGCAGCCGCATCTCGAAACCGATGGCGTAGCTGTTGCCGTCCACCGCGCTGGTGCGCTGGTTCATTGCGCCGGTGACACGGCAATGCGCCCGCACCGGCTGGCCGGCCACGGTGAGGCTGCCGGCCGGCACCTGCTCAGCCGTTCGGATCACGGTGTTGGCCAGGTTGAGCCGGCTGGCCAGGTCGGTACACGCGTTCAGGGTGCCGGGCGTGGCCGCGCTCAGCCTCGGCAGGCTGGCCGAGCCGCCATCACTGCCGCATCCGGCCACCAGCGCGGCCGCTGCGGCGGCCAGCAAGGTCAGGGGAAATCCGCGCATGCATGTCTCCATCTGGATGAACTAGTTCGTTCATCTTATGAAGCATCCACCGGCTTGCATTGGCGGTTTTCCCCTAGTTACGCCGCTTCATTGATTCAATCATTGAACTTTCTTGCAAGCGCAAGCTTCAGGCAGCCTCTGGTTTCCTGCGGCGCGCTGGGGGCCGCGCCGGCTCAGTGGCCACGGCATCAACGGCGATGGGGGCGGCACGGCACGAGGCCACCTTCTGCAGCAGCTCCACCAGGTAGGCCCGCTCGGCGGCCGACAGGATGTCCAGCGCCTGCCGTTCACCCGCCAGCAGGCGGGCCGTGGCCTGGGTCATCAGCTTGCTGGCCTTGGCCGTCAGCTGCAGCCGTTGGGTGCGGCGGTCGGTCTCGCTGCGCAGCCGCTGCACCAGCTGCCGGGCCTCCAGACGGTCCACCCACATGGTGATGTTGGGCGCGGTCACGGCCAGCGCCTTGGCCAGCTGCGCGGCCGAGCCACCGGGGTTTTTCTGGATCAGCGCCAGCATCGTGTACTCCACCGGCCGCAGGTCGAACGGCCGCCCCACGGCTTCCATGAACACGCGGGTGGTGGTGATCGACGCCTGGGCCATCTGGTAGCCCAGCACCTGCTGCAAATCGTCTTCAACCAGCCGGACGTCGGGGCCGACGTCGCCGGGTACTGCCATCTTCTTCGACATGTGGCCCATTGTCCCGCTGGCAGCACCGCTGCCGGATGAGGCCCGCGCAGCAAGCGCTACAGCACCAGCAGCGCCCGGAAGTCGTTGACGTTGGTGAAGGTGGGACCCGGCACCACCAGGTCGCCCAGCGGCGCGAAGAAGTGGTAGGCGTCGTTGCGGTCCAGCACCTCGGCCGCCTTGAGGCCCTGGGCCGTGGCGCGGGCCAGGGTGTCGGGGCTCACGATGGCACCGGCGTTCTCTTCCACGCCGTCGATGCCGTCGGTGTCGGCCGCCAGCACCCACACGCCCGGCTGGCCCTGCAGCGCGATCGCGCAGCCCAGCAGGAACTCGGTGGCCCGGCCGCCGCGCCCGCCCTTGGCCTTGACGGTGACCGTGGTCTCGCCGCCCGAGAGGATGACGCAAGGCCTGGCGAAGGGCTGGCCGTGGCGCGCCACCGCGCGGGCCAGCGCCGCATGCACCTTGCCCACCTCGCGCGATTCGCCTTCGATCTCGTCGCTGAGGATGTGGGCCTCGATGCCCGCCTCGCGCGCCAGCGCCGCCGCCGCTTCCAGGCTTTGCTGCGGCGTGGCGATCATGTGCACCTGGTGGCCGGCAAACCGCGGATCGCCGGGCTTGGGCGTTTCGGCGGCGCCGCTTTCCAGCGCGGCGCGGGCGGCGGCCGGCACCTCGATGCCGTAGCGCTGCAGGATGGCCAGCGCATCGGCGCAGGTGCTGGGGTCGGGCACCGTGGGCCCGCTGGCGATGACGGCGGGCTCGTCGCCCGGCACGTCGCTGATCAGCAGCGTGACCACCTGGGCCGGCGCGCACAGCGCGGCCAGCCGGCCGCCCTTGATGGCCGACAGGTGCTTGCGCACGCAGTTCATCTCGTCGATGGCGGCGCCGCTCTTGAGCAAGGCCTTGTTGATGGCCTGCTTCTCTTCCAGCGTGATGCCTTCGGCCGGCATGGCCAGCAGCGCCGAGCCGCCGCCCGAGATCAGGCACAGCACCAGGTCGTCGGCGGTCAGGCCCTGGGCCAGCTCGTAGATGCGGCCGGCGGCGCGGCGGCCGGCTTCGTCGGGCACCGGGTGCGCAGCTTCCACCACCTCGATGCGGCCGGGCTGGGCCTTGTAGGCCGGCGGCACATGGTCGTAGCGGGTGACCACCAGGCCCGACAGCGGCGCGTCGGCCGGCCACAGCGCATCCACCGCCTGGGCCATCGCCCCGCCCGCCTTGCCGGCGCCGATGACCACCGTGCGGCCCTTGGGCGGCGGCGGCAGAAACGCCTGCGTGGTGTGCAGCGGCAAGGCCCGCTGCACGGCCGCGTCATACAGCGCGCGCAGGAAGCCTCGGGGATCTTGCTGGGGGCGGGGGGTGGTACTCATGCGTCGATTCTGACCGCCCACCGCAGCGGGGCGGGTGCGTAAGACCCGCAGGCCGCGGGCGGAGGACAGGCTGCGGTCACTGGCCTCAGCGGAGGTCGGGGCTGACTTGGTGGTTGGCCATCACCTCCAAGGCCTTGACCAGCGCCGAGTGGTCCAGCTGGTCCCAGCCCTGGGCGGCGGCCACCTGCATCAGCTGCGCGGCGCCCGCGGTCTGCGGTAGCGCCACGCCGATGGCCTTGGCGCCCTGCAGCGCCAGGTTCAGGTCCTTCTGGTGCAGGCCGATGCGGAAGCCCGGGTTGAACGTCCGCTTGACCATGCGCTCGCCATGCACCTCCAGGATGCGGCTAGCCGCGAAGCCGCCCATCAGCGCCTGGCGCACCTTGGCCGGGTCGGCGCCGGCCTTGCTGGCGAACAGCAGCGCCTCGCCCACCGCCGCGATGTTCAGCGCCACGATGATCTGGTTGGCCACCTTGGTGGTCTGGCCGTCGCCGTTGCCGCCCACCAGCGTGATGTTCTTGCCCATCAGCTCGAACAGCGGCTTGACCTTCTCGAACACCGCCGGCTCGCCGCCCACCATGATGGTCAGGCTGGCCGCCTTGGCGCCCACCTCGCCGCCCGACACCGGCGCGTCCAGGTAGTCGCAGCCCAGCGCGTTGATGCGCTGGGCGAAGACCTTGGTCTCGATGGGCGAGATGCTGCTCATGTCGACCACCACCTTGCCCACGCGGCCGTCAGGTCCGCGCTCGCAGGTCGACAAGCCCGCGGCCACGCCGTTTTCGCCGAACAGCACCTTCTCCACGTCGGGCGTGTCGGGCACCATCAAGAAGACGATGTCGGCCTTCTGTGCCACCTCGGTGGCGCTGGCGCAGGCCACGGCGCCGGCCTGCAGCAGCGGCGCCGGCACCTCGCCGCGGGTATGTGCAAACACCGTGTGGTCGGCAGCCAGCAGGTGGCCCGCCATGGGCGCACCCATGATGCCCAGGCCGATGAATCCCAATTTCATGCGTGTCTCCGTGTGAGTGGCCAGCGGTTCACTGGCAGAAGCGCTGGCGCCAGCCCAGGCCGGCTTCGGTGGTGGTCAGCGGCTTGTATTCGCAGCCGATGTGGCCGGCATAACCCAGGCCGTCGATGTGGCGGAAGAGGAAGGCCCAGTTCAGCTCGCCGGTGCCGGGCTCGTGGCGGCCCGGGTTGTCGGCCAGCTGGATGTGGTCTATCCGAGCCAGGTGTTGAGAAAGCGTGGCCGCGATCTCGCCTTCGGTGCGCTGCGCGTGGTAGATGTCGTACTGCACATAGGCATTGGCCGCGGCCACCTCGTCCAGCAGGGCCACCGCATCGTCGGTGCGCTGCAGCCAGAAGCCGGGGATGTCGAAGCGGTTGATCGGCTCCACCAGCAGCTTCAGCCCCGCCTTGTTCAGCTCGGCCGCGGCAAAGCGCAGGTTGTCCACCAGCGTGCGGCGCTGGGTGGCCGCATCCACGCCGGCGGGCGCCTTGCCCACCAGGCAGTTCAGCCGCGGCGTGCCCAGCGCGGTGGCCACGTCGATGGCGCGCATCACGCCGTCGCGGAACTCGGCCTCGCGGCCGGGGTGGCAGGCAATGCCGCGCTCACCGGCGTCCCAGTCGCCGGCGGGCAGGTTGTGCAGCACCAGCTGCAGGCCGTTGGCGTCCAGGCGGCGGCGGATCTCGGCCGTCTCGAAGGCATAAGGAAACAGGAACTCCACCGCGGTGAAGCCGGCCTTGGCGGCCGCCTCGAAGCGGTCGAGGAAGGGCCGCTCGGTGAACAGCATCGTGAGGTTGGCAGCAAACTTGGGCATGCAGGCGCTCCTTGTCTAGACAAGTGGATCGGGTCAGTCGAGCAGGCCCACGGCGGTGGGCGCGTCGGCCGGCGTCAGCGCCAGTTCCTCGAACTCGTTGACCGCGTCGATCTCGGTGCCCATCGCGATGTTGGTCACCCGCTCCAGCATCACCTCGATGACCACCGGCACCTGGAACTCGGCCATCCAGCGCTCGGCCTGCTGGATGGCGGGCTTGATCTCTTCCTGCCGGTGCACGCGGATGGCCTTGCAGCCCAGGCCTTCGACCACCGCCTTGTGGTCCACGCCATAACCCTGCAGCTCGGGCGTGTTGATGTTCTCGAAGCCCAGCTGCACGCAGTAGTCCATGCTGAACCCACGCTGCGCCTGGCGGATCAGGCCCAGGTAGCTGTTGTTCACCACCATGTGGATGTAGGGCAGCTTGAACTGCGCGCCCACGGCCAGCTCCTCGATCATGAACTGGAAGTCGTAGTCGCCCGACAGCGCGACGATGCGGCGCGTGGGGTCGGCCGCCCGCACGCCCAGCGCGGCCGGGATGGTCCAGCCCAGCGGGCCGGCCTGGCCGCAGTTGATCCACTGCCGCGGACCGTACACGTGCAGGAACTGCGCCCCGGCGATCTGGCTCAGGCCGATGGTGGACACGTAGGTGGTGTCACGGCCGAAGTTGTTGTTCATGCACTGGTACACCCGCTGCGGCTTCATCGGCACGGTGTCGAAGTTGGTCTTGCGCAGCAGCGTGCGCTTGCGCTCGCGGCATTCGGCGGCCCAGGCGCGGCGGTCCTTCAGCGTGCCGGCGGCCTGCATCTCGCGCGCCACTTCCACGAACAGCTGCAGCGCCGCCTTGGCGTCGGAGACGATGCCCAGGTCGGGCATGAACACGCGGCCGATCTGCGTGGGCTCGATGTCCACATGCACGAAGGTGCGGCCGCGGGTGTACACCTCGGTGCTGCCGGTGTGGCGATTGGCCCAGCGGTTGCCGATGCCCAGCACGAAGTCGCTGGCCAGCAGCGTGGCATTGCCGTAGCGGTGGCTGGTCTGCAGGCCGCACATGCCGGCCATCAGCGGGTGGTCGTCGGGGATGGTGCCCCAGCCCATCAGCGTCGGGATCACCGGCACGCCGGTGATCTCGGCCAGCTGCACCAGCAGCTCGGACGCATCGGCATTGATGATGCCGCCGCCGGCCACGATCAGCGGCCGCTCGGCCGCCTGCATCATCGCGATGGCTTTTTCCACCTGCTTGCGGCTGGCCGCGGGCTTGTACACCGGCAGCGGCTCGTAGGTGTCGATGTCGAACTCGATCTCGGCCATCTGCACGTCGAACGGCAGGTCGATCAGCACCGGCCCCGGCCGGCCCGAGCGCATCAGGTGGAAGGCCTGCTGGAAGGCACGCGGCACCTGGGCCGGCTCACGCACCGTCACGCTCCACTTGGTCACCGGCTTGCTGATCGACTCGATGTCGACGGCCTGGAAGTCTTCCTTGTACAGCCGGGCGCGTGGCGCCTGGCCGGTGATGCACAGGATGGGAATGCTGTCGGCCTGGGCCGAATACAGCCCGGTGATCATGTCGGTGCCCGCGGGGCCCGAGGTGCCGATGCACACACCGATGTTGCCGGCGCGGGCACGGGTATAGCCCTCGGCCATGTGGGAGGCACCCTCCACATGGCGCGCCAGCACGTGGGCGATGGAGCCCCGCTCACGCAGGCAGGCATACAGCGGGTTGATCGCCGCGCCCGGCACGCCGAAGGCCTGCGAGATGCCTTCCTTCTCCATCACCAGCACCGCCGCCATCGCGGCTTTCATCTTGGCCATTGCATCGTCTCCTGGTTGCTTGGAGGCGATGATTCCGGCCCGCGCCGCCGCGGGGAACGGCAAGCTGGCGATAAGAGCTATTCCGCCGCGGAATGGCCGCGGCGGGGTTCAGCCGGCTCAGCGCGCCGGCATGTGCGCTTCGGTCTGGTCCAGCACCGCCTCGGGGGCGTCGGCTTCCTGCGGCGTTTCGCCGTTCAGGTGCGCCTGCATGCGCTGCATGTCCAGGTCGCCGGTCCACTTGGCCACCACCAGCGTGGCCACGCCGTTGCCGATCAGGTTGGTCAGTGCACGCGCCTCGCTCATGAAGCGGTCGATGCCCAGGATCAGCGCCAGGCCGGCCACCGGCACATGGCCCACGGCCGACAGCGTGGCCGCCAGCACGATGAAGCCCGAGCCGGTGACACCGGCCGCGCCCTTGCTGGTGAGCAGCAGCACCGCCAGCAGCGTGATCTGCTGGGTCAGCGTCATGTCGGTGTTGGTGGCCTGGGCGATGAACACCGCCGCCATCGTCAGGTAGATGGAGGTGCCGTCCAGGTTGAACGAGTAGCCGGTGGGAATGACCAGGCCGACCACCGACTTGCGCGCGCCCAGGTTCTCCAGCTTGGCCATCATGCGCGGCAGCACCGATTCGCTGGACGAGGTGCCCAGCACGATCAGCAGCTCTTCCTTGATGTACTTGATCAGCTTCCACACCGAGAAGCCGTGGAAGCGCGCGATGGCACCCAGCACCACGAAGATGAAGATCAGGCAGGTGGCGTAGAAGGTGGCCATCAGCTGGCCCAGCGACACCAGCGAGCCGATGCCGTACTTGCCGATGGTGAAGGCCATGGCGCCGAAGGCACCGATGGGCGCCACCTTCATGATCATGCCGACGATGCCGAACAGCACGTGCGAGAACTTCTCGATGAAGTCGAACACCAGGGTGCCGCGTCCGCCGAACTTGTGCAGCGCGAAGCCGAACATCACCGCGATCAGCAGCACCTGCAGGATCTCGCCCTTGGCGAACGCATCGACGAAGGTGGTGGGGATGACGTTGAGCAGGAAGTCGACCGTGCCCTGCATCTTGCCGGGTCCGGTGTAGGCAGCGATGCCCTTGGTGTCGAGCGCGCTGACGTCCACGTTCATGCCCGCGCCGGGCTTGACCAGGTTGACGATGACCAGGCCGACCACCAGCGCGAGGGAGCTGACGATCTCGAAGTACAGCAGCGCCAGGCCGCCGGTCTTGCCGACCTTCTTCATGTCCTCCATGCCGGCGATGCCCACCACCACCGTGCAGAAGATGATCGGCGCGATGATCATCTTGATGAGCTTGATGAAGCCGTCACCCAGCGGCTTCATGGCCGCGCCGGTCTCGGGCCAGAAGTGGCCGAGCAGCACGCCGATGACGATGGCGACGATGACCTGGAAGTACAGCGAGCGGTAGAGCGGCTTCTTGGTGGCCTGGGGGTCCATGGCTTGTCTCCTTGGAATGAGGACGAAAGTTCAGCCTCGGAGATAGCAAGCCGGGGACCAAGCCACAGCCATGGCACGGCAGCGCCAAGTGCTTGTTTTGCAAAGGATTTTTTCGAAGCCTGACGCGGACAGTCCGGCCGTCCGGGCCGCCGGGCGACGACCAGCCCGGCCGTCCGGGCTAGCGGAACTCTTCTGCCCGCAGCCCCAGCCGCTTGAGCTTGTCGTACAGCGTCTGCTTGCCGATGCCCAGCGCCTGCGCGGTGGCCACCACGTCGCCGTGCTGGCGGCGCAGCGCATCGGCGATCAGCGTGCGCTCCACATGCTCCAGTTGCATCGCCAGCGTGGCACCGGCGGCAGGCGGCGGCGCGCCTTCGGCGGCCGGCAGGTCGTCGCCGGCCAGGCCCAGCACATGGCGCTCGGCCACGTTGCGCAGCTCGCGCACGTTGCCGGGCCAGGCATGCGACATCAGCGTGGCGGCCTGCGCGGGCGTCAGCGGCGGCGCGGCGCGCTGGAAGCGCTGCTGCGCCGCCAGCGAGAAGTGCTCGAACAGCAGCGGAATGTCCTCGCGCCGCTCACGCAGCGGCGGCAGCTCGATGAAGGCCACGCCGATGCGGTAGTACAGGTCGGCGCGGAAGCGCTGCTGCTCGGCCATCAGCTTCAGGTCTTCCTTGCTGGCGGCCACCACGCGGCAATCCACCGCGATGGGCTTGTTGGAGCCGATGCGCTCGATGCTGCGTTCCTGCAGTGCGCGCAGCAGCTTAACCTGCACCGACATCGGCATGCTCTCGATCTCGTCGAGGAACAGCGTGCCGCCGTGCGCATGCTCGAACTTGCCCACCCGCGCCCGCTGCGCACCGGTGAAGGCGCCGGCCTCATGGCCGAACAGCTCGGTCTCGGCCAGGTTCTCGGGCAGGCCGCCGCAGTTGAGCGCGACGAAGTTCGCCTTGCGGCGCGGGCCATGCTCGTGCAGGCAGCGCGCCACCAGCTCCTTGCCGGTGCCGGTCTCGCCGTAGATCACCACGTCGGCCGAGGTGGCGGCCAGCGCCAGCACCCGCTGGCGCAGACGCTCCATCGCCGGTGAGCGGCCCAGCAGCGTGGCCTCGATGCCCTGGCGCTGCTCCAGCTGCTCGCGCAGCGCCCTCACCTGCAGCGCCAGCCGGCGCTTGTCGGCCGCGCGCCGCACCACCGACACCAGGTGATCGGACGCGAAGGGCTTGCCGATGAAGTCGTAGGTGCCCTCCTGCATGGCCTGCACCGCCATCGCGATGTCGCCATGGCCGGTGATCAGGATCACCGGCAGCTCGGCGTCCAGCGCCTGCAGCTCGCGCTGCCAGTCCAGGCCACTGATGCCGGGCAGCCGCACGTCGCACAGCACCAGCAGCGGCTGGCCGGCCTGCACGCGCGGGCGCGCCGCCTCCACGCTGGCGAAGGCCTCGACCTCGAAGCCGGCCAGCTCCAGCGCCTGGCGGCAGCCGATGCGCACGTCTTCGTCGTCCTCGACGAAGATCACGCGGATGGCGGTGTCGGTCATCGCAAGGCTCCCGGGGTGCAGGCGCATCATGCCGTGTGGCTGGGCCGCAGCGGCAGCAGCAGCACGAAAGCCGCGCCGCCTTCGGGCCGGTTGAGGCCAGCCAGGCTGCCGCCCAGCTCACGCGCGATGTGGGCCGAGATCATCAGCCCCAGGCCCAGGCCGGCACCGGCCGGCTTGGTGGTGGCGAAGGGTTCGAACAGCCGCGGCAGCATGTCGGGCGCGATGCCCGGGCCGCTGTCGGCCACGGTGATGCGGCCGCGGCCGTCGGCGATCACCGCCTCGAAGCGCAGCCGGCGTTCGGCCGATCCGGCCATCGCGTCGATGGCATTGCCCAGCAGGTTCACCAGCACCTGCTCCAGCCGCGGCTCCTCGGCCATCACCGTCAGCGCAGGCGGGTCGATGTGGGGCTCGAAGTCGATGCCTGCCGAACGCAGCCGCGGCTGCACCTGCAGCAGCGCGCCCTGCAGCACCCGCTGCACCGGCACTGGCACGGCCAGCGGCGGCGCCTTGTGCGCAAAGCCCTTGAGCTGCTGCGTCAGCCGGCCCACCCGGTCCACCAGCTGGCCGATGCGGGCCAGGTTCCACTTCAGGTCCTCGGGCTTGTCGCGTTCCAGCAGCACCACCGCGTTGTCGGACAGCGTGCGCAGCGCGGCCAGCGGCTGGTTCAGCTCATGCACGATGCCGGCCGACATCTGGCCCAGCGCGGCCATCTTGCCGGCATGCAGCAGCTCGTTCTGCGCGGCGCGCAGCTCGGCGGTGCGTTCTTCCACCTTGGTTTCCAGGCTGTCGCGCGCGGCCTTGAGCACCACCTGCAGCGCCGCCTGGTTGGCCATGCGCTGGCGCAGCGTGCGGCGGCGCAGCCAGAAGATCAGCAGCGCCATCAGCGCCACCAGGCTGGCCATGCCGGCGGCCAGCGCCAGCGTGCGCGCCTGGTCCACCACCGGCCACAGCTCGTCCAGCACGTAGACGCGCCAGCCGGTGCGCGGCATCAGCCGCTGCGAGACGGCGTACTGCGTGCCGCCCAGCACCACCACCTCGGTGGGGCCGGCGCCTTCGGTCGGGCGCGGCTGCCAGTCGATGGGCACCAACGTGGCGTTGCCATAAGGGCGGCTGCGGTCGATCTCGGCCCGCGCGGCCTCGGACAGCGGCTGCAGCGGCCGGAAGCGCCACACGTCCTGGGTGCTGAGCACCACCACGCCGTGCTGGTCCACCACCATCACCTGGCCGGGCAGGCGCCGCCAGGCGGCCTCGGCATCGGCCAGCCGCACCTTCACGGTGGCCAGGCCCAGCGGCTTGTTGTGGCGCGTCAGCCCATACGAGAGGTAGTAGCCCGGGCGCCGGCTGGTGACGCCCACGCCATAGAAGCGGCCCTTGCCCTCGGCCAGCGCCGATCGCACGTACGGCCGGAACGAGAGGTCGTGCCCCACCGGCGTGCCGGGCTGGTCCCAATCGGCGCCGGCCAGGGCCACGCCACGGCGGTCGACCACGTACAGCATGTCGGCGCCAGCGGTGGCGTTGATGCCGCGCAGGGTGCGGTTCACCTCGTCGCGCAGGGCGGTGTCGTCGGGGCGCTCCAGCAGGTCGAGCACGCTGGGCGTCATCTCCAACAGCGAAGGCAGGTAGTCGAAGCGCGCCACCTCGGCTTCCAGCGTGCTGGCGATCATGTCCAGCCGGTGCTGGGCCGCATCGTCCAGCCGCTGCAGCGCGGCACGGCGGCCGGCCGCATGCGCGCCCAGCGCTGCGGCGGCCACCAGGGCCACGGCCAGCAGCACCGTCAACAACAGGGCAAAGGAACGCAGGCGCTTCACGGCGGGAAACAGGGTGACGAAGGGACGGACGAACGCAGGGGCTGGCGGGCGCGAATGCTAACTGCCCGGGCCGGCGCGCCCCGGTGCCACGCTACCCGGGTTGCGAGAGCTCACACCTGCGTACAAACCGAAGCGCAGCCCCGGTCGGCAAGCGGCAGGCCCGGGGCGTTGAAGGGGTGCATGACACAGGAGATGGACATGGACACCCGCACGAAGGCCCCTTCCCGCCGCGCACGCGCCGCGGCCTGCGTGGCATTGCTGGCGGCGGGCCTGCTGGGCGGCTGCGCGGTGTACGCCCCACCGCCGCCGGCCTACGACCCTTACGGCGGTGCCGTGGTGGTGGGTCCGCCGGTGGCGGTGGCGCCCTACCCCGGCGCGATCTGGATCGAAGGCGGCTGGGTCTGGCGCGGCGGCCACCGCGAGTGGGCGCCCGGCCGCTGGGACCGCGGGTACGGCCGGGGCTGGCGCCGGTGAATGGGGCACCCGGCTTCACGGGTACGTGAAGCCACCCGCCGAGCGGGTCCGGGCCCGCTTGGGAGCGGCCCGGCGCTGGGCCCGGGGGGATGGGGCACCCGGCTTCACGGGTACGTGAAGCCACCCGCCGAGCGGGTCCGGGCCCGCTTGGGAGCGGCCCGGCGCTGGGCCCCGGGGGGGATGGAGCACCCGGCTTCACGGGTACGTGAAGCCACCCGCCGAGCGGGTTGCGCGGCCGCCTTCGGAGCGGCCGGGCGGCGGCCGCGGGGGCACCCGGCTTCACGGGTACGTGAAGCCACCCGCCGAGCGGATCGTCAAACTGGCTGGAGCCTCCCTCTTGGAGGGAGGCTGGAGGGTGCGGTCGAACATGCTGGAGCCCCCTCGCGGAGGGGGCTCGGGGGAGCCGTGCGGAGAGCCGCAGGCTAGGAGGCTGGGCGGCCCCGCCGCGCAGCCTCCTAGACGGATCTTGGCCGCGGCGGCGCCACCGGCGCCAGCGTGGCGCGCAGGCGGTCCTGGGCGCTTTGCTCTTCGGCCGCGTGCTGGCCGATCGACGACTCGACGTTGCCGATGTGGTCCAGCATCAGGCGCTCGGCTTCGTCCACCTGGCCCTCGGCCAGCGCCGCGACGATGCGCTCATGGTCTTCGCAGGAGGCCATCGCCTCGTGGCTGCTTTGGTAGAGCGTTGCCACCAGCGTGGTGCGGGCCGTCAGGTCGCGCAGCATGTCGGCCAGCAGCCGGTGGCCCAGGCACTCGGCCAGGCACACATGGAAGTCGGCCAGCATGAAGGCCCGGGTGGCCGGGTCGGCGCCTTCGATGGCGGCCTTCTCGTCCTCGATGTGGCGGCGCAGCCGGCCCAGCACATGCTGCAGCGGCCGGCCCTCGGTCTGCCGCAGGATGCCCGCCTCCACCGCACGGCGGGCCGAGAAGGCGTCGCGCGCCTCTTCGATCGAGGGCTCAACCACGTACCAGCCCTTTCGGCTGCGCACCTCCACGAAGCCACGCGCCTGCACCTGCATCAGCGCCTCGCGCACCAGCGTGCGGCTGACGTCGAACAGCTCGGCCAGGTCCTGCTCGCCCAGCCGTTCGCCGGGCTTGAGCTTTTGCGCCAGGATCGATTCGACGATGCGCTCGGCGATGGCGGACTGGCTGTTGCTGGAGGACATGGCGCGGCACTCTAGCGCAGCGCGGGTTGTGCTGCCGGCACCGCCGCCAGCGCGGCGGCCGCGGCGGCATCATCGGCCATCGGCGGCACGGCCTCGCCGTTCAACACCGCATGGGCACGCTCGCGGTCGATGTCGCCCTCCCATGCGGCGATGGCCACCGTGGCCACGCAGTTGCCGATCAGGTTGCCCAGCGCCCGGGCGATGCCCATGAACCAGTCCACCGACAGCACCAGCACCAGGCCGATGGCCGGGATGGCGGGAATGGCATGCAGCGTGGCCGCCAGCACCACGATGGCCGAGCCCGGCACACCGTGCGCGCCCTTGCTGGTGACCAGCGAGATGGCCAGGATGGTGAGCAGGTCGCTGGTGGTGATCGGCGTGTTGGTGGCCTGCGCGATGAACACCGCCGCCAGCGTGATGTAGATCGAGAACGCGTCCAGGTTGAACGAGTAGCCGGTGGGAATCACCAGGCCCACGGTGCTGTCTCGGATGCCCATGCGCTTGAGCTTGGCCATGATCTGCGGCAGCACGCTGTCGGACGAGGTGGTGGCCAGCACCACGGCCAGCTCTTCACGCAGGTAGCGCAGCAGCTTGATCAGGCTGAAGCCCGAGACCCGCATGATCAGCCCCAGCACGCCGAACACGAACACGAACACCGCGCCGTAGAACAGCGCCACCAGCATGCCCAGCTGCTTGAGCGAGCCCATGCCGTACTTGCCCACGGTGAACGCGATGGCGCCCAGCACGCCCAGCGGCGCCAGCTTGATGATCAGGCCCATGATCTTGAACATCACCTGGCCCAGGTCGTCGATCAGGCCGGCCACGGCCTGGCCCCGCTCGCCCAGCAGCGACAGGGCGCAGCCGAACAGGATGGCGAACAGCAGCACCTGCAGCACGTCGCCGGTGGCAAACGCGTTGACCACCGTGGTGGGAATGAGCTTGAGCGCGAACTCGGTGAAGCCGCCGCCGGTGAGCTTGCTGGCGTTGTCGGCATAGGCGCTCATGGCCTTGGCATCCAGCGTGGACGGGTCCACGTTCATGCCCACGCCGGGCTGAAACCACCACGCCAGCAGCAGGCCCAGCGCCAGCGCCACGCCGGTCACCAGCTCGAAGTAGATCAGCGACTTGATGCCGACGCGGCCCACGCGCTTGAGGTCGCCGGCGCCGGCGATGCCGTGCACGACCACGCAGAACACGATGACCGGGATCAGCATCTTCACCAGCTTGATGAAGCCATCGCCCAGCGGCTTGAGCTGCACCGCCGTGGCGGGCAAGAAGTAGTTGGCCCTGCGAAATCCATTTCCAGCGTGCCGACACGGCCATGTGATCGCAAGAGCGGCAGCGGTCACGGCTCCAGCGCGACTTCAGCGCAGGAGACTGGATGACGCAGCACTTCCGCCATGGCCGCCGCATACAGCGCCATCGCGGACAAGGCCAACAAAACGCCACCCAGGCCCAGCCGGGCGATGGCCCGCAGCAGCCAGCGGATGTTGAAGCCCGCCGCGCACAGCACCGCATGCAGCGCGTCGCCTTCCGCGCCCTTGAGCCAGCACCGGTCCATCCGGTGGTCGGCCTTGGTGTGGCCGATCAACGGTTCGATGGCCTGTCTGCGCTTCAACCAAGTCCGCTGCCTGGGGCTGAGCGACTTGAACTTGCCGCGGTGGATCACCTCCACCGGCGCCACGTCCTTGTCCACGCCCCGGTAGCCCAGGTCCACGATGGCGGCGGTGGGCTTGACGCCGATGTCCTGCAGCAGGTTGGTGGTCTGCTCGATCTGCGCGGCCAGCGTGTGGCCGTCGTACGGGTTGCCTGGGAAGCTGCGCGCGCCCACCATCAGGCCGTGCTGGTGGGTGACGGCTAGGCTCACCTTCACGCCGAACTCGTAGGGCTGGCGGGCCTTGCCCTTGCCGATGCACTCGGCCTCCGGTGCGTGCAGGGCATACAGCTTGTTCTTGTCCTTGGGCCGCTGCCGGTGGATGCGCTCGGCGCGCTCAACCCAGGTGTCCAAACTGGCGCGGGTCTCGTCGGCCAGGCCGCCCATCTTGCGGCGCACCTCGCGCAGCAGTCGGCCCAGGATCGTGCGCTGGCGCTTGAGCACGGCCCGCAGCCGCTTGAACTGCTTGGCATGGGCATAACCGCCCGCGCGCCGTCGCAGCGTCTGGCCCTCGTGCTGGTGGGTCTGCTTGAGCTGGATGCCCGCGCGCTTGGCCAGCCGGGCGATCTTCTCGCGCGCCAGCTCCAGCAGCCGGCTGTCGGTGGGGTGGGCGATGGCCTTGCTCTGCACGGTGGAGTCCACGATCACGCGCTCGAACTCGGTCTTCTTGACTGCGCCCATGGCCACCGCCGCCTCGATGGTGGTCTTGAGCAACTGCTCGACACCGGCCTCGCCCAGCACCCGACGGAAGCGGCTGATCTGCGCCGGGTCACAGGGCAGGCGCGGCTCAAAGTAGACCTGCCCGCTGAAGAACTGGAAGTACACGTCCTGCGACCAGCGCACGACCACCGACTCGTCGCTCTCGTTGTAGGCGTGCTTGAGGTACAGCAGCGCCACCATCAGCCGGATGGGCAAACGCGGGCGGCCGGCGTTGCTGACGCCGGCACCGGCCACCGCCAGGCTGGGGCCGAACAGGTCAGAGCCTTCCACCGGCCGGCCCTTGCGATCCCGGTGCGCGAACACCGGCGCCAGCGAAGCCTCGATCTGCGCCCACGGCATGCGCGTGGCCAGCACCGCCAGCGCGTGGCGCAGGTCGATCATCTGATCGAGCCGGGCGCGAAAGAAGTCGTCGGTGGCCATCGGTGGTGACTCCAGAACTCCCAGAAACCGACGTCCATTGGAATGCTTCCCGGGAGACTTCACCATCGGAAATCACCCGAAAGTCGTTTCAGGACAACGACTTGGGAGCTTTGCAGGGCCGACGAAGTAGCCGAGCAGCACGCCGGCGACGAGGGCCAGCACCACCTGGCCGAACAAGGAACGGAAGAACCGAGGCATCACCACTCTCCAAAGCACTGAGAAGGACCGGACAAACTGGACGACATCGCTTGTATGCAAGCAATGTAGTCAAGCAAGAGCCGTGCGCGATGCTCGCAAACCCGAAGTGGTGCGCCGGCTTACAGTCGGCCGATGGACCGCATCACCGGCATTCAGCTGTATCTCCGGGTGGTGGAGACGGGCAGCTTCAGCAAGGCCGCCACCGATCTGGGCGTGACCCAGCCCACCGCCACCAAGCATGTGGCGGCGTTGGAAACCCAACTTGGTGCGCGGCTGCTCCATCGCAGCACACGCGGCGTCACACCCACCGAAGTGGGGCAGCTGTACTACGACAAGTGCAAGCGCATCGCGCTGGAGCTGGAAGAGGCCGGCAATCTGGCCACGCTGCTGCAAAGCGGTGTCGGCGGCATGCTGCGCGTCAGCTGCTCGGTGGCCTTCGGCCGCCGGGTGCTGGTGCCGCTGACGCTGCGCTTCATGCGCGAGCACCCCGGCATCACGCTGGACCTGAGCTTCGACGATCGCTACGTCAACCTGGTGGAGCAAGGCATCGACGTGGCGGTGCGCATGGGCCGGCTGGCCGACAGCACGCTGGGCGCGCGCTATCTGGGCGTGAACCCGTGGGCGCTGGTGGCGGCGCCGCCGCTGATCGAGCGCCGCGGCGCCCCCGCCGAGCCGCAGGCCCTGGCCGCCGAGGACTGCCTGGTGTACAGCAGCGTGATGGGCGACGACCGCTGGCAGTTCCGCGCGCCGGACGGCAGCACGGTGGTGGTGCCGGTCAGGGGCCCGCTGCGCAGCAACAACCTGTCGGCCGTGCTGGCCGCCTGCCGCGCCGGCCTGGGCTTTGCCGCCCTGCCCTGGTACGTGGCCGGCCCTTCGGTGCAGGCCGGCGATCTGCAGGTGCTGCTGCCCGCCTACGAGCTGCCCTCACAGGAGATGCACGCGGTGTTTCCGTCACCGCGGCTGGTACCGGCCAAGGTGCGCAGCTTCATCGACTTTCTGCAGCAGCAGTTCACCGCCGAGCGCTGGTGGGAGCTCGGCGGCCGTTGATCAGCGGCAGTGGATCAACGACAGGTGAAGCTGCTGGCGCTGTCGATCGGGCCGGCGCCGTCGTAGTGGGCCTGCTGGGGGTACGGGCACAGCGGCCGGGTGCGGCCGGGCCAGGGCGTGGCAGGTCCGGCGCTGGCAACGATGCGGTCGGGCACCTCGCCCTTTTCCACCCAGGCCACCAGCGGCGTCAGCGCGTCGTAGAGGTCGGTGGAAGGCCCGCCCGAGTTGCTGCAGTGGTTCATGCCCGGCACCAGGTACAGCCGCGCGAAGTTGCGCGTGGCCTCGGCCCCGCCCTGCGCGGCCTGCAGCCGCTGGTAGTAGTCGATGCTGTCGTTGGCCGAGAAGATCGCGTCGCTGACGCCATGCACCAGCAGCATCTTGCCGCCGCGGTTGCGGAAGGCCGCCACGTCGGTGGAGGTGGTGTTGTAGATCGCCGCATAGGCGTCCAGGCGCGCCGGGTCGGTGTCGAAGTTGAAGGCCATGTAGTCGAAGGCCGGGTCGGGCGGCGTGAAGAACTCCAGCCGCATCGCGTCGGCCGCGATCAAGGTGGCATTGCGCGCATTGGGCGTGGTGGTGGTGCTGGTGCCCAGCTTCCAGTTGCGCCAGTCGGCCCCGGCGATGCCGGCGTCCCACGGCCAGCTGGCATAGAGCGACTGGCCGGCGCTGTTCTTCGGGCCGGCGAAGTCCTTCTTCAGCGCCGTCACCTGCGCGGCGGTCAGGCAGCTGTCGGTCTTGGCGCCGGTGCATTGCAGCACCGCGGGGTCGAAGCTGCAGGCCGCCGGGTTGGCGTGGATGATGCCGTCGGCCGCGCGGTCCAGCGTGTCGCAGCGCTGCAGCACCGCGTTGGACACCAGCTTCAGGTCGGCGTCCGACAAGGCCTGGCTGAGCACCGGCGACACCGCGCTGTAGCTGATCAGGCCCCACACCGAGGCCATGCTGGCCTCCCGCGCCACCTTGATGGCCGGCGCATTGGCGGCGATGCCGTCGAAGTAGTCCGGAAAGCGCTGCGGAAACAGCATCGCCTGCCGGCCGCCGCCCGAGCAGCCCACGAAGTACGAGCGATCGGGCTTGCGGCCATAGGCGGTGTTGATCAGCGACTTGGCCGTCACCGTCACCACGTCGTAGGCGTTGTAGGCATGGTCGATGCGTGCCTGTGGATCGAGGCCGAAGCTGGCGCTGGTGCCCTGGTGGCCGCCGTCGGTGCTGACCACCGCGAAGCCCTGCGCCAGCGCGCCGGTCTTGAGGCCGGCGATCGAGCCGCCACCCGCCAGCGAGCCCAGTGCATCGCGCACCACGCCGTCGTTGCCGCCACCGCCCTGGAACATGAAGCGGCCGTTCCAGGCCATCGGCAGCCGCAGCTGGAAGCCGATGTAGTAAGGCAGCCCGTCGGCGCCGGTGCGCTCGTTCATGCGGCCGTTGAGCACGCAGTGAGCCGGCTGCGGATTACCGCCCACCACGGTGCCCGCCGCCACGGCAGTGGCGGTGAGCGTCATGCCGGCGGGTGCGCGTGCGGGCATGGCGGCGCAGTCCACCGCCAGCGCGGTCTCGGCCGGCGGCGCGGCTGGGGTGTCGTCATCGCTGCCGTTGCAGGCAGCGGTCAAACCAACCAGCGCGCAGGCCGCGCTCACGGTGGCCGTGATGCGCAGGCCGCAGGCGCGCGCCGACGCCAAGGGGGCACGGGGCATGTCTTGTCTCCAGGATGTGGTTGTGGCCGCAGTGTGGAAGCGGCCTCCTGGTCGCGCTGTCCGCCGCGATGGGGACAGCGCATGCCTGCGCACCCGGGGCAGGGCCTCAGGCGCTGAACAGGAAGCGGCCGACCACCGCGTTGAGCTGCTCGGCTTCTCGCTTCAGGCTTTCGGCCGCGGCGGCGCCCTGCTCCACCAGCGCCGCGTTCTGCTGCGTCACGGCGTCGAGTTGCGTCACCGCGCCGCCCACCTGCGTGATGCCGCTGGTCTGCTCGCGGGTGGCGGCGGAGATCTCGCCGATCAAGGTGCTGACGCGACGGGCCTGATCGACGATGCTGCGCATGCTGCTGCCGGCATCGCCCACCAGCCGCGTCCCGGCCTCAACCCGCTCCACCGAGGTGCCGATCAGCACCTTGATCTCCTTGGCGGCATCGGCTGAGCGCTGAGCCAGGCTGCGCACCTCGCTGGCCACCACCGCGAAGCCACGGCCCTGCTCGCCGGCACGCGCTGCCTCCACCGCGGCGTTCAGGGCCAGGATGTTGGTCTGGAAAGCTATGCCGTCGATGGTGCCGATGATGTCCGCGATGCGGCGCGACGACTCGCTGATCTGGCCGATGGTGGCCACCACCTTCTCCACCGCCTCGCCACCGCCCTGCGCCGCGTTCGAGGCTTCGCGGGCCAGCACGTCGGCTTCGGCCGCCGTCTCGGCGGTGTTGCGCACGGTGCCGGTCAGCTGCTCCATCGACGAGGCGGTCTGCTGCAGGCTGCCGGCCTGCGCTTCGGTGCGCCGGCTCAGGTCGATGTTGCCTGTGGCGATCTCGGCGGACGCCCGCTCGATGGCCGCGGAGGCGCGGCTGACATCGGCCATGGCCACGTTCATCTTCAGCAAGGCTGCCTTCAGCAGGGCCGCGGTGTCGGTGCTGGCGGGCAGTCGTGCCACGTCCAGGCACAAGGCGTTGCCGCGGTCGAGGTGCCGCACCAGGGCCGACAGTTCGGCCGTCTCGTGGGAGGCGCGCCGCAACTGCAGCGCCAGCACGATCTCGATGCCGGTCTGCGCCACCACGTAGCTGGCATGCATCAGCATCTTCAGGAAGTCGGGCTCCGGCGTGCAGTACACCGGCCAGCCGGCGGCCTGCAGCCGGTCGAACACGATGTGGTGCACCGCGAACAGCCCTGCCGCCAGCACCAGCGGCCGCCAGTCCCGGTACACCAGCACCATGCCCAGCAGCACGAACACCCCGAAGTGGAACTCGACCGTGCCGCGCCCGAGCTGGATGTGCAGCGCCACCATCGCGGCATTGGCCGCCACCAGCACCCCCTGCGACAGCCAGGTGCCGCGCGCTGCGAAGAAGGCGATCAGCCCCGACACCAGCAAACCGGCGGCTGCGACGCCGGCCAGGCGGCCCTGCCCGAAATGGAGGCCGATGGCCAGCGCGGCCAGCGCCGAAACGCCCAGCGTGGCGACCATGACCTGGTCACCCACGCGGGCAACCGTGCGGAACGCAACCTCAGCGTGCTTAGCCGGGGAACCAGAGTGCAGAACGGGGAACAGCGACATGAGGGGGACCATTCAGCAGGTGCCGCATCGGTGGCCGCACCAATGCGCGCTGCCAGAGGATGCACGGCGGCCGGGCGGTTTATCGACCGGCGGCTCACCCGCTTTAAATGATCGCAATCAACAATTTCTCACTTTATTGATCAGCCATCACCACTGACGATGTCGCCACCTTCACGGGCCAGCGCCTGCCTGGCGGACTCGGCTTCCTCCGCCGAGCGGGGATGGGCCACCACCGCCCAGCGGCCGCGCGCCGTGGCATCGCGCACGCAATGGATCACCCGCCCGCGGTCGGGGCCCCAGGCGCGCAGCCCGGCCAGCAGCAAGCCGACCAGCAGGCCGTAGGCCATTGCGGTGACGATGGTGAGGCCGGGCGCCGCGTTCGCCACGTCCCAGTCGCCGGCCACCAGCACCGCGCCGATCAGGGCCCCGGCCGCCACGCCCATCACGGCCAGGCGTGCATGGCTGCGCAGCAAGGTGTGCCAGAGGCCGGTGGGCTCAGGGGTCATCTTGCGGCCCAGGCGCGGGTCGTTGGGCTCCACCACCAGCACGGGGCAGCGCTCGCCGCGCTGCTGCCGCTGCAGGCTGCCAGCGGCACGTGCGGCGGCCGTGCCGTTGTCGAACAGCGCAGCCACCAGGGTCAGGGACCGCTCGCCGAACAGGTGCATCGCAGCTCGCATGGGGGTCTCCTCGTGATTCGCATGCCGCCATGGCGGCGCATGGCCCATTGAATCGGACCCACCGCCGGGGCGCGATCAACCGACGGCCCGTTGCGCTGTCGGCCGGGGCCTACGGCGTGTGACGGCAGGCCCCGGTGCATCACAATCGCCGCCCATGAAACTCCGCATGGCTGAAAACTCGCTCTTTGCCATCCTGCTGCGCTCCCGCTGGTGGGTGAGCCTGCTGGTGGCGCTGGGCTTCGTGGTGGTGTCCTTCGCGCTGCTGCCAGAATCCGTGCGCGTGGTGGGCGCGCTGGGCGGGGCGCCCTTCGTCATCATCTCGATCATGGCGCTGCGCCGCCAATGGGGCCTGCCCAGCCCGGCCAAGGCCGAGGCGCTGCTCAAGGCCGCCGGCAGCATCGGCTGGATCGAGCTGGCCGATGCGCTCACCGCCGCCTGGCAGCGCGAGGGCTATACCGTGCAACGCCTGACCGGCCAGCGCGCCGACTTCGTGCTGCAGCGCCAGGGCCGCACCGTGGTGGCCAGCGCGCGCCGGCTCAAGGCCGCGCGCGTGGGCGTGGAGCCGTTGCGCGAACTGCTGCAGGCCGTGGATGAACATGAGGCCACCAGCGGCCTGTACCTGGCACTGGGCGAGCCCACCGAAGCCGCGGTGAGCTTTGCCAACCAGAACGCGATCTCGCTGCTGCGCGGCATGCCGCTGGCGCAGCTGCTGCGCGACATGCCGGTGAGCGCTCCGGCGGCCGCGCCGCGAAAGGCATGAACGTCATGGCACCGCGCATTGCCCTCATCGCCCACGACGGCCGCAAGCAGGCCATGGTGGCCCTGGCGCAGGAGTTCGCCACCTTGCTGGCCGGCTGCACGCTGTGCGCCACCGGCACCACCGGCCAGCGCCTGCAGGACGAGGTGGGCCTGGTGGTGGAACGCCTGCTCAGCGGCCCGCTGGGCGGCGACCTGCAGATCGGCGCCCGCCTGGCGGTGGGCGGGCTGGACGCGGTGATCTTCCTGCGCGACCCGATGACCGCGCAGCCGCATGAGCCCGACATCAATGCCCTGGTACGCGCCTGCGACGTGCACGACGTGCCCTGCGCCACCAACGTCTCCGGCGCGCGGCTGATGCTGCGGCAGATCGCGCTGCAGGCCGGCATCGGCTAGCAGCCCCCGGGGCCTGCGCAGCCGCGTGCAAAACTCGCGGCCATGATCCAGGCCTTTGCTGTTCTTCTGGTGCTGCAGCTCGTCGGCGAGCTGCTGGTTCAATCCCTGGGGCTGCCCTTGCCGGGCCCGCTGGTGGGCATGCTGCTGCTGCTGGCCGGGCTGGTGTGGCGCGGCGGCGTGCCCGAGCCGCTGCGCAAGCTGGGCGACGTGCTGCTGCAGAACATGATGCTGCTGTTCATCCCCGCGGTGGCCGGCGTGATGATGCTGTTCGAGCGCGTGGCGCAGGAATGGCTGCCCTTCTTCGTGGCCTGCATCGGCGGCGCGGCCATCACGCTGGTGGTCACGGCCCTGGTGCTGCAGGCGCTGCTCAAGCGCCGCCCGCCCGACCTGGACACGCCGGCGCCGCCCGCTCCCACGGAGCCGCGCGCATGAAGGCCGAGTTCTTCCAGATCTGGGTGTTCCTGGCGCAATCGCCGCTGCTGTGGCTCACGCTCACGGTGCTGGTGTACCTGGGCGCGCTGGCGCTGTACCGGCGCAGCGGGCTCAACCCGCTGGTCAATCCGGTGCTGGTGTCGGTGGCCGCCATCGTCACCGTGCTGCTGCTCACCCGCACACCCTATCCGCAGTACTTCGAGGGCGCGAAGTTCGTGCACTTCCTGATCGGCCCGGCCACGGTGGCACTGGCCATTCCGCTGTACAACCAGCTGGCGCGGCTCAAGCGCATGGCCTGGCCGGTGGGCATCGCGCTGCTGAGCGGCTGCATCACCGCCATCGTCAGCGCGGTGGGCATCGGCTGGCTGCTGGGCGCCACGCCCGAGACGCTGCGATCGCTGGCGCCCAAGTCGTCCACCATGCCGATTGCCATGGGCGTGGCCGAGCGCATCGGCGGCCTGCCTTCGCTGGCCGCGGTGGCGGTGGCGGTCACGGGCATCTCGGGCGCCATCATGGCGCGCAGCCTGTTCAACCTGCTGAAGATCCAGGACCCCGCGGTGCGCGGCTTTGCAGTGGGTGTGGCCTCGCACGCCATCGGCACCGCGCGGGCGCTGCAGGTGCATGAACAGGCCGGCGCCTTCTCGGCGCTGGCGATGGCGCTCAATGGCATTGCAACGGCACTGCTGGTGCCGTTGCTGCTTGCCCTCTTGTAGCGCTTAGCTCGCCTGCGCCAGCAGCCGCGCGAAGTGGTTGTGCTGCTCGATCACGCGCGGCAGTTCCACCGTGGTGAGCTGGCCGTCGCGCACCACCACGCGGCCGTTGACGATGCTGTGCGTGACCTGCGGCGCGCCGCAGAACACCAGCGCCGCCAACGGATCGCCCTGGCCGCCGGCCAGGCCGACGTGGTTCAGGTCGAAGCTGACGAAGTCGGCCGACATGCCCGGCGCCAGCGCGCCGATGTCGTCGCGGCCCAGCACCTGGGCGCCGCCGCGGGTGGCGATTTCCAGCGTCTCGCGCGCCGTCATCGCCGCGCCGGTCACCCGCTGCAGCAGCATGGCCATGCGCGTTTCGCCCAGCATGTGCGCGCCGTCGTTGGAGGCCGAGCCGTCCACGCCCAGGCCCACCGGCACGCCCAGATCGCGCATGCGGCGCACCGGCGCAATGCCCGAGCCCAGCCGCATGTTGGAGCACGGGCAATGGGCCACGCCGGTGCGGCTGCGGGCGAACAGTTGCAGGCCCGGCTCGTCGAGCTTGACGCAGTGGGCATGCCACACGTCGGGGCCCACCCAGCCCAGGTCCTCGGCGTATTCAGCCGGCGTCATGCCGAACTTCTCGCGCGAGTAGGCGATGTCGTTGTCGTTCTCGGCCAGGTGGGTGTGCAGGCTGACGCCGTACTGGCGGGCCAGCAGGGCCGAGTCGCGCATCAAGCCGCGGCTGACGCTGAAGGGCGAGCACGGCGCCACCACGATGCGCAGCATCGCGTGGCGCGCCGGGTCGTGCCAGCGTTCGATCAGGCGCTGGGTTTCCTTCAGGATCGCGGGCTCCTGCTCCACCACGCGATCGGGCGGCAGGCCGCCCTGGCTCTGGCCCACGCTCATCGATCCGCGCGCCGCATGGAAGCGCATGCCGATCTGCTGCGCGGCCTCGATGCTGTGTTCGAGTTTGACGCCGTTGGGGTAGATGTAAAGATGATCGCTGGAGGTGGTGCAGCCTGACAGCAGCAGCTCGGCCATCGCGGTGAGGGTGGAGGTGCGCACCATGTCGGGCGTGAGGCCGGCCCAGATGGGATACAGGGCCTGCAGCCAGCCGAACAGCTCCGCGTCCTGCGCGGGGCCGATGACGCGGGTGAGGCTCTGGTACATGTGGTGGTGGGTGTTCACCAGGCCCGGGATCACGATCTGGTCGCGGGCGTCGATCACCTCGTCGGCTTCGGTGGGCAGCTCGTGCGTGGGGCCCACGGCTTCGATGACACCGCCACGGCAGAAGATGCCGCCGTCGGCGATCTCGCGGCGGGTGTCGTCCATGGTGACGACGAGGCGGGCGTTTTTGATGAGCAGGGTTGGGGTCATGGTGCGTTTGCCCTCTTTCGCTTCTTTCGACATCTAGTTTGCTTCTGGGTGGGTGTGTTGAACACCCTGGGTGCGTTTGGGCTGGTTTGCGCAGGGCCGTGCGGGCGGGCCCGGGGGCTTAGCTTCCGCGGTCCGCGCACAGCGCGGACTGCCCTGCGCTACTCGGGTGGATGGCCCGCGGTCCAACTCGCTACGTTCGCTGCGCTCACTGCGCTCGGACAACGACCGCGAGTCAGTTCACGAAGCGCGCTGCGCGCGCGGCCACCCACCCTGCGTTGCTCGGCGCTCCACATGCGCCCCCGGGCCCGCCCGCACGGCCCTGCGCAAAGGTCCACCCGCGGCACTGCGCGCTACGGGCTCGCGCTGCGCGCATTGCCCGCTGTGCCATGCATGCGGCCGTGCTGAAGCCTGGCGTGGTTTCCCAGCTGAGTCTGCGAAGGCCTGGCACCCGCCAGTCCGAGCCGTGCGGTGGGTGGGGGGCGGAGGGGCGATTTCTGGGGCGGCGAGGAGCGCAGTGGCGAGGTCGGCGCGCGTGAGCGCGCTTCGTGAACTGACTCGCGGCAATTGTTCGAGTGCAGTGAGCGCAGCGAACGTAGCGAGTTTTGCCGCGCGACCTCGGCGCGAGCACCGCAGCGCAGTCGGCCCGCAGGGCCGACCGCCCCAGCATGAGCCCCGCCGCCCCCCGCCCACCGCTCGGCGGCCGAACAAGAACAGCAAAGACAGCCGCCGATCAAGAACAGCCCAACCAACAAACGCTCAATGCCCCCCATCCGCCGCCAACGCCGCATCCCGCGTCTCTTCCAGGCTGGCCCGCTGCGCGCCGTTGAAGAAGAGGTTCAGCAGCACCGCGCTGAGGGTCGCCAGCAGGATGCCGGATTCGAGCAGCGGATGCAGACCATGCGGCATGTGCTGCGTCCAGGCCGGGGCCACCAGCGGCACCATGCCCAGGCTGACCGAGACGGCCACGATGTAGAGGTTGTTGCGGTTGGTTTTGTAGTCCACCGCGGCCAGGATGCGCACGCCGGTTGCGGCCACCATGCCGAACATCACCAGCCCGGCGCCACCCAGCACAAACTGCGGCAGCGACTCGACCAGCGCCGCCATCTTCGGGATCAGCCCCAGCACGATCAGGATGATGCCGCCGGCCACGCACACGAAGCGGCTGCGCACGCCCGTCACGCCCACCAGCCCCACGTTCTGCGAGAAGCTGGTGTACGGAAAGGTGTTGAACACCCCGCCGATGATGGTGCCCAGCCCGTCCACCCGCAGCCCGGCGGTCAGGCTCTGCGGCGTCACGCGGCGGCCCGTCAGGTCGCCCAGCGCCAGGAACATGCCGGTCGATTCGATGAAGGTCACGATCATCACCAGCACCATGGTGGCGATCAGCACCGGATCGAAGGTGGGCATGCCGAAGCTGAACGGCAGCACCACGTCGAACCAGTGCGCGCCGGCCACCTTGTCGAAGTGCATCTTGCCCATGGCCGTGGCCACGATGCCGCCCGCCACGATGCCCAGCAGCACCGAGATGTTCTGCACGAAGCCGCGCGTGTACTTGGCGATCAGCAGGATCACCGCCAGCACGAAGAAGGCGATGGCCATGTTGTCCAGCGCCGCGTAGTTGGGGTTGGCGATCATCGGCGCCGGCCCGGTGCCGCCACCGGCCGCGAAGGCCGGGTCGGGGATCTTGGCCAGGAAGGCCGGCCCGCCCATCGCCCAGCCAATGCCCACGCGCATCAGGCTGATGCCGATCACCGCGATGATGGTGCCGGTGACCACCGGCGGAAAGAAGCGCAGCATGCGGCTGGCCAGCGGCGCGATGAACACGCCGATGAAGCCCGCCGCGATGATGGCCCCGAAGATGGCCCTGGCGCCCTCCACGCCCGGCGTGGACTCGGCCATCGCCACCATCGGGCCCACGGCCGCGAAGGTCACGCCCATCATCACCGGCAGGCGGATGCCGAACCATTGCGTCAGGCCCCAGCTCTGGATCAGCGTGGCGATGCCGCAGCAGAACAGGTCGGCCGAGATCAGCAGCGCCACCTGATCAGGCGACAGCTTGAGCGCGCGGCCCACGATCAGCGGCACCGCGATGGCACCGGCATACATCACCAGCACATGCTGCAGGCCCAGGGCGGCCAGGCGCGGCAGGCGCGGCTTTTCATCCACCGGGTGGACCGTGGTGGTTTGGCTCATGGCGAACTCCTCGACAGAGGGAGGTGGGATGCCGACCGGCGACGCCGGTCGGGGTTCAGTCAATCAAGTGGAGACCGTTCAGCCCGCCGGGCCGCCCCAAGGGCTGAACGCGCCCCAAGGGTCCGAAGAGCCCTTCTACAAGGGCCTGGGGGCCGCGAGCGCAGCGAGCTTGGGGGCTTCATTCGCGTTTGGCGCCGGCTTCGAACCATTTGCCGAGCAACGCACGCTCCTCGGCCGTGATGCCCGTGGCGTTGTTCAGCGGCATCTGCTTGCTGACCACGGCCTGCTGGTAGATCTGGGCCGCATGCTCGGCCACCAGGTCGGCCGTGTGCAGCTGCACGCCCTTGCTGGCCAACGCCGCGTTGTGGCACATCGCGCAGCGCTGGTTGACGATCTGCTCCACACGGGCAAAGCCCTGCAGCTGCGGCTGGCCGGGCTGCGCGGTGCCCGGGGGCGGCAGCGGGCTGCGTTCAGGCGCCACGAAGAACACCAGGCCGATCAGCAGGCCGATGGCCACGATCACCAGCTCCCAGCGCTCCTTGTGGCGGTGGCGCAGCACGAAGAACTGCCGCACCAGCGCGCCCACCAGCATCATGCCGATCAGCACCAGCCAGTTGTGCGGGTGCAGGTACAGCATGCCGTAGTGGTTGCTGATCATCGCGATCAGCACCGGCAGCGTGAAGTAGGTGTTGTGCACGCTGCGCTGCTTGCCGCGCTGGCCGTGGATCGGGTCGGGCTTGCGGCCCGCCTTCAGGTCGGCCACCACCTTGCGCTGGCCGGGGATGATCCAGAAGAAGACGTTGGCACTCATGATGGTGCCCAGCATCGCGCCCATCAGCAGGAAGGCGGCGCGGCCGGCGAACAGGTGGCAGGCCAGCCAGGTGGCCGCGCACACGTACAGGAAGATGAGCACGCCCACCCGCAGGTCGCCGCCGATGGAGCCGTCCTTGTTGCGGCCGAACACGCGGCAGATCAGGTCGTAGACGATCCAGCCCGCCACCAGAAAGCCCAGCGCCGCGGCCACGGCACCGCCCTGCGACCACTGGAAGACGCGTGGGTCGACCAGGAAGGTCTGCGCCTGCCACAGGTACATCACGCTGAACAGCGCGAAGCCCGACAGCCAGGTGGAGTACGACTCCCAGTAGGACCAGTGCAGATTGCCCTTGGGCATTTTCTTCGGGCCCACGAAGTACTTCTGCGAGTTGTAGAAGCCGCCGCCGTGCACGGCCCACAGCTCACCGTTGACGCCACGCGCCAGCAGGTCTTCGTCTTCAGGGGGTGTGAGGCTGTTGTCCAGCATCACGAAGTAGAACGATGCGCCGATCCAGGCGATCGCGGTGATGACGTGCAGCCAGCGCAGCAGCAGGTTCAGCCAGTCGAACAGATACGCTTCCATCGTCGGAGTCTCCTCGCCTCCGAGGGCTCGCCACCGCGGGCGCTGCGAGCCATGTCAGTGCTGTCGCGGCCTCGGCGAATGCCGGCCCACTGCGACGATGGAATGAAAGAAGGAATCGTGCCTGGTCAGCTGCCCCGGTAGGTGCTGTAGCTCCAGGGGCTGACCAGCAGCGGCACATGGTAGTGGGCCGTGGCGTCGGCAATGCCGAAGTCCAGCGGCACCTGGTCGAGGAAAGGCGGGTCGGGCAGCTCGGCGCCCATGGCGTTGAAGTAGGAGGCCACCTCGAACACCAGCCGGTAGCGGCCGGGCTTGAAGGTGTCGCCGGCCAGCAGCGGTTCGTCGGCGCGGCCGTCGTGGTTGAGCACCACCCGCTTGAGCTGTTGCGGCAGCCCGTCGTCCAGCTGGTAGAGCGTGACCGCCATGCCGGCCGCCGGACCGCCGCGGGCGGTATCGAGTACGTGGGTGGTCAGCTTGCCCATCGACTGCTTCTTTCCTCGTTCGGGTAATTGATGCTTGAAGTGTGTGCTCAACTGTATACACTTTGGCGTGCAGTTCAAGTCCTGGATTCCCCTGACCGCACCATGCCCCGCGCACCTGCCGCCTCTCACGCACCGTTGAGCACCCCGCCACGCACCAGGCGTGCGCAGGCGGCCCAGGCCGTGCAGGAAACGCGCCCGCCCGAGCCCGCGGCAGATGGCGCCGAGACCAGCAGCACCCAGCGCATCGTCGATGCCATCACCACCGCCATCGTCGAGCGGCGGCTGCAGCCCGGCACCAAGCTGGTGGAGCAGCAGATCGCCGACGTGTTCAGCGTCTCGCGCACGCTGGTGCGGCAGGCGCTCAACCAGCTCAGCCGCGACCGGCTGGTCAAGCTGGAGCCGGCCCGCGGCGCCTTCGTCGCCACGCCCAGCGTGGAAGAGGCGCGCCAAGTGTTCGAGGCGCGCAAGCTGATCGAGGGCGCGATGATCAAGCAGCTGTGCGCGCGCATCACCCCGGCGCAGATCGCCGAACTGCGCGGCCACCTGCAGGCCGAGCTCGATGCCATCCAGCGCACCGACGTGCCCGGCCGCACCTGGCTGCTGAGCGACTTCCACCTGGTGCTGGCCCGCATGCTGGGCAACGAGGTGCTGGCCCAGCTGCTGGCCGACCTGCTGTCGCGCAGCTCGCTCATCTCCCTCATGTACCAGTCGTCGCACTCGGCCGAGCACTCGCGCGACGAGCACGTGGCCATCGTCGATGCGCTGGAGCGCGGCGACGCCCGCGCCGCCGTGCGCCTGACCGAAGCCCACCTTTCGAACGTGGAGCGCAACCTGCGGTTGCATCCGCGCACCTCGGACCTGCAGGCCGCCTTGCGGCCGCATGCAGCGCCCGCCCACCCCTGACCCGAAGTGCCATGAGTCACCCAGAGAACCACGACCCCCGCGCCGGCGAGCACACCTATGCCGGCTATGCCCGCGACATGAAGGGCTACGGCCGCGACGTGCCCCACGCCCGCTGGCCGGGCGGCGCGCGCATCGCGGTGTCCTTCGTGCTCAATTACGAAGAAGGCGGCGAGAACAACCCGCTGCACGGCGACCCGTCGACCGAAACCTTCCTGTCGGAGATGGTCACCGCCTCGGCCTTCGAGAACCGGCACATGACCATGGAGTCGATGTACGAGTACGGCTCGCGCGTGGGCGTGTGGCGCGTGCTGCGCGAGTTCGAGAGCCGCGGCCTGCCGCTGACCATCTTCGGCGTGGGCATGGCCATGCAGCGCTACCCCGAGCTGGTGCAGCACTTCGTGCAGGCCGGCTACGAGATCGCCAACCACGGCCTGCGCTGGATCCACTACCAGAACCTGCCTGAAGCGACGGAAGCGCGCCACATCGCGCTGGGCACGCAGGTGGTGCGCGAGATGACCGGCGGCCAGTGGCCGGTGGGCTGGTACACCGGCCGCGACAGCCCCAACACCCGCCGCCTGGTGGTGGACCATGGCGGCTACGAATACGACAGCGACTACTACGGCGACGACCTGCCCTTCTGGCTGAACGTACAGAAGACCGCAGGCGGCGAATCGCCGATGCTGGTGGTGCCCTACTCGCTGGACACCAACGACATGCGCTGCGTGCAGGCCAACGGCTTCAACACCGGCGAGGCCTTCTTCACCTACCTGCGCGACACCTTCGACGCGCTGTATGCCGAAGGCGACCCCAACGGGCTGGACCGGCCCAAGATGATGAGCATCGGCATGCACTGCCGGCTGCTGGGCAAGCCCGGCCGCATCGCGGCGCTGCAGCGCTTCCTGGACCATGTGACGAGCCGCGAGCAGGTGTGGATCACCCGCCGCGTGGACATCGCCCGCCACTGGAAGCAGGTGCACCCCTACAACCCCGCCACCGCCCATACGTGGCGCTGAGCACAGCCTTGAAGGACACCGACGCATGCTCAGCCTCTTCCAACTGAACGAAGCCTCGCAGGCCGAGTTCGTCGCGCTGCTGGACGGCGTGTACGAGCACTCGCCCTGGATCGCCGAACAGGCCCATGGCCGCAAGCCGGCTGGCGGCTTCACCAGCCTGGCCCAGCTCAAGCTGGCGCTGGCCCAGGTGGTGACCGATGCCGCCCACGACCAGCAGCTGGCCCTGGTGCGCGCCCACCCCGAGCTGGCCGGCAAGGCCATGGTCAGCAAGACGCTGACCGCCGAATCCACCCACGAGCAAGGCAAGGCCGGCCTGACCGACTGCACGCCGCTGGAGTTCGAGAAGATCCAGCAGCTCAATGCCGCCTACAACGAACGCTTCGGCTTCCCGTTCGTGATGGCGGTGCGCGGGCCGCGCGGCCTGGGCCTGCACCGCAGCGAGATCATCGCCACCTTCGAACGCCGGCTGGGCCACCCCGCCGACTACGAGCTGGCCGAGGCGCTGCGCAACATCCACCGCATTGCCGAGATCCGGCTGAACGACAAGTTCGGCGTCGAGCCCACGCTGGGCAACCTGGTGTGGGACTGGGCCGAAGCCCTGGCCGTGCACAGCGACCCTGGCTACGCCGAGCAGGGCCAGCTCACCGTCACCTACCTGACCGATGCGCACCTGGCCTGCGCGCGGCAGCTGCAGTCGTGGATGCTGGCATGCGGCTTCGACGACGTGCGCATCGACGCGGTGGGCAACGTGGTGGGCGTGTACCACGGCAGCGATCCTTCAGCGCGCCGCCTGCTCACCGGCAGCCACTACGACACCGTGCGCAACGGCGGCAAGTACGACGGCCGGCTGGGCATCCTGGTGCCCATGGCCTGCGTGCGTGAGCTGCACCGCGCCGGCCGCCGCCTGCCTTACGGGCTGGAGGTGATCGGCTTTGCCGAAGAAGAAGGCCAGCGCTACAAGGCCACCTTCCTGGGCTCGGGCGCGGTCATCGGCCAGTTCGACGGCCGCTGGCTCGACCAGCAGGACGCCGACGGCGTGACCATGCGCCAGGCGATGGCCGACGCCGGCCTGGACCCGGCCGACATCCCGCTGCTGCGGCGCGACCCGGCGGGCTACCTCGGCTTCGTGGAAGTGCACATCGAGCAAGGGCCGGTGCTCAACGAGCTGGGTCTGCCGCTGGGCGTGGTGACCTCGATCAACGGCAGCGTGCGCTACCTGTGCGAGATCACCGGCATGGCCAGCCACGCCGGCACCACGCCGATGAACCGCCGCCGCGATGCGGCCGCCGCCACCGCCGAAGTGATCCTGTACCTGGAACGGCGCGCTGGCAGCGTGCCCGACCTGGTGGGCACCGTGGGCATGCTGCAGGTGCCGGCCGGCTCCATCAACGTGGTGCCGGGGCGCTGCCTGTTCAGCCTGGACATCCGCGCCACCACCAATGAAGTGCGCGACGAATGCGCGGCAGACGTGCTGGCCGAAATCAACGCCATCTGCGAACGGCGCGGCGTGGCCTTCAAGGCCGAAGAAACCATGCGCGCCGCCGCCGCCCCCAGCGATGCCGCCTGGCAGCAGCGCTGGGAGCGCGCGGTGGAGGCGCTGTCGCTGCCGGTGTTCCGCATGCCCAGCGGCGCCGGCCACGACGCGATGAAGCTGCACGAGGTGATGCCGCAGGCGATGCTGTTCCTGCGCGGGCTCAATGCCGGCATCAGCCACAACCCGCTGGAAAGCATCACCAACGACGACACCGAACTGTGCGTGCAGGCCTTCCAGCGCCTGCTCGACCAACTTGCCACGGAACTCCAAGCATGAGCACCACGCCCTACCAACAACTCGACGCCTGGATCGACGCCCACTTCGACGAAGAGGTGAAGACGCTGCAGGCCCTGGTGCAGGTGCCCACCGACACCCCGCCCGGCAACAACGCGCCGCATGCCGAGCGCACCGCGCAGCTGCTGGAGAGCTTCGGCTTTGCGCCCGAGAAGCACCCGGTGCCGGCGCAGGCGGTGAAGGACTACGGCCTTGAATCGATCACCAACCTGATCGTGCGCCGGAAGTACGGCGAAGGCCGCACCATCGCGCTGAACGCCCACGGCGACGTGGTGCCCCCGGGTGAAGGCTGGACCCACCCGCCCTACGGCGGCGAGGTGCACGACGGCAAGCTCTACGCCCGCGCGGCGGCCGTGAGCAAGAGCGACTTCGCCAGCTACATCTTCGCGGTGCGGGCGCTGGAATCGCTGGGCGCGCCGCTCAAGGGCGGCGTGGAGCTGCACTTCACGTATGACGAAGAGTTCGGCGGTGAACTGGGCCCCGGCTGGCTGCTGCAGCAGGGCCTGACGAAGCCCGACCTGCTGATCGCCGCCGGCTTCAGCTACCAGGTGGTGACGGCCCACAACGGCTGCCTGCAGATGGAAGTGACGGTGCACGGCAAGATGGCGCATGCGGCCATCCCCGACACCGGCGTGGATGCGCTTCAGGGCGCGGTGGCCATCCTGAATGCGCTGTATGCGCAGAACAAGTTGTACAAGCAGGTCACGTCCAAGGTGGAGGGCATCACCCACCCGTACCTGAACGTGGGCCGCATCGAAGGCGGCACCAACACCAACGTGGTGCCGGGCAAGGTGGTGCTCAAGCTCGACCGCCGCATGATCCCGGAAGAAAACCCGGCCGAGGTGGAAGCCGAGGTGCGCCGCGTGATCGCCGAAGCCGCGGCCGGCCAGCCGGGCATCACGGTGGACATCAAGCGCCTGCTGCTGGCCAACGCCATGAAGCCGCTGGCCGGCAACCAGCCGCTGGTGACCGCCATCCAGAAGCACGGGCAGGAACTGTTCGGAGAGCCCATCCCCACCAGCGGCACGCCGCTGTACACCGACGTGCGCCTGTACGTGGAACGCGGCATCCCCGCCGTGATCTACGGCGCCGGCCCGCGCACGGTGCTGGAAAGCAATGCCAAGCGCGCCGATGAGCACCTGGTGCTGGAAGACCTGCGCAAGGCCACCAAGGTGGTGGCGCGCACGCTCTTCGACCTGCTGAGCTGATCAATCCAGGGGCTGAAAGCCCGTTCGGCGTACCGCGTCGGCCCAGAAGGCCGATTCGCGGGCCTGCAGCTGCGCCAGGCCGGCGGCGTCCAGGCTGCCGGCGCGCAGGCCGGCCACCTGCAGCCGGGCCCGCAGCTCGGGCTGGGCCAGCACCCGGGCCACGGCCGCGCCCTGGCGGGCCAGCACCTCAGCCGGCGTGCCGGCGCGGGCATACAGGCCCAGCCAGCCGCTCACGGCCAGGTCGATGCCGGCCTCGCGCACCGTCGGCAGCTCGGGCTCCAGCGGCGTGCGCTCGGCGCTGAAGCAGCCGATCAGCCGCAGCCGCCCCGCTCGCGCCGCCTCCTGCAGGTCGGACAGCGGCAGCACCGCCAGCGGCACATGGCCGCCCACCACCGCCGCCAGCGCCTCGCCCGGCGACTTGTAAGGCACATGGGTCAAGGCGACGCCTGTCAACTCGGCCAAGCGCGCCAGCAGGAAGTGCGCACTGGTGCCGATGCCGGGCGAGGCGCAACCCGCGGGCGCCCGCTGCGCGCGCAGCCAGCGGGCCAGTTGCCGCACGTCGCCCGCCGGCACGCCCGGGCCGGCGCCGATCACGAGATCGAACTGGGCCACCTGCGCCAGCGGCGCCAGATCGGCCACCGGGTCGTAGCCCAGCTGGCGGAACACGTGCGGAAACAGCGTGACCGCGCCGTGCGGCACCAGCAGCAGCGATTGGCCATCGGGCCGCGCCTGCTTCATCGCCTGCGGCGCCAGCCGGCCGCTGGCGCCGGGGTGCGCCTCCACCCACACCGGGCGGCCGAGCAAGGGCTGCAGTTGCTCGGCGAGCAGTCGCGCCACCAGGTCGACGGCGCCGGTCGGGAATCCGGTGAGCAGCCGCAGCGCCTCGGCCGGCTGCGCGCCGGCCAGGCCGGGCGCCAGCGCCGCGCCCAGCCCGAGGTTGAAATGGCGGCGGCGCATCATGCCGAGTCCGCCGATGGCGGGAGCCAGCGGGCAATGGTGGCGAACATGGTGTCCACGTCCAGGGGTTTGGCGATGTGGTCGTTCATGCCGCAGGCCAGCGCCCGTGCATGATCGCCCCGCATCGCATTGGCGGTCATCGCGATGATGGGCAGCCCCGCCCAGTGCGTCTGCTGGCGGATGGCGCGCGCGGCGTCATAGCCGTCCATCACCGGCATCTGGCAGTCCATCAGCACCAGATCGAACGGCTGCTCGGCCAGACAGGCCAGCGCCGCCTGACCATCCGGGGCCACGGTCACCTCGGCACCCACCTCCTCCAGCAGCGCCACGGCCAGTTCCTGGTTGATCGGGTTGTCCTCGGCCAGCAGCAGCCGCTTGCCGCGCAACCGCTCGCGCGCCGCCCAGCCCGGCGCCGGCACGGCGGGCTGGCCGCAGTCGTCCGGCTGGCGCTGCAGCCGCAGCTCGAAGAAGAAGCAACTGCCCACGCCCGGCTGGCTCTCGACGTCGATGCGCCCGCCCATCAGCTCCACCAGATGGCGGCAGATGGCCAGGCCCAGCCCGCTGCCACCGAAACGGCGCGAGGTGGAGGTGTCGCCCTGCTCGAACGCACGAAACAGCCGGGCCTGTTGCGCCGGGTCGATGCCGGGGCCGGTGTCGCGCACTTCCAGGCGCAGCAGCACTGCGTCTTCCGGCGGTGGCGTAGGCTGCCAGTCCACGCCCACGGTCACCTCGCCCTGCTGGCTGAACTTGATGGCGTTGCTGCCCAGGTTGGCCAGCACCTGCGTCAGCCGCAACGGGTCGCCCAGCAGGCGCGGCGGCAGGTCGGTCGGGGTGTCGAACACCAGCCGCAGGCCCTTGTCCTCGGCAGGCTGGCCGATCATGCTGGCCAGGTTGCGCAGCACCTCGCCCAGGTCGAAGGGCACCTGCTCCACCTGCAGCTTGCCGGCCTCGATCTTGGAGAAGTCCAGGATGTCGTTCAGCAACGCCAGCAGCACCTTGGCCGAGCGCTGGATGCTTTCCACGTAGTGCTGCTGCTGCGGCGGCAGGCCGCTGCGCAGCGCCAGATGGCTCATGCCGATGATGCCGTTCATCGGCGTGCGGATCTCGTGGCTCATGTTGGCCAGGAACTCCGACTTCACCCGCGTCGCGTCCTCGGCCTGCTCCTTGGCGTGCAGCAGCTGCGCCTGCGCATGCTTTTGCGCCGTCACGTCCTTGAGCGACAGCACCAGCCGTTCACCATCGCCGCTGTCGGCCAGGAAGCCGCTGACCTCGGCCTCCACCAGCCGGCCGTCGTCGCAGCGGTGCTGCGTCTCGAAGGCGATCAGGCCGCCGTGCTGGCGCATGTCGGCCACGTGCAGCGCATAGGCTGCCAGGCTGCAGTTGGCATGCAGCTGCGGCGCCGGCCGGCCGGCCAAGGTGCCCGGGGCACAGCCGAAGTGGTCGTGCGCCGCCCGGTTGGCATACACCACGGTGAAGTGCACGGTCTCCAGCCACAGCATCGGGCCGCCGTGCTCCACCACGTACTGGTTGAACATCAGCATGCGCTCCTGGCGCCTTTGTTCGGTGACGTCTTCCAGCGTGAACTGCAGCAGCGGCCGGCCCTCGTGCTCGAAGCGCATCAGGTGCACGCGGGCGTCCCACTGCGTGCCATCGGGCCGCTGGTGCAGGGCTTCGAAGACCTCCATGCCGGTGCGCATGGCGCTGGCGGCGCGCAGCCGCTTGCGGTTGACCATCATGTCGGCGCTGGCGATGCCGTTGCGCTGGATCGGCGCCTGCACGTCCAGCGGCGTCAGGCCGATCACGTCCTCGCGCGACTTCATGCCGTAGATGCGCACCGCCGCCTCGTTGCAGTCGATGAAGCCGCCGGCCGGGTCGTAGATGACCATCGGCCGCATCGAGTGGCGGAACAGCTTGTCGGCGTAGTCCACGGCACGCCGCATGCGGTCGGCGTCGCGCCGAGCCTCGTCGCGCTCGCGCCGCAATCGCTGCAGCGCAGCGATCGACCTGGTGGGCAAGGCGGCCCGCACTGCGCCGCGTGATCGGTGAGATTTCTTGAGTGCGTGGACCATGAGCCAGCCCGGGTAAGCGCGCGGATTCTAGAAACAGAGTCGCCGCGCCGCGCACCCACTCCCTATGATGGAGCACGCACCATCCCGGTGCTAGCGGCTTGTGCACGAAAGTTGCAGACAAGCCTCCGGTTCGACCTTCCACGCCGCTGGCGCCGCGGTCGCCGATCTGTGTTCTGTCCGGAGTATTCGCCCATGACCTTCGCCGCACCGCTGCTCGACAGCGCTCGTCGCCGCCTGATCGGCGCCACCGCCGCCGCAGCCGCCCTGCTGGCCGCCGGCCCCGTGCTGGCCCAGGAAACGCCCATCAAGTTCCAGCTCGACTGGCGCTTCGAAGGCCCGGCCGCACTGTTCCTGGTGCCGGCCGCCAAGGGCTATTTCAAGGCGGAAAAGCTCAATGTCACTATTGACGCTGGCAACGGTTCGGGCGGCACCGTCACACGCGTGGCCTCGGGCACCTACGACATGGGCTTCGCCGACCTGGCGGCGCTGATGGAGTTCCACGCCAACAACCCCACCGCGCCCAACAAGCCGGTGGCGGTGATGATGGTCTACAACAACACGCCCGCCGCGGTGCTGGCGCTCAAGAAAAGCGGCATCAAGACGCCGGCCGACCTCAATGGCAAGAAGCTGGGCGCGCCGGTGTTCGACGCTGGCCGCCGCGCCTGGCCCATCTTTGCCCAGGCCAACAAGATCACCAACGTCAGCTGGACGGCGATGGACCCGCCGCTGCGCGAAACCATGCTGGTACGCGGCGACATCGAGGCCATCACCGGCTTCTCGTTCACCTCGCTGCTGAACCTGGAAGCCCGCGGCGTGAAGACCGAGGACGTGGTCATCCTGCCCTACCCGCAGTACGGCGTGAAGCTGTACGGCAACGTGGTCATCGCCAGCGAGGAGTTCCTCAAGAAGAACCCGGAGCAGGTCAAGGCCTTCCTGCGCGCCTTCACCAAGGGCGTGAAGGACGTGATCGCCGACCCCAAGGCGGCGATTGCCACCGTGAAGGAGCGTGACGGCATCATCAATGCCGACCTGGAAACCCGCCGACTGAAGCTGGCGCTGGACCAGACGGTGCTGACGGCCGATGCCAAGGCCGAAGGCTTCGGCGCCATCAACCCCGCCCGCCTGACGCTGATGGCCAGCCAGGTGTCCGACGCCTTCAACACCAAGCAGCGTGTGAATGCCGCCGCGGTGTGGAACGACAGCTTCCTGCCCGCCGCCGCCGACCGCAACATCTTCTCGGTGTCCAAGAAGTGAGGCGGGCCGAGCGCCGGGCCGCTCCCAAGCCGGCCCGCGTCCCCTCGGGGGACCGACCGATGTACCCATCGGGCGAGGGGCAGACATGACTTCCTTCGTCGACTTTCATCAAGTCTGGCTGGCCTACAACGAAGAACTGGAAGCGGCCGGCCAGTACGCCGTCGAGGACATCAACCTGAAGGTCAACGAGGGCGAATTCATTGCCATCGTCGGGCCTTCGGGCTGCGGCAAGAGCACGTTCATGAAGCTGGCCACCGGCCTGCGCCGGCCCACCAAGGGCACGGTGATCATCGGCGGCCAGGAAGTGAAGGGTCCGCTCAAGATCACCGGCATGAGCTTCCAGGCCCCCAGCCTGCTGCCCTGGCGCACCACGCTGTCCAACGTGATGCTGCCGCTGGAGATCGTGGAGCCCTACCGGTCCAACTTGCGCGCCAAGAAGGCGGAGTACACCGAGAAGGCCCGGGCGCTGCTCAAGAGCGTGGGCCTGGGCGGCTACGAGGACAAGTTCCCGTGGCAGCTGTCGGGCGGCATGCAGCAGCGCGCGGCCATCTGCCGGGCGCTGGTGCACGAGCCCAAGATGCTGCTGCTGGACGAGCCCTTCGGCGCGCTCGACGCCTTCACCCGCGAGGAGCTCTGGTGCGCGCTGCGCGACCTGCAGGCGGCGCAGAAATTCAACGTCATCCTGGTGACGCACGACCTGCGCGAAAGCGTGTTCCTGGCCGACACGGTGTACGTGATGAGCAAGAGCCCCGGCCGCTTCGTCGTGCGCCGCGAGATCGAGCTGCCGCGCCCACGCGACCTGGAAGTGACCTATTCGCCCGAGTTCACCGCCATCGTGCATGAACTGCGCGGCTACATCGGCGCGATGCGCAAGGCCGGCGCGGAGGTGGCGCAATGAAGAAGAACAAGGTGCTGCACCGCGCGGCCCCGCTGCTGCTGGGCGTGGGCGTGGTGCTGCTGTGGCAGCTCATCTGCAGCGGCTTCAACGTCAGCGACTTCATCTTTCCCAGCCCGCTGCGCATCGCCGAGCAGTCATGGGAACACCGCACGCTGATCCTGGGCCACGCCTGGCACACCTTCTGGGTGACGATGGTGGGCTTTGCCATCGCCATCGTGGTGGGCGTGCTGCTGGGCTTCCTGATGGGCAGCTCCAAGCTGGCCTATGACGCGATGTACCCGTTGATGACCGGCTTCAACGCCCTGCCCAAGGCGGCCTTCGTGCCCATCCTGGTGGTGTGGTTCGGCATCGGCATCGGGCCGGCCATCCTCACCGCCTTCCTGATCTCGTTCTTCCCGATCATGGTCAACATCGCCACCGGGCTGGCCACGCTGGAGCCCGAGCTGGAAGACGTGCTGCGGGTGCTGGGCGCCAAACGCTGGGACGTGCTGATGAAGGTGGGCCTGCCGCGCTCGCTGCCGTACTTCTACGGCTCGCTCAAGGTGGCCATCACGCTGGCCTTCGTGGGCACCACGGTCAGCGAGATGACGGCCAGCAACGAAGGCATCGGCTACCTGCTGATCAGCGCCGGCAGCTCGATGCAGATGGGCCTGGCCTTCAGCGGCCTGCTGGCCGTGGGCATCATGGCAATGGCCATGTACGAGCTGTTCTCGGTGGTCGAGAAGCGCACCACCGCCTGGGCGCACCGGGGCTCGCAGAACCACTGAACGCAAGTTCAGTTTGCCGGGCGCTGCTACCATCCTGCGCCCATGGAAACGCCCGGCAACCTCTTCGTCGTCGCCGCCCCCAGTGGCGCCGGCAAATCCAGCCTCGTCAAGGCGCTGCTCGAACTCGACTCGCACCTGGCGGTGTCGGTCTCGCACACCACGCGGGCGCCGCGCGGCCAGGAGCAGCAGGGCCGCGAGTACGTATTCACCGACGAGGCCAGCTTCCGCGACATGATCAACCGCGGCGACTTCTTCGAGTGGGCGCAAGTGCACGGCAACCTGTACGGCACCTCCCGCTCAGCCATCGAAGACCGCCTGAACCGCGGCGAGGACGTGGTGCTGGAGATCGACTGGCAGGGCGCGCTGCAGATCAAGCAGCTGTTCGTGCATGCGGTGCTGATCTTCATCCTGCCGCCGAGCTGGAACGAGCTGCAGCAGCGCCTGCAGCGCCGCGGGGAAGACCAGCCCGAGGTGATCGAGCAGCGCATGGCCAATGCCCGCCACGAGGTGGCGCAGGCCAGGCATTTCGACTTCGTTATAATCAACGCCCTCTTCGAGACGGCGCTTTTCGACCTCAAAACGGTCGTTCACTCGCAGCGCCTCAAGTACGCCGCGCAGCGGCGTAACAAATCCCAGGTCTTTGCTGCGCTCGACCTGATCTGAACCTCACCAGGACACTCCATGGCCCGCATCACCGTCGAAGACTGCCTGAACAAGATCCCCAACCGTTTCCAGCTGGTGCTGGCGGCCACCTACCGCGCCCGCATGCTGAGCCAGGGCCACACCCCGCGCATCGAGAGCAAGAACAAGCCCGGCGTGACCGCGCTGCGCGAGATCGCCGCCGGCGAGATCGGCCTGGAAATGCTGCGCAAGGTGCCGGTGTAAGCACCGCACACTGCCACCTGTGAGACGGGCGCTTCGGCGCAAAGTCCTCTGAAAGACGGGCGCTTCGGCGCCCGTCGGCCTTTTCGGGGCCCGGATAAATCCACGGCGCAGCGGTTCGCGCCGACACTCCTGCTAGATTCGGTGCCATGGGGATCCGATCGTTCGCCGCTGAACTGTTGCCAAGCGCGCTGGTGGCCGCGCGCTCTGCTGCGCAGCGCTCGTCCGAACCGCAGGAGGCCGCCTCCTTCGCGGCGCTGCTGGACAAGCTGGGCTACCTGCCCAAGACCGACGTCAAGGTCATCCGCGAGGCCTACAAGTTCGCCGACGCGGCCCACCTGGGCCAGTACCGCGCCACCGGCCAGCCCTACATCACCCACCCCATCGCCGTCGCCGGCCTGGTGGCCGACTGGAAGCTGGACGCGCAGGCCATCATGGCCGCCCTGCTGCACGACACGATCGAGGACTGCGGCGTCACCAAGCCGCAGCTGATCGAGCACTTCGGCGCCGCCACCGCCGATCTGGTGGACGGGCTCACCAAGCTGGACAAGCTGCACTTCAGCACCCGCGAGGAGTCGCAGGCCGAGAGCTTCCGCAAGATGCTGCTGGCGATGGCGCGCGACGTGCGCGTCATCCTGATCAAGCTGGCCGACCGCCTGCACAACATGCGCACGATGACGGGCATGGCGCCCGAAAAGCGCGCCCGCATCGCCCGCGAGACGCTGGAGATCTACGCGCCCATCGCCCACCGCCTGGGCCTGAACCGCGCCTACCGCGAGCTGCAGGAGCTGTCGTTCCAGTTCCTGCACCCCTGGCGCCATGCCGCGCTGATGAAGGCGGTGCAGCGCTCGCGCGGCTACCGCCGCGACATCGTCGACCGCGTGCAGCGCGAGGTGGAAAAGGCCTTTGCCAACGCCAAGGTGAAGGTGCAGGTCTCGGGCCGCGAGAAAACGGTCTACTCCATCTACCGCAAGATGAACGAGAAGCACACCTCGTTCGCGCAGGTGAGCGACCTGTTCGGCTTTCGCATCGTGGTACCCACGTTGAGCGACTGCTACCTGTCGCTGGGCGTGCTGCACCAGCTGTACAAGCCGGTGCCGGGCCGCTTCAAGGACTACATCGCCATTCCCAAGGCCAACGGCTACCAGAGCCTGCACACCACGTTGGTGAGCCCGCTGGGCACGGCGGTGGAGTTCCAGATCCGCACCGAGCCCATGCATGCGGTGGCCGAAAGCGGCATCGCGGCACACTGGATGTACAAGACCAAGGACGTGCACCAGCCCGAAGAAGCGCAGCGGCTGGGTGCGCTGTGGCTGAAGTCGCTGCTCGACATCCAGGACGAGAACAACGACTCGGCCGAGTTCCTGGAGCACGTGAAGATCGACCTGATCCCCGACGCGGTCTACGTCTTCACCCCCAAGTCCAAGATCCTGGCGCTGCCGCGCGGCGCCACCGCGGTGGACTTCGCCTACGCCATCCACTCCGACGTGGGCGACCATTGCGTGGCCGCCAGCGTCAACGGCGAGCCGGTGGCCCTGCGTACCGAGCTGAAGAGCGGCGACGTGGTGGAGGTGGTCACCGCCCCCGGCGCCCGACCCAACCCGGCCTGGCTGAACTTCGTGCGCACCGGCCGCGCACGCAGCAAGATCCGCCACTACCTCAAGAACATGGAGCATGAGGAGTCGCGGGCGCTGGGCGAGAAGCTGCTGGCGCAGGCGCTGCGCGCCGAGGGCATGCTGATGCCCTCCTACGACCCGGCCGATGCCACCGCCACCGCCACCTGGCAGCAGCTCACGCGCTGGAGCGGCAACCGCAACCGCGACGAGCTGATGACCGACATCGGCCTCGGCAAGAAGATCGCCAACATCGTGGCCAAGCGGCTGGCCCACAACATGGTGGAACGCGGCGCGCGGCCCGATGCGGTGACGCTGTCGATGGGCCGCTATGCGGTGGACGACAGCGTGCCCAGCCAGGGCATGGTGATGATCGACGGCACCGAAGGCGCCTCGGTGCAACTGGCCACCTGCTGCAAGCCGATCCCGGGCGACGCCATCGTCGGCTACCTGGGCCGCGGCGAGGGCCTGACGGTGCACACGGCCGAATGCAGCATCGGCAAGCGCCTGCACGAGCGCGACCCCGAGCACTTCCTGCGCGTGGGCTGGGCCGAAGAACTGAGCCGCCCGTTCGACACCGTGATCAGCCTGCTGCTGGAAAACGGCAAGGGGGTGCTGGCGCGGGTGGCGCAGTCGGTGAACAGCGCCGAGGCCGACATCACCCACATCGACATGGACGACCAGCGCGACGGCCAGACCGCCGAGATGCGGCTGACGCTGTCGGTGCGCGACCGCCTGCACCTGGCCGACGTGCTGCGCATCCTCAAGCGCGCGCCCGCCGTGCTGCGGGTGGCGCGCGTCAAGCCCTGATCGTCGCGGCGCCTCAGCCCTTTGGCTGCGGCGCCGGGTAGCGCACCTCCAGCACCTCCACCGTCTCCAGCCCGCCCGGGGTCATCAGCGTCACCTCGTCGCCTTCGCGGGCCTTGAGCAGCGCGCGGGCGATGGGGGATATCCAGCTCACCTCGCCGGCCAGGTTGTCCACCTCGTCGATGCCCTTGATGGTGATGGTGCGCTCCTCCCCCTTGCCGTTGGCATAGGTGACGGTGGCGCCGAAGAACACCTGGTCGCTGCCGTGGTGGGCCGAAGGATCGGCGACCTCGGCCACGTCCAGGCGCTTGGTGAGAAAGCGGATGCGGCGGTCGATCTCGCGCAGCCGCTTCTTGCCGTAGAGGTAGTCGCCGTTTTCCGAGCGGTCGCCGTTCTTGGCCGCCCAGGACACGATTTCCACGATCTTGGGCCGCTCGCCGTCGATCAGCGCCAGCAGCTCCGCCCGCAGGCGCTGGTAGCCGGCGGGCGTCATGTAGTTGCGGGTGCCGGCAGGCAGCGGCGGCAGGCCGCCGACTTCGTCGTCGTCGTCCTCGCGGTCGGTTTCCTTGGTGAACGCCTTGTTCATGGCCGCGATTTTGCGGCCTTCGCGGGTTCGGCCTTGCCCGGCGCCGACTTCTGCACCAGCGCCTGGCAGTTGTCTTCCTTTTCGCCGCTGCCTGGGTCCAGCAGCGGCAGCAGCGCGGCCAGCGGCCCGGCCACCGCGGCCAGTGCCGCACCGGCTGCCACGCGGGCGGCGATCGGGCCCTTGGCAATGCCGACCTCCGGCGAGGCGAAGCTGCCCGTCAGCAGCAGCGGCGAGCGCAGCGTGGCAAAGCTGAAGTCCTTGGGCTTGGTTTCGCTGCGCAGGTTCAGCAGCTCGTTCTTCAGGTCGATGGTGCCGCTCAGCGCCACGGTGCTGTCGCGCGTGTCCAGCACGGCCACGCTGGGCGTCAGCACGCCCTGCTTGGCGTCCATAGCCACCACCGCGCAGTTCAGCGGCAGGCTGTTGTCGCCGGAGACGAACACTCCCAGCGCCTGCGCCACGTCGATGCCCAGCGCTTCCACGATCAGGTGCGACAGCGTGCCGTTGCGCACCACCGCGCGGGCGCTGCCGTCCAGCGTGCTCAGCAGCTGGGCGGTGGAGTTGCCCTGGCCGCGCAGCTTGAATTCGGCCTGCAGCTCGCCGGTGATGTAGGCCGTGACCGGGCCGCTGCCCTGGCGGGCCGCTTCGCGCTCACGTTCCAGCTTGGCCTTGCTGCTGCGGGCGGTCACGTCGGCGTTGTCCTTGCGCGCGGCCTTCAGCCAGCCCGCCACGTCCACGCCGCGCAGCTTGAGGTCGGTGTCCCAGCGCGGTGGCTTGGTGGTGCTGTCCAGCCCGGTGGAGCCGGTCACGCTGCCGCCGGCGGTGGTGGCCTTGATGTCTTCGATGCGCAGCACACCACCGGCCAGCACGATGCGCCCGGCCAGCGGCCGCAGCGTTTCCAGCGCGCTGGTGTTCAGGTTCAGCTCGTCCAGCGCCACATGCACGTCGGCGTCCATCGCCTTCAGGGAAGGCAGGTCGAAACTGCGGTCGGGGATCACGCGCGGGCCGCCGTTGCGGGTGTTGGGCGGCGGGGTGGAAGGCTTGCCGTCGGCACCCACCGCCGGCGCCAGGTCGGCCAGGTCCAGCCGCTTGCCCAGCAGCTCGCCGGTGAGCTTGGGCGTGGCCGGCTGCGGGTCGTACGCAAAGGTGCCCCGCAGTGCGCTCTTGCCGATGGTGGCCGTGCTCACTGCCACATGCCACACCGGGTCGGTATGGCGCAGCGTGCCCACCAGGTTGAAGGGCGGCGTCGTGGGCAGGGTGACGTTCAAGGCCTCGCCCACCGCGCCCAATGACGGACCGCTGATGCGCAACTCGCCTTCGATGCCTCGTGCGCCCAGCGGGTCGTGCACCAGGCCGTCGTAGGCCAGCTTGGCGCGGCCGATCAAGGCCTGCGCCTTCACCTGCAGCGGCGCAGGATGCTCGTCGTCCAGCAGCGGCAGCACCTGGGGCGAGCGGGCTTCCAGCTTCACCGGCATGCCGCGCCAGGTGCCTTGCGCATCGGCCTCCAGGCCGAAATCTCGTTCCGCACCGCCAGCGCCGGACGCCGCCGGCGCCGAGGCAGCGCCTGCGGCGGGCGCGCTTTCGCGCATCCGGGCATGGGCCTCCACCTTCACCTCGGTGACGGCATCGTCGACGTGGATCGCGGCCTCACGCAGCCGCACCCGCTCCACGCGCGGCGGGTCGCGCTCCACCTGGGGCTGCTCAGGGTCGGTCTTGAACTGCCAGCTGGCCACGCCATCCTTGGGCCGCAGCACATGGGCTTCCAGCTGGTCGGCCTGCAGCGCGACGATGCGCAGCGCCCCGCCCTGGCGGAAGTCGTTCACGTCGCCCCAGCGCCAGCGCAGCAGCACGTTCCTGGCATCCACCAGGAAAGGCGCCTGGCTGCCGGGCGCGGCACCCACCCAAAGCGCACCCGCGCTGGCCTGCGGCGGGCGCAGCAGGTGCAGGCGGAAGGGCGCGCTGATGCGCACGGGCGCGCCCAGCGCGTCGGTGGCATAACGTTCGATCGGCCCGCGCAGGAAACGCCACCCCAGCAATTCGGCAATCAGCAGCAATGCGACCAGCCCTACGATGACGCCACCCAGCACACGCAGCCAGCGGCGCGGCCGGCGGGAAGCGGACCGGGAGGCGGACGGAGCAGCGGCTGTCGACGGGGTGCTGGGAGTCATGTGCCATTGTGGAAAGCGGCGCCTGCGCGCATGGTCGTACCGCGCCCACAAGCACCGTCGGACAGCACCTACACTGCCGCGCCGCCGGCCACGGCATCATGCGCCTTGTCACACACCCACGCCCCACCGCCCTTGCCCGCCACCGCCCCCACCCCTGCTGCCAAAGCCACCCGTGCCTCGGGCAGCTGGCTGGTCGGCTGCGAGTTGTGTGACGCGCTGAACCAAGTTCAGGCCGACCAGCCCGCCACCTGCTGGCGCTGCGAATCGCCGCTGCACACGCTGCACCACGGGGCCAGCGCCGAATCGGCATCGCGCCTGTCGGGGGTGATCGCGCTGCTCACCGCGGCCTGGGTGTGCATCATCGCCACCCACCTGGAGCCCATGGTGTCGCTGGCGCTGCGCGGGCTGGAAAGCTCGGTCACGCTCAGCGGTGCCGCGGTGGTGCTGTGGCAGCAGGGCAAGCTGGCACTGTCGGCGGCCTTGTTCATCACCACCGTCATCGCGCCGGCCACCGAAATGGCGGCCATGCTGCTGGTGGCGGTGGCGCTGTGGTGGCGCGCCCGCTCGCCCGCTGCACTGCGGCCGCCGCCGCGCTGGCTGGGCCCCGTGCTGCATTTATGGCAGGGCATGCGCGACTGGAACATGACCGAGATCCTGGTGCTGGGCACTGCGGTGGCCCTGGTCAAGCTGGGCCAGCTGGCCACGCTGGTCGTCGGCCCCGGCCTGGTGGCGCTGATGGCCTTCATGGCCCTGCGGCTGGCCGCGCTGCGGCTGCTGTCGCCGGTGGATGCGTGGGCGCTGCTGGACCCGCGCGAAGTGCGGCTGCGCTAGCGATGCCGATGCGCTGGTTCACCCGCCGCCCGCCCGCCCGGCCCGCGCAGCCGGCCGCGGACCACTGCCCCACGCTGCATGAATGCGGCCTGCAGCAGTGCCCCGCCTGCCTGCTGGTGCTCAAGGCCCCGGCCGACGAAAGGCTGGGCCCCGGCCGCTGCCCGCGCTGCGAAGCCCAGCTACGCGGCCCGCTGCGCCGCAGCGTGGGCACCACCACCGCGCTGCTGCTGGCGGCGGCGGCCTTGTACGTGCCCTCCAACACCCTGCCCATCATGATCACCCGCTCGGCCGTGGGCGAGCGGGCCGACACCATCATGTCCGGCGTGGTGGCGCTGGCGCAGGCCGGCTCCTGGCCGCTGGCGGCCATCGTCTTCATCGCCAGCGTGCTGGTGCCGCTGCTCAAGCTCAGCGTGCTGAGCTACCTGGTGCTGGCGGTGCACCTGGGCTGGCAGCGGGGCCGCACCCACCGCACCACGCTGTACCGGCTGATCGAGACGGTGGGCCGCTGGTCGATGCTGGACGTGTTCGTGGTGGGCATGCTGGCCTCGCTGGTGCAGCTGGGCCCGGCCGCGCAGGTCTCGGCCGGCCCCGGCGTGGTGGCCTTCGGCACCGTGGTGTGGCTCACGCTGTGGGCCACGCAAAGCTTCGATCCGCGCCTGCTGTGGCAGGCGCCCGGGGCGCCGGCCGCCTGCGCCCGCCTTCCTTCTTCCGACCGAGCCGACGACCGGCAGCCCGATGCAGCCCGATGACCCCCAAGACCGGCCGGCCCGTCCGCCGGCCCCCGCCCTGCCGCCCGACATCCCCGAGGCGGTGCCCGAACGCCGCCGCCGCTGGTCGATGGCCCAGGCCATCTGGCTGGTGCCGCTGATCGCGGTGCTGGCCGTGGGCTGGCTGGCTGCCAGCGAATGGCTGCAGCGCGGCCCCACCATCACCATCCGCTTTGCCACCGGCGAAGGCATCGAGGCGGGCAAGACCCGCATCAAGTACCGCAACGTCAATGTCGGCCAGGTCACGGCGGTGAAGCTGGCGCCCGACCTCAAGGGCGTGCTGGTGACGGCGCAGATGGAACGCAATGCAGCCCCGCTGCTGGTGGAAGACTCGCGCTTCTGGGTGGTGCGCGCTCGCGTGGCAGGCGGCGAGGTGTCGGGCCTGACCACGCTGCTGTCGGGCGCCTACATCGGCGTGGACGGCGGCAAGAGCGCCGAATCACAGCGCCAGTTCACCGGGCTGGAAACGCAGCCGGTGGTGTCGGTGGACGAGGCCGGCAAGGAATTCGTGCTGCAGGCCAGCAGCCTGGGCTCGCTGGAAATCGGCTCGGCGGTGTACTTCCGCCGGGTGCGCGTTGGCCAGGTGCTGTCGGCCGATCTGGCGCCCGATGGCCAGGGCCTGCGGCTGCGCGTGTTCGTGCGGGCGCCCTACGACCGCTTCGTCAGCACCAACAGCCGCTTCTGGCATGCCAGCGGCGTGGACGTGTCGTTCGACGCCAGCACCGGCCTGCGCCTGCGCACCGAGTCGCTGCTGTCGGTGCTGGTGGGCGGCGTGGCCTTCGAGACGCCGCCCGAGCTGGACGCCAGCACGCCCGCCACCACGGGCAGCAGCTTCACGCTGTTCGAGGGCCAGGCCGCCGCGCTGCGCCGCGGCGCGGCGCAGGTGCTGGAGTACACCGCCGTGTTCACCGATTCGGTCCGTGGCCTGGCGGTGGGTGCGCCGGTCGAGTTCAAGGGCTTCGTGATCGGCGAGGTGGCCTCGCTGGGCATCCGCTTCGACCGCGAGGGCGGCGGCTTCGCCTTCCCGGTCAAGCTGCACATCTACCGCGACACCGCGGCCACGGTGGCCTCGCGCGAGCCCAACAACAACCGCCGCACCGAAGACGGCGTGGGCGGCAACGGCGCCCGCTTCCCGATCGAGCGGCTGCTGTCGGGCCGCTCGGTGGAGCGCGGGCTGCGTGCCCAGCTGCGCAGCGCCAACCTGCTGACCGGCCAGCGCTACGTGGCCATCGACTTCTTCCCCGAGCACCGGGGCGAGAAGGTGGCCGGCCTGACCGAAGGCCAGCGCGAGATCCCGACGGTGCGCGATGCCTTCGGCGAGCTGCAGGCCCAGGTGGCCCGCATCGCCAACCGGCTGGAAGACGTGCCCTTCGAGAAGCTGGCCGGCGACCTGAGCAAAGCGCTGGTGGGCATCGAAAGCGCCACCAAGTCGCTGGAATCGACGATGGGCAGCGTGCAGCGCGAGCTGGTGCCCAGCGCCCGCCAGACGCTGGACGAGACGCGCAGCACCATCAAGGAAGTGCGCGGCCTGCTGGCCCAGGACGCGCCGCTGCCGCAGGACCTGCGGGCCGCGATGCAGGACCTCTCGCGGGCGGCCGATGCCATCCGCCAGCTGGCCGACACGCTGGACCGCCAGCCCGAGTCGCTGCTGCGCGGCAAGCGGCTCAACCCTGTTGACCGCCCCCAGGGCCGGGCTGCGCCCAGCCCGCCCCCCGCGGGGGCCCAGGAAACTTGGGGCGGCCCGGCATTTCCTGTTGAGACGGAGAACGAACGATGACACCGCGCCCCCTTCTGGCCGCAGGCGCGCTGGCCGCGGCCCTGCTGCTGGCCGGCTGCGCCGGCTCGCCGCCGCCTTCCTGGCACAGCGTGCTGCCGGCCGATGCGCAGCCGGCGGCCGGTGGCGCCACGCCGGCGCCGGCCGCGGCCCGCGTGGCCACCTTGCAGGTGGGCCGCATCTCGGTGCCCGATGCGGTGGACCGCTCGTCACTGGTGGTGGCCACCGGCACCGGGCTCACGGTGCAGGAAGGTCAGCGCTGGATCGAGCCGGTGAAGGCCCAGCTGCCGCGGGCGTTGGCGCTGCTGCTGTCCGACCGGATGCCCGGCACGGCCGTCACGGCCTGGCCGGCCGGCGTCGGTGGCACGCCGCAATGGCGGCTGGTGGCGGACGTGCAGCGCTTCGACCTCAGCGCCGCGCCGGCGCAGGCGCGGCTGCGGGTGGTGTGGACGCTGCGGCCCGGAGACCCGAACGCCGGCGTGGCCGGCCCGGCCGCCACGCCGCAGGTGTTCGACGTCACGGTGCCGGCCACCGGCGGCGACGACCCGGCCGCACTGGTGGCGGCGATGCGCGCCGCGCTGGCCCGCTGGGCCGACGTGGTGGCGCGGGCATCCGGCAGCTGAGCAACAAGTTTCAGATCAACGGCCGCCGCGGCACCGGCTGCTCGTAGTAGTCGGCCAGGCGGCCCAGCGCGCCCGGGTCGGGCAGGTACAGCCAGCCACCCTCCACCGCGAACAGGCCCTGTCTATACAACTTGCGCAGCGTGCGGTTGGTGTGCACCAGCGACAGGCCCACCGCATCGGCGATGTGCTGCTGGTTCACCGGCCAGGGCACCCGGCCCTGCTGGGCCAGCCCCAGCGCCACCGAGCGCTTGTACAGGTGCAGCATCAGCATCGCCACCCGCTCGGCCGCGCTGCGCCGGCCCACGGTCAGCAGGTTCTCGTCGACCATGCTCTCTTCGTGCGCGGCCAGCCAGGTCACGTCGTACGCCAGCTTGGGAAAGCGGCTGTACAGCGTCCACAAGCGGTCGGTGTCGAAGCGGCACAGCTCCACGTCGGTGAGCGCCTCCACGCCATGCGGCGACACCTCGTGGCTCTGGTCCTGCAGGCCGATCAGGTCGCCCGGCAGCACGAAGTTGAGGATCTGCCGCCGCCCGTCGGTCAGCGACTTGAAGCGGAAGGCCCAGCCCGAGTACAGCGTGCTGAGCGTGGCCGGCTGGCCCTGCCACACGATCGGCTGGCCGGCGGCCACGGTGATGTGCGCCTCCTTGAAGCTTTGGAGGAACAGCAGTTCGTCGTGCGAGATGGGCTTGAACACCGCCATCTGCCGCAACGGGCAGGCGGTGCAGGGTGGCACGGTGCGGGTGGGCGGCAGGGCAGGTGTGTTCATCAATCCGGCAGGGATGGTTGCCGCAGTATCGAGCGCAGTATCTTGTAAGTGCAGCATTGAAATCCGCCATGTCTTTTGACATGGCGCGGCCCGCGTGCCGAGGTTAGCCTGCCTGCCGTTACAAAACACGCCGAGGCGCAGTGACTGCATCCCCTTCCCAGGGTCCGTTCTACGAAGTGCTCTACACCAGCGAGCTGGAACCTTCGGTCCCGGTCGCGGCCATCGCCGACATCGTGCGCCGCTCGCGCGGCTTCAATGCGGCGCATCAGATCACCGGGCTGCTGGTGTTCGATGGCGGGCGCTTCTGCCACTACCTGGAAGGGCCGGCGGACATGGTGCATGCACTGGCCTTGCGCATCAGCGCCGACCCGCGGCACACCGGCTTCCGGCGCCTGCATGCGGCCACGCGCGTGGGCCCGCGCCGGCTGCCGGGGCACCCGATGAGCTATGGCCTGGCCTACGACGAAGCGGAGATCGACGCGGTGGCAGCGCTGACGGGCGAAGCCGCCACCCAGCGGCTGATGCAGGCGCTGCCGCGCTTGGAACTCGAACCCTGAGGCGGGGCTCTCAGCCCCATACCGGCACCGGCGCCCACGGGCATGATGCCGGGCGTTGAAACCTCTGGGAGTTTGGCCGATGCCCGTCTCGATCATTGCCTATCTGGGTGCGCTGCTCAGCATGTTGGCGCTGGACGCCGTATGGCTGGGGGTCATCATGCCCTCGGTCTACCAGGCGGCCATCGGGCATCTGCTGCTGCCCGAACCGCGCTGGGGTGCGGCCATCGTCTTCTACCTGGCCTATCCGGTGGGTATCGTCGTGTTCGCAGTGCTGCCGGCTTTCCGCGCGGCGATGCCGCGGCAGGCGTGGCTGCTGGGTGCCTTGTATGGCGCGCTGGCCTATGCCACCTACGACCTCACGAACCTGGCCACGCTGCAGGGCTGGCCGGTGCACATCGTGGTCATCGACATCGCATGGGGCGCCTTCATCAGCGCGGTGGCGGCGGCCTGCGGCCTGGCCGCGCTCCGCCGCAAGGCACCGGCGCTGGCCCCTGGCCGAGCCTGAAGGCCCGCACCGCTCTCAGGTCCGGCGACGGACCTGGCAGCGGGTTGTCACTTCGGGTCCTGGGGCTGGCCCACCGGATCGGCCGCCTCGTCCTCGGGGTTCTGGCCACGGTCGCGCAAGCGCTTCCAGGCTTCACGGGCGGCCTGGGCGCTGTGCCGGTAATCGGCATCCAGCGCGGCCAGGCGGTCGGCAGGCAGCCGCGGCCACAAGGCGCTGCGCTGGTGGGCGCGCATCTTGTCGAGGGCTTCGCGGAACTGCTGCACCAGCGCATCGCGCTGCGGGCCGCTGAGGTCCGCGGCTGCGGCACGGGCCGCCAGCCACTCGCACTGGGCCAGACCGTCGCTGTCCTGCGGTAGCAGCTCGCCCGCATCCGGCAGGGCCGGATGCAAGGCCTGCCGCACGGCCAGCGAGTAGGCATGCATCTCCATCGCCAGCTGCGCGGCCAGGGCCTGGCCCTCCGCCGAAGCGTCGGGCCGGCCCTCCACCACCGCATAGGTGTCCAGCAGGCGGCTCAGCCGGGCCTCATCGGCCGCCAGGCCGTCCAGCACCTGGGCCATGGCGGTCAGCTTCAGCTCTTGCCGAAACGGGCCTTGGCGCTGGCCACGCACTGCGACTTCGCATCACCGCTCATCGCGTCGCACTTCTCGGCCGCGGCTTCGTAGTTGGCTTCGCGCTTGTCCTCGGCGGCGTCCTTGCGGGCCTCACCGGTCTTGCGGGCGGCCTTGGCATCGGCCTTGGCGCGGGTTTCGGCGGCCTTGGCCTCCTTCACGCACACGTCCTTCTCGTTGCCGGCCTTGTCGTCGCAGCGTTCCTTGGCCACTTCATAGGCGGTCTCGGCCTTCACCATGGCCAGCTTCTCGGCATCGGCCGGCTTGCCGCTCTTGCGATACTCCAGCTCGGCCTTGGCCACCTTTTCCTTGGCTTCGGCTTCTTCTTCGCACACGTCCTTGGCGTTGCCGGCCAGCGAGTTGCAGGCGGCCTTGTCGGCCTTGTAGTCGGCGCTGATGCGCTCCTTCATGGCCTTGTATTCGGCGCTGGGCAGGTTGTCGGCGGCACGCACGCCACCACACATCGCCAGCACGCCGGCCACGAACACGGTCTTGAGCATCAGGGGCTTGTTCATTTGTCGATCTCCTTCTACGCCTGCAACAGGGTTTTGCAGTGCGATGGAGTATCTGGACGCCCCCGACCCGGGGGACAGCGGACTGCGCCTTGAGGCGCCGTAGTTCGCGTCCTACCGCAAATGACACAGTGACATGGCAAGGCGATGTCCGACATGGCATTGGGTTGCAAGCCGATGGCCGGCAAGCAGCGCCTGGGGCTCAATGGAGCCTCGTCCCGTGCACCGTCAGTGCCCTACGGTCGCGTGCTCCTGTAGGAAACATCTGACGTCAGGCCCCACGGGTGGCTGTTAAAGTTTTCTGAGCGCGCCGGGACATGGATCGTGTCGTTGAATATTGGTAGCCATCACCCACCGGCGAGAACAAAGCCTGCAGCGCCCCCCGCGGCGCGCGCAGGCACCGCCCCGACGCCGCAGCCCTCGATGGTGAACCTGAAGACCTACATCGTCGAAGACAGCCCGGTCATTCGCGAGAATCTCATCGCGACCCTGGAAGAGATGGTGCCCCTGGAAGTGGTGGGTACCGCCGAAGACGAGTCGAGTGCCGTCTTCTGGCTCAATCACCACGCGCAGCAGTGCGACCTGGTGATCATCGACATCTTCCTCAAGGGCGGTTCGGGTCTGGGCGTGCTGCGCTCCACCGTGCATGCGCGCGGTCGCTGCAAGCTGGTGGTCTTCAGCAACTACGCCACGCCGGACATGCGGCGCAAGTGCCTCGAACTGGGCGCCGACAAGGTGTTCGACAAGAGCAACGAGATCGATGCGCTCATCAACTACTGCGAGCGCCTGGCCGCTGGCGGCAGTGGCGATACCCACCACGGCGACCTGATCTGAGGCGCGCCCCGCAAGGGGCGCCCGCCCTGCGCCCTGCAGGGCTACTGGATCAGCCCGTTCTTCAGCGCGTAGTAGGTGAGGTCGCTGTTGGACGAGAGGTTCATCTTCTCCATCACGCGCGAACGGTAGGTGCTCACCGTCTTCACGCTCAGCGACATGCTGTCGGCCATGTGGCCGATGGTCTCACCCTTGGCCAGGCGCAGGAACACCTGGAACTCACGCTCGGACAGCGTCTCGTGCGGGGCCTTGTCGCCCGCGCCCGAAAGCCCATCGGCCAGCAGCTGCGCCACGCCCGAGGTGATGTACTTGCGGCCACGGTACACGGTGCGGATGGCGGTGACGATCTCCTCCGGATCGCATTCCTTGTTGAGGTAGCCGCTGGCGCCCTGCTTGAGCAAGGTGGTGGCGTAGTGCTCCTCCGGGAAGCCGCTCAGGATGAGCACCGGCAGGTCGGGCGCACGGGCCTTGATGGCCGCGAGTGCGTCGACGCCGCTCTGGTCGGGCATGGACAGGTCCATGACGAGCACGTCGACTTCACCCTTGCGCACCAGGTCCAGTGCTTCACGGCCGTTGGCGGCTTCGCCGGTGACGCGCAGGTCCACCTGCTCCGAGAAGAACTGCTTGAGACCGGAGCGCACAATGGCATGGTCATCCACGATGGCGATTCTGATCATGCTCGATACAACCCTAACGATCGTCTGATATACGAAGGCAAGTGTAGATGCAAGCCGCGGCCCTGAACATCCTGGCGCGGGTCAAGCGCAGTCCTTTCCTGTTTCCGTTGGCACTGGTGGCTGGCCTGGCCATGGTGCTGATCACCGAGACGGCCTACCTGCAGGCCACGCAGGCCCTCGACGAGACGGGCCGCATCAGCGATGCACGCGAGCACCTGCAGTCGCTGCTGCGTCGCACGGTGGATGCGGAGAGCGGGCAGAGAGGCTTCCTGCTGACCGGGCGCGAACAGTACCTTGACCCCTATCGTGCGGCACTCGACGAGATCCATGCATCGCAGCAGTTCCTGCGCGACTATTACGCCTCCATGCCCACCCAGGCCGGCACCATGGCACGCATGAACCAGGCGGTGGATGCGAAGCTCTCGGAACTGGCCACCGTGATGAGCCTCTACCGGGAAGGCAAGCACGATGCATGGCGTGAGCTGCTGCTGCTGGACATCGGAAGAGAAAAGATGGCGGAGATCCGAAACCTGTCGCAAGAACTGATGGCCGTGGAATCGAGCCGCGTGGAGTCGGGCCGTCGCGGCATCTACGACACGCTGCTGCTGCACCGCATCGGCGTGGGCGCCATGAGCGCCGTGAGCCTGCTGGCCCTGTTCATGTACCTGCGACAGACGCGCGCACTCGAAGCCGAACAGGAGCAGCGCGCACTGGCCATGGCGCGCCAGCGCGACGAACTGGAGCGTGAGGTGGTGGAGCGCACCCGCCAGCTCACCGAGCTGGCGCAGCACCTGCAGACCGCGCGCGAGGACGAGCGCAGCCGCCTGGCGCGCGAACTGCACGATGAACTGGGCGCCCTGCTCACCGCGGCCAAGCTGGACGCGGCCCGCATCAAGTCGCGGCTGGGCGGCAACTCGCCGGAAGCGGCCGAACGGCTGGCCCACCTGAGCGAGACGCTCAACAGCGGCATCGCGCTCAAGCGCCGCATCATCGAAGACCTGCGGCCTTCCACGCTCAGCAACTTCGGCCTGGTGCCGGCGCTGGAAATCCTGGCGCGCGAGTTCGGCGAGCGCAGCCAGATCGAGGTCATCAACCAGATGACGCCGGTGGCCTTGAAGCCGGCCGATGAGCTCACCGCCTACCGCCTGGTGCAGGAAGCCTTCACCAACATCGCCAAGCATGCGCAGGCCAGCCGCGTGGAGCTGACGCTGGAAGAGCAGGACGACGGCAAGGTGCAGGTGGCGGTGCGCGACAACGGCGTGGGCTTCGACACCAGCAGCCAGACGCGCTCGGCCCACGGCCTGCTGGGCATGCGCTACCGCGTGGAAGCCGCGGGTGGCCAGCTCAGCATCGTCTCGGCGCCGGGGCTGGGCACGCAGGTGTCGGCGCTGCTGCCGGTCAAGCCCGCCACCACAGCGGCCACGCCCGCCTGATGCAGCCGCTGCCACCGGCACGGGCGGGCGGCCGGCGCGCCGGCCAGAGCGCCCGCTTCGAGCAGCAGGTGCGCAGCGACCTGCTGCAGCGCCGCTGGCTGCGGGTGCATGTGTGCTGCATCGCCATGCTCACGCTGGCGGTGTGCTGGGGCCTGTCGGCCCTGCTGATGCACGCAGGCGTACAGGCCCTGGCGCTGCGCCACGCACTGGCCCTGCTGGGCGCCTATGCGGCCTATCTGGGCCTGATGCACCTGTGGGCGCGCTGGATGCTCGCGCGTGACAACCACCTCCATCCGGCCGACGCGGTGGATGCGCTCAGTGGCATCGCCGACCTGACGACGGCCAAGGCTCGCCCGTCCTGCGCCAGCGGCCTGCCGGAAGCTGGCGGCGGCGACTTCGCCGGCGCCGGTGCCAATGGCCACTGGGAAGGGGCGGCCGACGGGGTGTCCAGCGCCCGCCGCGTGGCCGGCGGCCTGGCCGATGCCGCCGACCTGGACGAGACAGCGGTGGTGGTGGTGCCGGTGGCCGTGGTGGTGGGTGCGGCCCTGCTGTTGGCCACTGCGCTGGGCTTCGCGGTCTTTGGCCTTTTCGGGATTGACATCCTGCTGGGGGTGGCCGTGGAAATCGCCTTCGCGTCAGCCGGCGGTGCACTGGCGCTGCAGGCCCGGCGCGAAGGCTGGCTGATGCACGTGGTGCGGCGCACCGCCGGGCCCATGGCCGTGGTGCTGCTGGCCACCGTGGCGGCCGGCCTGCTGATCGGTCACTGGCTGCCCGAAGCGCGCAGCCTGCCGCATGCCTGGCAGCTGATCACCGGCCGTTGAATCGCCTGTAGCGCAGCGCTGTCGGCCGACTCCTACAGCGTGCCGCCGGGTCCACCGACAGCAGGGCGGCCCGCCCTCTCATGGGCGCGGCACCAGGCGCAACTTAATCTCTCTCCATCGATCACAGGAGGGCGATGCCCCTTAAGGAGAACCTGATGTTGCACTATGCGGTTGTCTTCTTCGTCATCGCGCTCGTCGCGGCATTGTTCGGCTTTGGTGGCATCGCGGCTGGTGCCGCGGGTATCGCGAAGATCCTGTTCTTCGTGTTCGTGATCCTGGCGGTCGCCAGCTTCATCATGGGTGCCATCCGCAAGGGTTGACGCCCCGTCCTCAGCCGTTAACCTAATGCCGCACCGCGTGCAGTTTGGCGGTTGACTCCCTCCCCCATAACTGAAAGAAAGGATCCACCATGGTTTCCACCACGTCTGCAGCCCCGGCCAAGACCGCGAACGATGTCGCCGATCAGGCCGCGAAGTCTGCCGACAGCGCGATCCGCTCGACCCAACGCCTGGCCAACGAGTCGCTGGACCAGCTGTCGGACAAGATCCACGAGCTGCGCGACACCGCCGTGCCGGCGATCAACCGCCTGGCCAGCGAGGCCGAGACGCTGGCCCGCCGCGGTCTGGACACCGTGCGTGAGCGCAGCGCGCAGATCCGCGAACGTGCGGTCCGCGTGTCCGACAACACCGTCGGCTACATCAAGGACGAGCCGGTGAAGTCCATGCTCATCGCCGCTGCCACCGGCGCCGCGCTGATGGCCCTGGTCTCGCTGCTGAGCCGTTCCTCGCGCGACGACTAAGGTCTTCTGCGCCCCCACCGGGCACTGCAGCATGCTGCAGTGCCCGCCGTTTTTTGTCGCCGCCGCGCAGTTCTGGCAGGCTCCAGTTCCCCAGCCCCTGACCCGCCGCCCATGTTCCATGCCTTGTTCCGCCTGATCGCTTCGCAGCCGCAGATGCTGGCCGAGCATGCCGAAGGCTATGCCGACCTCATCGCCCAGGAAGTCCAGGCGGCCAGTGCGCGCTGGAAGCGCAGCTTGCTGCTGGGCGCCGTGGGTGGCCTCTCGGCCGCGGTGGCGGTGTTGATGCTGGGCACGGCACTGATGCTGTGGGCGGTGACGCCTGACGCCTCGATGCGCGCCGCCTGGCTGCTGTGGGTGGTGCCCGCGGTGCCGGCGGTGGTGGCGCTGGGGTGCTTCTCGGCGCTGTCCAGTCAGGCCAAGGGCCGTGGTTTTGCCACCCTGCGTGAACAGCTGGCGGCCGATGCCGCGCTGCTGCGCGAAGTGAGCGCGTCATGAACCAGCATCCTCACGACGCCGCGGCACCGCAGTCGCCTCACACCCCCACACCCGCCGAGGCCGGCCCCACGCCTGAGGAGCTGGCCGAGCAGGCCGCGGCCGAACGCGCGCTGCTGTCGCCGGCCGAACGGCTGGCGCTGTCGCGGGCGCGCATCCGCGGCTTCCTGATCGAACCCGAAGGTGGCAAGCGCCGCCGCAAGGCCACGGTGGGCGATGCATCGTCCCTGCCTGGCATCGACCTGCTGATGGCCAAGCTGCATGAGCACCCGATGGCCGCGGCCGTGATGGACGCGGTGAGCAACTGGTGGAAGAGCCACCCGGTGCATGCCTTCGGCGTCATCGCAGGCTCCACCCTGCGCGACGCAGCGGGCCCGCTGGTGCGCCGCCACCCGGTGGCCATGGTGGCTGCCGCGCTGCTCGCAGGTGCGGTGCTGGTGCGCATGCGGCCCTGGCGCCTGGTGCTCAAGTCAGCGCTGTTCGCCGGCCTGGCCTCGCAGGTGGCCTCACGCGTGATTGCTGCGGTGCCGATCGATACCGTCATCGGCACGCTGATGAAGTTTGCAGGCGGGCGACGCGAGGCGCCGAGCCCGGCGCCACCGCCGCCCTGACGACCCCGACCCCAACGCCCGTCGTTCGAAGTGCATCTCTCCCTCCTCCCTCAGCACTTCGGTCACATGGCGACGGGCTTTCCAGGCGCGCTTCGGCGCGCTTTTTTTTCGTGTGTGCTTCAAACGTAACGAAGCACGGGGTTCCGTCCTACATCGCAAAAGCCCGGCATCCGATTCGATCTGCACGGTCTGAAACCTAGAGTGCATTCATCGACAACGGAAGGACAGCGCGATGTTGAAGTGGGCCCTGATATTCGCAGTGATCTCGGTGGTGGCGGGCCTGCTCGGTTTCACCGGCGTCGCCGCCGGTGCAGCCGGCATCGCCAAGGTGCTGTTCTTCGTGTTCCTCGTGCTGTTCATCGTGGTGGTGGCGCTGGCGTTGCTGGGCATCGGCGCGGTGAAGAAGAGCCTCTGACCCACCGCACCCACACACTCGTCTCACCCCGAAGGCAAGACCCATGAAGCAAGACCGCAACTCGTCCGCCGAACCGCAACTCAAGCTCAACGAAGAAGCCATCGAGGCTGCCAAGCGCAGCTTGGATGAAGGCGCCGTGACGCCGAGCTACGGCCCCTGGCGCGACCAGATCGTCAAGCTGCTCAACGACGCACTGGCCACCGAGCTGGTGTGTGTGCTGCGCTACAAGCGCCACCACTTCACCGCGAAAGGCATGAATTCGCCGGCCATCGCCGATGAATTCCTGGTGCATGCGCAAGAAGAAACCGCGCACAGCGAGAAACTCGCCGAGCGCATCGTGCAACTGGGCGGCGAGCCTGATTTTTCGCCGGCCACGCTGCTGCAACGCAGCCACGCCGATTACGACGAGTCCAAGGACCTGAAGGCCATGGTCCGGGCCAACCTCGTGGCCGAGCGTGTTGCGGTCGAGACTTACCGCCAGATGATCGATCTCATCGGCGACAAGGACCCGACCACCCGCAGGCTGCTCGAAGACGTGCTCCGCGATGAAGAAGAGCACGCCGACGAGCTAGCCGACCTGCTGGACCAGTGACCCTGGCAGGCTGATACCCACAACCACCACACCCGACCCGTTAGAGAGAAGGAGAACTTCCATGCTGAATGCCCGTACCACCCTCGCCGCCATCGTCACCGCCGTCGCCCTGACCACCATGGGCGGCTGCGCCGTCATCCGTGACCAGCAGACCGCCGGCGCCTACGTGGATGACGCGGCCATCACCACCGCGGTGAAGGCCAAGTTCGTGGAGAGCAAGCAGGTGGACGCCGCTGCCATCAGCGTGGAAACGCTGAACGGCACGGTGCAACTGTCCGGCTTCGCCAAGAGCTCGGCCGAGAAGGCAGCTGCCGAGTCGCTGGCCGGTGGCGTGAAGAACGTCAAGGGCGTGCGCAACTCCATCGTGGTCCGCCCGTAAGCGGCATCACCTGCACTGCAGGCAGCCCACGCGGGCTGCCCGCCCGGGCCCGATGTTCCTCCCGGACATCGGGCCTTTGTTCGATCTGCGCCACCCCATGAAAGGGCGACACTCGGCCGATGGACTTCATCAAGACCTGGATCGCACGGCTGATGCAGTGGCTGCCGGTGCGCATTGCCATCGCGGCGCTCGACCGCTTCAGCGAGGCCAAGGGCCCCAGCCACGGCGGCGCGGTGGCTTTCTATGCCGCCTTCTCGATCGCACCGATGCTGGTGGTCGTCACCAGCGTGATGGTGTGGCTGCTGGGCGACCAGAACGCGCAGGCTTCGCTGCTGGACACCATGTCGCGGCTGATCGGCCCGCGCGAGACGCAGGTGCTGCAGCAGCTGCTGGAGCAGGCTTCGGGGCGGCTGTCGTCCGAGAACACGGCCTGGGGCTCCTGGCTGGCCTTGGGCACCACCCTCATCGGCGCCACCGCGGTGTTCGTCGAGATGCGGGCCGCGCTGCAATCGATGCTGAACGAAAAGCCCGTGGGCGCCGCCTGGTGGCGCCTGCTGCGTGTGCGGCTGCTGGCCGCCGGCATGGTGCTGGGCTGCGGCTTCCTGCTGTCGGTGGCGCTGCTGGTGCAAACCGCTGCGCTGGTGGCGCTGAAGTGGGTGTCGACCCGCTGGCCCCTGCTGGCCCCGCTGTTGGCGGTGGTCGAGGGGCTGTGGTCGTGGGCGGTGATCACGCTGCTGTTCGCCGCCATGATCCGCTGGCTGCCCATCACGCGGCTGCCCAAGCGTGACGCGCTGATCGGTGCCGCAGTGGCCGCCGGCCTGTTCATGCTCGGCCGCTACGCCATCAGCCTTTATGTCGCCACCACGGCCACGCAGTCCGCACTGGGCGCCGCAGGGTCCTTTGCGGCCTTGCTGGTGTGGGTGTACTGGTCGAGCCAGATCTTCCTGCTGGGCGCCGCGGTGGCGGTGGAGATCGGCGCGGTGGCGCGCGGCGAGCCCGCCGCGCCTCAGGGCCAGCGGGTGTAATGCAGCGAGGTACCGGGCTGCGTGGGCAGCGTGTACACCGCATGCGTGCGGTCCGCCTCGCCGGCAGCCTCGCCGCTGTCGGCGGCGGGCAGCTGGCTGGCACGCGCCATCTCCGCCGCGGGGTCCATGGGCTGCAGCTGGCGCTGCGCACCACGCACCACGGCATCGTCCACCACGCCGTAGAAGCCCCACAGCAAAGCCAGCGCGGCCACGCTGCCGGCCACGGCCACCCAGCCCTCGTGCCGACGGACAGGCGCCACCGGTGGCGGCGGTGCCGGCTCCAGGTCGTCGGCACTCGGCGTGCCGCCGACGTACCAACGCTGGAAGCCGTCGTCCGCGTCCTGTTGGGGGCTGGGGGTATCCATGTCACTGCTCCTCTTGGCCTGCTGCGTCAAATGATGCGGCGCGGCCTGCGGGCCCGCTGGCAGCCTCGGCCGGAACCTGCTGTAGGTCGCGGCCTACCAACGGGGCCCCGCGAAAGCGGCCTCCTAGAATGGAACCGCCGATGCCCCATGCCCTGACCCTTCTCGTCCTCCTTCCCTTCCTCGGCAGCGCGATTGCAGCGCTGCTTCCTTCCAATGCCCGCAACACCGAGTCGACGCTCGCGGGCATCGTGGCGCTGATCGGTCTGGCCCAGGTGGCCTGGCTCTATCCGCAGGTGGCAGCGGGCGGCGTGGTACGGCACCAGATGGCCTGGATACCCAGCCTGGGCGTGGACATCGTGCTGCGCATGGACGGCTTCGCCTGGATGTTCGCGGTGCTGGTGATGGGCGTGGGCACGCTGGTGGTGCTGTACGCCCGCTACTACATGAACCCGGCCGACCCGGTGCCGCGCTTCTTCTCGTTCCTGCTCGGGTTCATGGGCTCGATGATGGGCGTGGTGCTGTCGGGCAACCTGGTGCAGCTGGTGCTGTTCTGGGAGCTGACCAGCCTGTTCTCCTTCCTGCTCATCGGCTACTGGCACCACCGCAGCGATGCACGCCGCGGCGCCCGCATGGCGCTCACCGTCACCGGGGCCGGCGGGCTGGCGCTGCTGGCCGGTGTGTTGATGCTGGGCCAGATGGCCGACAGCTACGAGCTGGACGTGGTGCTGGCCTCGGGCGACGCCATCCGCGCCCATCCGCTGTACCTGCCGATGCTGGTGCTGGTGCTGCTGGGCGCGCTGACCAAGAGTGCGCAGGTGCCCTTCCAGTTCTGGCTGCCGCATGCAATGGCGGCGCCCACGCCGGTGTCGGCCTACCTGCACTCGGCCACGATGGTGAAGGCCGGCGTCTTCCTGCTGGCGCGGCTGTGGCCGGCGCTGGCCAACACCGAGGCCTGGTTCTGGATCGTGGGGGGTGCGGGCGCAGCCACGCTGCTGTTCGGCGCCTATGCGGCCATGTTCCAGCGCGACCTCAAGGGCCTGCTGGCCTACTCCACCATCAGCCACCTGGGCCTGATCACGCTGCTGCTGGGCCTCAACAGCCCGCTGGCGGCGGTGGCGGCGGTGTTCCACATCATGAACCACGCCACCTTCAAGGCGTCGCTGTTCATGGCGGCCGGCATCATCGACCATGAAACCGGCACCCGCGACATCGGCCGCCTGAACGGGCTGTTCAAGGCCATGCCCATCACCGCCACGCTGGCGATGGTGGCCAGCGCGGCCATGGCCGGGGTGCCGCTGCTCAACGGTTTCCTGTCCAAGGAGATGTTCTTCGCCGAGACGGTCTACATCAGCTCGCTGCCGTGGGTGGAAACCGGCCTGCCGGTAGTGGCCACGCTGGCGGGCGTGTTCAGCGTGGCCTATTCGCTGCGCTTTTCGTACGACATCTTCTTCGGCCCGCTGACGCCCGACCTGCCGCGCGAGCCGCATGAACCGCCGCACTGGATGCGCGTGCCGGTGGAGCTGCTGGTGCTGGCCTGCGTGGTGGTGGGCATGTTCCCGGCCTGGTCGGTGGGCGGCTTCCTGGCCACCGCGGCGCGGCCGGTGGTGGGCGGCACCCTGCCCGACTACAGCCTGGCGGTGTGGCACGGCTTCAATGCACCGATGATGATGAGCCTGGTGGCGCTGGCCGGCGGCACCGCGCTGTACTTCGTGCTCAAGCGCCAGTTCGAACGTGGCCGCCTCGACCGCACGCCGATGACCGGCGGGCTGCACGGCAAGGAAGTGTTCGAGCGCGCCGTCACCCAGCTGTCGTGGTTCGCGCGCTGGGCCAGCCGCGCCTTCGGCACCCGGCGGCTGCAGCCGCAGATGCGCTGGCTGTTCTTCGCGGCCATGCTGGCGGCCTTCCTGGCGCTGCAGCCCTTCGGCCTGTCGCGCGGCGAGCGCCCGCTGGTGGAGCCGGCCGCCACCTTCGTGCTGATGTGGGTGGTGGGCTGCGCCTGCGCGGTGGGTGCGGCCTGGCAGGCCAAGTACCACCGGCTGGTGGCGCTGATCCTGGCGGCCGGTGCCGGCCTCGTCACCTGCCTGACCTTCGTCTGGTTCTCGGCGCCCGACCTGGCGCTGACCCAGCTGTCGGTGGAGATCGTGACCACCGTGCTGCTGCTGCTGGGCCTGCGCTGGCTGCCGCAGCGGCTGATGCCCGAAGACCTGGGCCAGGTGCGCCGGCGCGGCCCCGGCTGGCGACGCACCCGCGACCTGCTGCTGGCCGTGGTGGCCGGCAGCGGCATGGCGGCGCTGGCCTACGCGATGATGACGCGGCCCTTCCCGCAGAGCATCTCGCCCTACTTCCTGGAACGCTCGCTGCCGCAGGGCGGGGGCAGCAACGTGGTCAACGTGCTGCTGGTGGACTTCCGCGGCTTCGACACGCTGGGCGAGATCACCGTGCTGGGCGCGGTGGCGCTGACGGTGTATGCGCTGCTGCGCCGCTTCCGCCCCGCGCCCGAAAGCGTGGAGCTGCCGCCGCAGCAGCGCCACCTGCCGACGGAGCCGCTCAGCACCGACCTGCTGCCGCCGCCGACCGCGGCCCAGGCCGCCGCCTCGCCGCTGGCCTTCGGCTACATGCTGGTGCCCAAGGTGCTGTCGCGGCTGCTGCTGCCGGTGGCGCTGGTGTTTGCCGTGCACCTGTTCATGCGCGGCCACAACCAGCCGGGTGGCGGCTTCGTGGCCGGGCTGGTGGTGGCCTCGGCCCTGGTGCTGCAGTACATGGTGGCCGGCACCCAGTGGGTGGAAACGCACTTCTGGCTGCGCCCGCAGCGCTGGATCGCCACCGGCCTGGGCATCGCCTGGCTCACCGGCCTGGGCGCGCTGGTGTTCGGCTACCCCTTCCTCACCACCCACACCGCGCATTTCACGCTGCCGCTGCTCGGCGAGCTGCACGTGGCCAGTGCGCTGTTCTTCGACATCGGCGTGTTCGCGCTGGTGGTGGGCGCCACCATGCTGATCCTCATCGCCCTGGCCCACCAGTCGCTGCGCAGCCACCGCGTGGCGCGCGAACCGCTCACCGGCCCGCTGGAAGTGCGCCGCGGCAAGGCGGGAGGCGGCTGATGGAAATCACCCTGGCCATCGCCATCGGCGTGCTCACCGCTTCGGGCGTGTGGCTGCTGCTGCGGCCGCGCACCTTCCAGGTGGTGATGGGGCTGGCGCTGCTGTCGTACGCGGTCAACCTGTTCATCTTCGGCATGGGCCGGCTGTCCATCGACAAGGAACCCATCATCCGCGCCGGCGTGCCGCTGGACCTGCTGCACTACGACGACCCGCTGCCGCAAGCCCTGGTGCTCACCGCCATCGTCATCGGCTTTGCGATGACGGCGCTGCTGCTGGTGGTGCTGCTGGCCTCACGCGGGCTCAACGGCACCGACCATGTGGATGGCGAAGAAACGGCCTCGGCAGGCAGCGGGCGGGACGAGCGCCGGGCCGCCCCAAGCCGGCCCGCCACCCCCTCGGGGGGTCGGCCGGCGTATCCGCCGGACGGGGGGCCGACATGAGCGAACTCATCGTCGCCCCCATCCTGCTGCCGATGCTGGCGGCCGTGCTCATGCTGGCGGCCCAGCACCGCCGCCGCTGGCACCTGGCCATCAACCTGGTGGCCACCACCGGTGGCCTGGTGCTGGCCCTGGCGCTGCTGCATGCGGTCAAGGGCAACGGCGCGCCGGGTGCGGTGGCCGTGTACCTGCCGGGCAACTGGAACGTGCCCTTCGGCATCGTGCTGGCCGCCGACCGGCTGTCGGCCCTGATGCTGGTGCTCACCGCGGTGGTGGCGCTGGCCGCGCTGGTGTTCGCCGTGGCCCGCTGGGACCGCGCGGGCGTGTACTTCCATCCGCTGTTCCAGCTGCAGCTGATGGGCCTGAACGGCGTCTTCCTCACCGCCGACCTCTTCAACCTGTTCGTGTTCTTCGAGGTGATGCTGTCGGCCAGCTACGGCCTGCTGCTGCACGGCTCGGGCCGATGGCGGGTGCGCGCCGGGTTGCACTACCTGGTCATCAACCTGGCGGCTTCGTCGCTGTTCCTGGTGGGCGTGAGCATGCTGTACGGCGTCACGGGCACGCTCAACATGGCCGACATGGCGCAGCGCATCCTGGCCGTGCCGGCCGAAGACCGCGGCCTGCTGCATGCGGGTGCGGCCATCCTGGCCATCGCCTTCCTCACCAAGGCGGCGATGTGGCCGCTCAACTTCTGGCTGGTGCCGGCCTACACCGCGGCCAGCGCGCCGGTGGGGGCCCTCTTCGCCATCATGACCAAGGTGGGCCTGTACACCATCCTGCGGCTGTGGTCGCTGATGTTCCCGGCCGGTGCCGGCGATTCGGCCTACTTCGGCGGGCGCTGGCTGCTGCTGGCCGGCATCGCCACGCTGGCGGTGGCGGCGCTCAGCATGCTGGCCTCGCAGAAGATCGACCGCCTGGCCGCCCTCGCGGTGGTGGTCTCGTCCGGCACCTTGATGGCGGCCATCAGCTTCGCGCAGCCGGGCATCACGGCCGGGGCGCTGTTCTATCTGCTCAGCTCCACGCTGGCGCTGGCGGCGCTGTTCCTGCTGGCCGAGCTGATCGAGCGCTCGCGGCAGGTCGAGTCGGAAGGCGCGCAGGCCGACGCCCGCAGCCTGGCCTTTCCGGCCGAAGACCTGGAACCGTCGGAGTTCGACGAAAGCGGCGAGCCGCTGACCGGCCGCGCCATCCCGGCGGCCATGGCCTTCCTCGGCGTGAGCTTCATCGCCTGCACGCTGCTGGTGGCGGGCATGCCGCCGCTGTCGGGCTTCGTGGCCAAGTTCAGCATGCTGTCGGCGCTGATCAACGGCCAGGGGCTGGGCAACTTCCAGCCCGAGGCCACTTCGCGCCAGGCCTGGCTGCTGCTGGCCCTGCTCATCGGATCGGGGCTGCTGTCGCTGTGGTCGCTCACCGGTGCCGGCGTGCGCTACTTCTGGACGCCGCTGCACCGGCCGGTGCCGCACCTGAAGATCATCGAATGCGCGCCCATCGCCGGCCTGCTGCTGGCCTGCGTGCTGCTGACGGTGCATGCCGAGGCGGTGCTGCGCTACACCCGCGCCACCGCCGAGGCGCTGCAGAAACCTTCGCTTTACATCGACGCGGTGATGACCACCCAGCCGCTGCCCCAGCCCACCGACGGCGACGTGGGGGTGCTGCCATGATGCGCCGCCTGCTGCCCGCGCCGCTGCTGTCGGCGCTGCTGCTGCTGCTGTGGCTGCTGCTGGCCGACTCGGCCTCGCTGGGCCAGTGGCTGCTGGGCGCTGTGGTGGCGCTGGGTGCACCGCTGCTCACCGCTTCGCTGCGGCCGGGGCGGGTGAAGGTGGGCCGGCCCGGCGTGGTGCTGCGGCTGCTGGCGCGGGTGGTGCGCGACGTGGTGGGCTCCAACCTGCGGGTGCTGCACGGTGTGCTGCGCGGCGCCTTCGGCGGTCCGCAGCGCTGGCCGCGCTCGGGATTCGTGCAGGTGCCCATCACGCTGCGCGACCCCAATGCGCTGGCCGCGCTGGCCATCATCCTGGCGGTGATTCCGGGCACGGTGTGGTGCGAGCTGTCACCCGACGGCCGCACGCTGCTGCTGCATGTGTTCGACCTGGGCGACGAGGCGGCGCTGGTGGCCGAGATCCAGCAGCACTACGAGCGCCCGCTGCAGGAGATCTTCGAATGAATGCCGCGATCTCACCGGTGCTGTGGACCGCGATGCTGGTGGCCTTCGGCTGCTTCTCGCTGGCGATGGTGATCACGCTGATCCGCCTGTTCATCGGCCCCAGCGCGCAGGACCGGGTGCTGGCGCTGGACTACCTGACCATCACCGCGCTGCTGCTGATGCTGGTGCTGGGCCTGCGCCACCACAGCAGCATGTACTTCGAGGCGGCCACGCTGGTGGCGATGCTGGGCTTCATCACCTCCATCGGGCTGGCGCGTTTCCTGTTGCGCGGCGAGGTGGTCGAGTGATGGCCTGGTGGATCGAATACACCGTGGCCGCGCTGCTGGTGGCGGCCGGGTTGCTGGCGCTGGCCGGCGCCGTGGGCCTGCTGCGCATGCCCGACTTCTTCCAGCGCATGCACCCGCCGGCGCTGGCCATCACGCTGGGCAGCTGGTGCGTGGCGCTGGCTTCGGCGCTGTACTTCTCGGCACTGGAACAGCGGCCGGTGCTGTCGGCCTGGTTGATTCCGGTGCTGCTGGCCATCACCGCGCCCATCACCAGCCTGCTGCTGGCGCGGGCGGCGCTGTTCCGCCGCCGCGGCCTGGCCGCCGAGCGCGGTGCCGACGCGCCGGACGAGCCGCTGCCGCCCCCCGCGCGCGGCGGCGTCACCGGCCCCACGCCGGCGCCGCTATCCTCGCGGGCTGACCGGGCCGATGCACCGCCCGGCCCGCGTTGACCACCGGCCCCCATGTACGAGAAGTTCTTCGGCCTGAAGCAGGCGCCGTTCTCCATCGCGCCCGACCCGCACTACCTCTTCATGAGCGAGCGGCACCGGGAGGCGCTGGCGCACCTGCTGTACGGGCTGGGCGGGGGCGGCGGCTTCGTGCTGCTGACCGGCGAGATCGGCGCCGGCAAGACCACCGTGTGCCGCTGCTTCCTGGAGCAGATTCCGGCCCACTGCCACGTGGCCTACATCTTCAACCCCAAGCTCTCGGTGCTGGAGCTGCTGAAGACGGTGTGCGACGAGTTCCGCATCGCCGCGCCGCCCGCCGGCCCCGCCGCCACGGTGAAGGACTACGTCGACGCACTCAACGCCTTCCTGCTGCAGGCGCATGCGGCCGGGCGCAACAGCGTGCTGGTGATCGACGAGGCGCAGAACCTGTCGGCCGACGTGCTGGAGCAGCTGCGGCTGCTGACCAACCTGGAAACCAGCGAACGCAAGCTGCTGCAGATCGTGCTGATCGGCCAGCCCGAGCTGCGCAGCATGCTGGCGCGCCCGGCGCTGGAACAGCTGGCCCAGCGCGTGATCGCCCGCTACCACCTTGATGCGCTGACCGCGCCCGAGACCGCGCAGTACGTGGCCCACCGCATGGCCGTGGCCGGGCTGCAGACCGCCCTGCCCTTCGACCGTGACGCGCTGGCGCGGGTGCACCAGCGCTCGCGCGGCGTGCCGCGGCGCATCAACCTGCTGTGCGACCGGGCGCTGCTGGGCGCCTACGCGCGCGGCACGCCACGCATCGGCCGTCGCCTGGTGGACCAGGCTGCCGCCGAGGTGTTCGGTGCCGAGGCTGCGCCCGCCGTGGGCCGGGGTCGCGCCTGGGGCCTGGGGCTGGCCGCCACCGCCGGTGTGGCTGCCGGCGTGGTCGCCAGTGCATTGGGCGTGGCGGTGGCGCTGCAACCCGGCGGCTGGGGTGGCCGGGTGGACGATGGCCGCGACGGCCGGCTGGCACTGGCCGCGCCGGCCCTCGGCGCTTCGGCAGTGCAGGCCCCCGGCGCCTCAGCGGCGCAACCGGCTGCAGCCACCCCCGGCACCGCAGCCAGCGTGGCCGGGGCTGCAGCGGCCAGCAGCGCCGTCGGCGCGGAAGCGGGCACCGATGGCGCCCCGGGCAACGACAACACGGCCCTGGGCCCCCGGTTGCTGGCCGCGCTGCCGCAGGACGAGCGCAGCGCCTGGCGCCTGCTGGCGCCCGCCTGGGGCCTGCCGGCCGATGCCGCCGAGCCCTGCGCGGCCTGGGCGGCGCGGCAGGTGCAGTGCTTCCGCGGCCCGGCCAACCTGGCCCAGGTGCGCATGCTCGACCGGCCCGGACTGCTGACGCTGTCGGATGGCCGTGGCCGCAGCGCCTATGCGCTGCTCACCGGCATCGGCGCGGACGCGGCCGAGCTGCAGGTGGGCGACAGCCGCCAGACGGTGCCGCTGGGCCAGCTGGCCGAATGGTGGACCGGCGAATACGCCACCCTCTGGCGGGTGGCCGCCGACGACCCGGCGACGCTGGCACGGCGGCTGGACCAGGCGCTGGGCACGGCGCGTGAAGGCGCCGACCTGCGCGCACGCATCCAGACCTTCCAGCGCGCCCAGGGCCTGCGCGCCGACGGCGTGGCCGGCCCGATGACCACCATGCAGCTCAACCGGGCGACCGGCGTGGACGAGCCACGCCTGGCCCGCGGAAGGTAAGCCCGATGTCGCTGGTACTCGAAGCCCTGAAGAAGGCCGACGCCGAACGCGAGCGTGAACGCAGCGCCGTGCCCGACCTGCATGCGCGGCCCTTGCCGCTGGCCGAAGCGCCCGCCAGCGGCCGCAGCCCGGCGCTGGCCTGGGGCGTGGCCGCGGTGGCCGCGGGCGTGGCCGGCGTGCTGGGCTGGCAGCTGCTGCGGCCCGCGGCGACGCCGGCTGCGCCACCGACGGCGACTGCCCCGGCGCCGGCTACCGCGCCGGCACCCGCCGTGGCCGCAGCGCCGGCGACGCCGCCTCCTGCGGCGATGAATGCGGCGCCCCCTGCGCCTGCGCCGGTGCCTGCGCCTTCACCGGCGCCCGCGCCGGTCGCGGCAGCGCCCCAGCCGGCACCCCGACCGGCCCCTACTCCCAAGCCTGCACCGGCGCCGGCCCCTGCGCCGGCACCCGTCGTCACTCGAGCGCCCGCGCCAGCGCCCGCCGCCCCTGCCGAAACAGCCCAGGCTGCGCAGGAACGCGAGCGCATCTACGACGACGTGCAGGCATTGCCGGAAGACGTCCGGCGCGGCGTGCCCCGGCTCACGATTGGCGGGGCGATGTATTCCGAATCGGCAGCGAATCGGATGCTGATCGTCAACGGCCAGCTGTTCCGGGAAAACGACCGCCTGGCGGACGACCTGGTGCTGGAGCAGATAGCGCTGAAATCCGCGGTACTGCGCTATCGCAATTACCGCTTCCGAATCCGCTATTGATGGCCACCGGCAGCAGTACGCCGGCGGCTTTCACCGCAGTGTCAGACCGCGAATTCCTCGAGCTTGCGGCCGGCCGAAATCGCTTCGCGCAGCCATTTCGGGCGCGGACCGCGGCCACCCCAGACATTGCCCGATTCATCGCGATAACGCGGCTGCGTGGTGCCGGCGGCGCGGCGGCGGCCACCGGCGGCCGGGCGCTTGCGCGCGGCCGTCTTGCGTCCCGCCGCGGCGCGCTCTTTGCCGAAACCCAGGTCCTCGGCGGTCAGCTCATAGGCCTGGATGGCTTCCTTGATGCGGGCGACCACACCGGCCACTTCCTTGCGGCGAACGGCCTCGGCTTGCTGAGAGAGAGCCTCGATCTGCTTTTTCAACTGCTCGTACGTCTTGGTCATGGCCTGATGATGGTTTGCGTCAATATTTACTGCGAACTCCCACCTCAAGGTGGTTCGCAATTATCACTGTTTGTTGTAGCAGCTGGCGTACCCACGTGTGGGGGCCGTGACCAATGACGTCAAGCAACCCCTCCGCATCGATCTGGGTGACGCTGCGCCATGACGTGTTTCGGTCCTTGTGGCTGGCCGGTGGTTTGTATTTCGTCGGCAATGCGATGCAGACCATGGCCGCCGCCTGGATGATGGTGGAACTCACCGGCTCGGCATTTCTGGCGGCGCTGGTGCAAACCGCGGTATTCCTGCCGATGTTTCTGCTGGCCCTGCCGGCGGGGGTATGGGCCGACATCACCGACCGCCGCCGGCTCATCCAGCTGGCATTGGTGACGCAGGCGGTGACGGGTATTGCGCTGGCCGCGCTGCTGCTGGCCGGCTGGGCCGGGCCCACCACGCTGCTGGTGCTCATCTTCGTGGCTGGCTGCTGCACGGCGCTGCTGTCGCCGGCCTGGAACTCCACCATCAACGACGCGATTCCGCGCGAGGAACTGCCGCAGGCCATCACCTGCGTGTCCATCGCCTACAACGCGGCGCGGGCGCTGGGCCCGGCACTGGCGGGCCTGGTGTTCGCGCACATCGGCGGCTCCTGGAACTTCGCGCTGGCGGTGCTCACCGTGCTGGCGATGATGGCCGTGGTGCGCCGGCACCCACCGGCGCCGCACCCGCCCTCGCGCCTGCCGGCCGAACGGCTGTGGGGCGGCATGCTCAGCGCGCTGCGCTTTGCCCGCCATTCGCAGCCGGTGTTCGCTCAGCTGGTGCGCACCGTGGCCTACAGCGGCACCGGCTCGGCCTTGTGGGCGCTGCTGCCCATCATCGGCCAGCGCCAGCTGGGCCTGGGCGCTGAAGGCTACGGTCTGCTGATGGCCTGCCTGGGCGGCGGCGCGGTGGCCATCGGCCTGGTGATCGGACCGTTGCGCGCGCGCCTGGGGCTGGAAGCCATCGTCAACGGCGGCTGCGTGGTCTATGGCGGCGTGATGGCGGTGGCCGCGCTGGTGCGCTGGCCGCCGGCGGTGTACGTGGCGCTGGCCATCGGCGGCGCCTGCTGGATGGCGGCGATGTCCACTTTCAACACCGCCACCCAGTCCAGCGCGCCGCCCTGGGTACGGGCGCGGGCGATGGCGCTGCACACGGTGGGCGCGCTGGGCAGCTTCGCGATCGGCTCGGCCATCTGGGGCGCTTTGTCGGGGCTGTTCGGCCTGCCCTTCACGCTGTGCCTGGCGGCGGCCTGCATGGTGGCCGGCTCGGCGCTGGCGCGGCCGTTTCCGCTGCGCATGGGCGAGCGGCCCGACGTCACCCCGGCCGCGGTGGCGGACTTGCTGAGCCTGCCCGACGAGCCCGCGCCCGAGGCCGGCCCGGTGGCGGTGGAGATCGGCTACCGCATCGCGCCCGAATCGGCGGCCGAGTTCCTGGACGCCGTGGCGGCGCTGCGCGGCCCGCGCCGCCGCGATGGCGCCACCTTCTGGCGGGTGTACCGCGACCTGTCGGACCCGGCGCGCTACGTGGAGCGCTTCATCGTCACGTCCTGGGCCGACTACCTGCACCAGCGCGCCCGCGCGACGCAGGCCGACTCCCACCTGGAAACCCGCGTGCGCTCATTCCTGGCCCCTGGCGAGCCCGTCACGATGCAGCACTACCTTGCTGAAAGATGATGGTGCACCCGGCTTCACGGGTACGTGAAGCCACCCGCCGAGCGGGTCCCGGGCCCGCTTGGGAGCGGCCCGGCGCTGACCCGGGGATGGGGCACTCGGCTTCACGGGTACGTGAAGCCACCCGCCAAGCGGGTCCGTGGCCGCCTTCGGAGCGGCCGGGCGGCGGCCACGGGATGGGGCACCCGGCCTAAGTGCCCGTGCGTGCGCGCTGGGCGGCTTCTTCGTCGATGCGGCGGGCGAAGTCTTCGGCGCTGCCGCCGGTGGGCAGGTTGTCGGCGGCCTGCAGCGCGGCGCGCAGGCTGGGCTGGCGCAGCGCACGGTTGAGTTCGTCGTTCAGCCGCCGCAGCCGCGCCGCCGGCATGCCGGCGGGCGCGAACAGGCCGAACAGTGACACCAGGTTGGCCTGCGGCATGCCCAGCGCGGCCAGCGTGGGCACCTGGGGCAGCACGGGCAGCCGGGCCGGCGCGCCCACCGCCAGCGGCTTCAGCCGCCCGGCCTGGCAATGCGCCAGCTGCTGCGGCCCGACGTTGGTGGACAGCACCTCGAACTGGCCGCCCAGCGCATCGGTGATCTGCTGCCCGCCACCCTTGTAGGGCACATGGGTGATGCGGCCACCGCCGGCGCGCAGCACTGCTTCCAGCACCCGGTGGCCCACGGTGCGCGGGCCCGAGGTGGCCCATCTCAGGCCCTCGGGCCGACGCGCCGCGGCCAGCAGCGCAGCGAAGTCGTCGCCCGCCAGCGCCGAGGTGCCGGCCACCAGCACCGGCGTGGCCATCACGCTCATCACCGGCGCCAGCTGCGCGCGCAGCGCGGCAGTGCCCGGCGCATCGGACTCGGGGCTGGTCAGCGGGCTGATGGCCGAGAACACCAGCGTCTGGCCGTCGGCCGCCGCCCGCGCCAGCGTGGCCAGCGCAATGGCGCCGCCGGCCCCCGCGCGGTGCTCCACCAGCACCGGCACGCCCAGCCGGGCCGACAGCGGCTCGGCCAGCGCCCGCGCCGCCGCATCGCTGACCCCGCCGGGCGGGTAGGCCACCACCAGGTGCAACGGCCCGGCCGGCCAGTCGGCCGCTTCAGCCGCTTCGGCCAGCGCGGCGGCAGCAGTGCCCAGCGTGGCCACGCCGGCCGCCAGCGGCCCGCCGCACAGGCGCAGCAGCTGGCGCCGGCGCAGCATCCGGTCGGTGGCGGCCACCGGCTGTAGGCCGTGCCTCATGCGCCCGCCTTCCGGGGCCGCCGTGCGCCCGCACGCGGCGGCGCGGCGGGCGCCAGCGCCATCACCAGCGCGATGAAGGCGGCCACCGGCTCGCCCTCGCCGCCGGCCTCGTCACCCGCGCGCCACACCAGGCTCAAGGGCGCACGCAGCGCGCCGCCGTCGGCCAGCGGCCGGTAGACGATGGCGTCGCCATGGGTGCCGCGCATCGAGGCCGGCACCACCGACAGGCCCACGCCGGCGGCCACCAGGTTCAGGTTGCTCATCATCCGGTCCACCTCCGCCGCCACGGTGACGGCCACGCCCTGCTGCTGGCACAGGGCCAGCAGGTTGGCATACAGGCCCGGCGCACCCGGCCGGCGCACCAGCACCAGCCGTTCACCGGCCAGCGCAGCCAGCTGCAGCGTGCGGCCGGGCTGCGTGGCCAGCGCATGGTCGGCGGGCAGGGCCACCAGCACCGGCTCTTCCAGCAGGGTGGCAAAGCGCAGGCCGGCGGGCTGCGCCACCGGCACCCGCAGGAAGGCGCAGTGCAGCCGGCTGGCGGCCACCGCCTCGGTCAGCGCGGCGGCGTGGTCTTCGCTCAGGTCCAGCTCGATGCCGGGGTAGCGGCGCCGGCATTCGCGCAGCGCCTGCGGCGTGAAGGCATGGGCCGCGGCCGAACTGGTGAAGCCCACCGCCAGCCGGCCCTGTTCGCCGCGGGCGATGCGCGCCATGCGTGCGCGCATCGCGTCCACGTCGGCCAGCAGGCGCTGTGCCTCGGCCAGCAGCGCACGGCCGCCGGCCGTCAGGCTCACGCCCTTGGGATGGCGGCGCAGCAGCTGCAGGCCCAGCTCGGCCTCCAGCGCCTTGATCTGCTGGCTGAGCGGCGGCTGCTGGATGCCCAGCGCGGCGGCGGCCCGGGTCATGTGGCCGGCCTCGGCCACGGCGGCAAAGTAGCGGAGGTGGCGCAAGTCCATATGAAAATCGTATCAGCAAGGCCTGCTCGGTATATTTGACCTTGGCGGCTGGCACCCCTAGCCTGCGGGCACAACACAGCAGGAGACAACATGCACCCGCATGCCCACCACCACGCCCGCCGCACCGTCGGCGCTGTCGCCACGACAGCGGCCGCCTTGCTGGCCGGCCTGGCCACCGCACCCGCGCTGGCGGCCACCAGCATCCTCTTCGTGGGCAACAGCTACACCTTCGGCCGGGTCGATCCGGTGATGAGCTACAACGCCGCCAACGTCACCGACCTCACCGCCGCGATGTGGGCCGCCAACCCCACCGGCAGCAACGCCTTCGAGCCGCACCCGTGGGGCGGCGTGGCCGGCATCTTCAAGCAGTTCACGGTGCAGGCCGGGCTGGACTACGACGTGGCGCTGTCCACCCGCAATGCGGCCTCGCTGCGCGGCCACTACCTCAACAGCAACCCGGCCGGCTGGGACCTGCGGGGCAACATCGCCTCGCAGAAGTGGGACCAGGTGGTGCTGCAGGAGCAAAGCGACGAAGCCCTGCCGCGCCAGCCCGGGCTGGCTTCCAACCCGGCCTACTTCGAGGCTTATGCCAGCCAGATCGAGCGCTTCGTGCACGATGGCCAGGCCACCAGCTACCGCGAGCGCGACCTGATCGGCGGCAGCACCGCCGCCTGCCAGGCCGCCACCGGCGCCAGCGCCGGCACCTGCAACCTGCTGCGCAACATCCCGGCCAATGCCAACGCCAGCGCCGACACCCAGCTGTACCTGTACCAGACCTGGGCCCGGCCCAACCTGGTGAATGCGCCCTTCACCACCGTCACCGACCCGACCACCGGCGCGGTGAGCTTCACCACCACGCCGGCCACCTCCTTCTATCCCACGCTGGAGGCGATGACCGCCGACCTGCACAACGCCTATGTCGGCCTGGCCGCCAGCAAGCCGGGCTTTGCCGGCGTGGCGCCGGTGGGCAACAGCTTCATGCGGGCAGTGACCGAAGGCGTGGCCACCCGCGACATGTACGCGCCCGACGCCGCCACCGACGGCAAGGTGGACTTGTGGTGGGACGATGGCACCCATGCCAGCAAGTACGGCTCCTACCTGAGCGCGCTGACGCTGTTCGGCACCGTCACCGGCGTCGATCCGGCCAGCCTGGGCGGCGCCGAGGTCGCGGCGATGGACCTGGGCATCAGCCGTGCCGATGCGCTGGCGCTGCAGCGCGTGGCCAGCCTGCAACTGGGCTTCACGCCGCCGGTGCCCGAGCCCGGCAGCTATGCGCTGATGCTGGGCGGCCTGGCTGCGCTGGGCGCATGGACGCGGCGCCGCCGAACCCATGCCCAAGGAGGTACCCGCTGATGCGCCCACGCTTCATCACAACCGCCGCCACCGCGCTGGCCTTGCTGCTGGCCGGCTGCGCCCTGCCCGGCGGGCAGCCGGCCAGCGGCGCCGGCAGGCCCGACGTGCCGGTGTTCGCCGCCGAGGCCGCCGCCACGCCGATGGACTGCCCGGCCGAGGTGCTGCAGCAGGCGCCCGGCACCCGCTGCCTGAGCGGCCGCGACACGGCCGGGGCGTTCTACCTGATCGCCTTGCCCGCCGGCTGGCAACCCGGCCAGGGCGACCTGGTGCTGCATGCCCATGGCGGCCCTTCGCTGGGCGCGCCCACGCTGGCCCGCACGGTGGAAGACCTGCAGCGCTGGGCCATCATGCCCCGCGCCGGCTATGCCTGGGCCGGCTCCAGCTTCCGCCAGGGCGGTGTGGCGGTGCGCGCCGCCGCCGAGGACACCGAACGGCTGCGCCAGCTCTTCGTGCAGCAGGTGGGTGCGCCGCGCCGCACGCTGCTGCACGGCCAGTCCTGGGGCGCCAGCGTGGCGGCCAAGGCGGCCGAGACCTACACCCGCGACGCGGCCGGCCGGCGCCCCTACGACGCGGTGCTGCTGACCAGCGGCGTGCTGGCCGGCGGCAGCCAGGCCTACCAGTTCCGGCTCGACCTGCGGGTGGTGTACCAGGCGCTGTGCGGCAACCATCCGCGGCCCGACGAAGCCGCCTACCCGCTGTGGCAGGGCCTGCCGGCCGGCGCACGCATGACGCAGGCCGACCTGCGCAGCCGCGCCAACGACTGCCTAGGCCTGGACCAGCCGGCCGCCCAGCGCACGCCGGAGCAGCGGCGCAAGCTGGACACCCTCACCTCGGTGATCCGCATCCCGGCGTCCTCGGTGCTCAGCCACCTGGCCTGGGGCACCTGGCATTTCCAGGACATCGCCCTGCACCGCAGCGGCGGCGGCAGCGTGTTCAGCAACCAGGGCGTGCGCTACACCGGCTCGGCCGACGACGCGGCGCTGAATGCGGCGGTGGCCCGCTACCGCGCCGACCCGGCCGCGGTGGCGCGCTTCGCGGCCGACACCGACCTGGGCGGCCGCATCCCGGTGCCGGTGCTCACGGTGCACGGCATCGACGACCCCACCGCCTTTGTCGAGATGGACGACAGCTTCCGCCGCACGATGGTGGCGGCCGACACCGCCGACCACCTGGTGCAGACCTTCACCGCCCACGACACCCACAGCTACCTGGCCGACCCGGTGTACCCGGCGCTGCTGGATGCGTTGCAGGACTGGCTGTCCACCGGCCGCGCACCCACGCCGCAGGCCGTGTCGGCGCGCTGCGAAGCACTGAAGCCGCGCTTCGGCGAAGGCTGCCGGTTCCGGCCCGATTACCGGCCACCGCCGCTGTCCAGCCGGGTACCGCCGCGAGAAATGACGATGCCGTAGTTACATATCCGGCACTTCCTGCCGAAAACATGACTCCCGCACGGCGCTCGCCCTGGGCGCCTTGCACCATCGACTAGGAAGTACGGATGTTCTTGAGCAATCTATCGATCGGCAAGCGGCTGGCCCTGGTGCTGGGCGTGATCCTCTGCCTGTGCCTGGCCAGCAGCCTGTTCGCGGTGCTGAAGCTGCGCCAGATCGGCGAACAGGTGGACCGCATGGTCGCCGACAACGCCCGCACCGAGCGCGCCACCGCCGACTGGCTGCGCAACACGACGGCCGGCATCCAGCGCGCCGCCGCCATCGCCAAGAGCAGCGACACGGGGCTGATCGATTACTTCGCGCCGGCCACCAAGCAGTCCATCGCCGAGACCAACGTGCTGCAGGAGCAGATCGAAAAGGCGATGAACACGCCCGAAGAGCGGCAGATGTTCGAGGAGGCCGGCAAGCTGCGCACCGCCTACCTGGCCGCGCGCAACGACGTGAGCAAGCTCAAGCAGGCCGGCGACCTGGCCGGTGCCAGCAAGCTGTTCGACGAGCGCTTCGAGCCCACCTCCAAGGCCTACCTGGCCGCCGTCACCAGGATCTCGGACCTGCAGCGCCGCTACCTGGACGAAGCCTCGCAGCAAAGCACCGAGCTCACCCACCGCACCGCCACGCTGCTGACGGTGTGCGCGCTGTTCGCCACCGCGCTGGGCGTGCTGCTGGCCTGGCAGCTGTCGCGCAGCATCGTGCTGCCGCTGCGCCAGGCCGAATCACGGGCCAGCGCCATCGCCCGCATGGACCTGACCGGTGCGCCGCAGACCACCTATGCCAAGGACGAGACCGGCCAGCTGCTGCGCGCCATCGACACCATGCGCAGCGCGCTGCAGCAGGCGCTGGGCCAGGTGCGCAACGTGGTGGACAGCATTTCCACCGCCAGCAGCGAGATCGCCACCGGCAACCACGACCTGAGCGCCCGCACCGAGCAGACGGCCAGCAACCTGCAGCAGACCGCCAGCTCGATGGAGGAGCTGACCGCCACCGTGCAGCAGAGCGCCGACATGTCGGCCCAGGTGAACCAGCTGGCGGCTTCGGCGGTGGACGCTGCGCGCCGCGGCGGGCAGGTGGTGTCGCAGGTGGTCTCGACGATGGACGAGATCCATGCCAGCTCGCGCCGTGTGGCCGACATCACCGGCACCATCGACGGCATTGCCTTCCAGACCAACATCCTGGCATTGAATGCCGCCGTGGAAGCCGCCCGTGCCGGTGAGCAGGGCCGCGGCTTCGCGGTGGTGGCCGGCGAGGTGCGGCTGCTGGCCCAGCGCTCGGCCGAGGCCGCGCGCGAGATCAAGTCGCTGATCGCCGCCTCGGTGGAACGCGTGGCCCACGGCACACAGCTGGTGCAGGAAGCCGGCGGCACCATGAGCGAGGTGGTGACCAGCGCGCAGCGGGTGACCGACATGATCGGCGAGGTGACGGTGGCCACCGCCGAGCAGCGCGACGGCATCGGCCAGGTGAACAGCGCGGTGAGCCAGCTCGACCAGATGACGCAGCAGAACGCCGCGCTGGTGGAAGAGTCCACCGCAGCCACCGCCAGCCTGCAGGAGCAGGCGCAACGCCTGGCCGGGGTGGTGGGCGAGTTCAAGCTAGCCTGAGCCGTCCGGCGCCCAGCGCGCCAGCATGTCCGACAGCTGCGCCATCGTCACCGGCTTGCTGAGGAAATCGTCCATGCCGGCCGCGCGGCAGGCGGCCTGGTCCTCGGGCATGGCCGCCGCGGTCAGCGCCACGATGGGCAGGCGGCGCGTGCCGGGCGGCTGGCGCGCCTCGGCGGCGCGGATGCTGCGTGCTGCCTCGAAGCCATCGGTGCCCGGCATGTGGCAGTCCATGAACACCAGCGCATAACGCTGGCGCCGCACCGCCTGGGTGACCTGGGCACCGTCGGCCACCACGTCCACCTCGCACTGCAGCCGGGTCAGCATCTCGCGCAGCACCATCTGGTTGACCGCGTTGTCCTCGGCCAGCAGCACGCGGCAGCGCTGGGGTCCGGTGGCGGCATCGGCCAGCGTCGCCTCGGAGGCGGCCGCCTCCTCCTCCACTGGCGGTGCCTCGGGTGCCGGCACCGGCGCCACCGGCAGCGTGACGACGAAGCAGCTGCCCTGCCCCGGCGTGCTGTGCACACGGATCTCGCCTCCCATCACCCGCGTGAGCTGCCGCACGATGGACAGGCCCAGCCCGCTGCCGCCATGGCGGCGGGTGGTGGAGGAATCGGCCTGCACGAAGGGCTCGAAGATGTGCGCCCTGTGCGCGTGCGAGATGCCGATGCCGGTGTCCTCCACCTCGAACACCAGCTGCAGGCCGCCACGCGCCGCAGCCGCGGCCGGCCCGCAACCCAGGCGCAGCGTCACCTCGCCTTGCGGCGTGAACTTGACGGCATTGGCCAGCAGGTTGAGCAGCACCTGCTGCAGCCGCAACGGGTCGGCCATCACCTGGTCCGGCACCTCGGGCTGCACTTCGGCCCGCAGTTGCAGCCGCTTGAAATGCGCCTGCGGCCGCACCACCGCCATCGACTCGTCCACCAGCCGGCGCAGGTCCACCGGCTCGGTTACCAGCTCCAGGCGGCCGGCCTCGATGCGCGAGAGGTCGAGCACGTTGTCGATGATGCCCAGCAGCACCTGGCCCGACTGGCGGGCCGTCTCGGCATAACGGCGCTGGTCGTCCGACAGCGGCGTGCCCAGCAGCAGCTCGGTGGCGCCCAGCACGCCGTTCATCGGCGTGCGGATCTCGTGGCTCATCATCGCCAGGAAGCGCGACTTGGCCACGCTGGCCTGCTCGGCCATGCGGCGGGCCAGCCGCAGCTCATGGGCCTGGGCTTCCAGCTCGCAGGTCTTGCCTTCCAGCTTGTCCACCAGCTGGCGCGCGGTGCGCACCGCGGTGCGGGTGCGCAGCCGCAGCCGCTCGGTGACGAAGCCGGTGAACGCCAGGTAGCCACCGGTGAGGTACATCACCGCGGCCAGCGTCAGCCGCTCGCCCCAGCGGCCCGCCTCCAGCCCCAGCGCGGCCAGCAGCAGCACATAGGCCAGGTAGGCGCCCACCACCACATGGCTGAAGTACAGCGCCCGCCGGAAGCCGTAGCCCACCTGGTCGGCCACCCGCACCAGCAGCAGGTAGCCGAAGAAGAGGTGCGTCTGTTCCAGCCAGTGCAGCGTGAGCAGCCACATCGGCAGGTCGAGGTGCATGAACAGCAGGCTGAGGTCGAGCCGACCGGTGCGGCCATAGAAGCGCCACAGCGCGGCCCAGCTGAGCAGGCTGTAGCCCAGGCTGGCGGCCACCAGCGCCCACAGCGCCGGATCGTCCTGGCGGCTGCCAGGCGTGTTGATCACGGCCATGAAGCACAACACGGCAAAGCCGATCAGCCGCACCAGCGGAATCTGCACGGCATGCACGCGCCGCGCATTGGCCGATTTGCGCTGCTGCAGCTCGGCCGGATCGAGCGTGAAGCTGGAGTCCTGCGGCGGCATGGGACCGGGGGAGTGAGCCTCGGACCAGCTTATCGCGCAAAGCGCTAGGCGTGGCTCCCTAGTCGGGCACCGTCACAGCTCCAGCTTGTAGCCCACGCCGTAGATGCTGCGGATCGGGTCCTGGCCCGGCGCCGCCGCCTCGAGCTTGCGGCGCAGGTTCTTGATGTGGCTGTCCACCGCGCGGTCGGTGACGGCGCGGCCGTCGTCGTGCAGGCGGTCGAGCAGGCTGTCGCGCGAGAACACGCGGCCCGGCGTGGCGGCCAGGGCCTTGAGCAGGCGGAACTCCACCGGCGTCAGCTCCAGCGGCACGCCGCGCCAGCTGGCGCGCCAGCCGGCCTCGTCGATCTGCAGCGGGCTGGGCGTTGGCGGCAGGCCGCGGCGGGCGCGGCGCAGGATGGCCCGCACCCGGGCCATGATCTCGCGCGGGCTGAACGGCGTCTTGCAGATGTAGTCGTCGGCGCCCAGGTCCAGGCCCAGCAGGCGGTCGGCCTCTTCCACGCGGGCGGTGAGCATCACGATGGGCACGTCGCTGCGCTCGCGCAGCGCGCGGCACACGGCCAGCCCGTCCATGCCGGGCAGCATGATGTCCAGCAGCACCAGGTCGGCCGGCTGTGCTTCCATGGCCGGCAGCACCTCGCGGCCATCGGCGATCCACTGCGGCTCATGGCCTTCGGCACGCAGGTAGTCGCCGATGAGGCTGGCCATCTTGGGCTCGTCCTCCACCACCAGGATGCGGGCGCTGGCGCCGTTCATGCCGCCGCCTCGCCCGAGGTGGGCAGCACCACCCGCATCGCCAGGCCGCCCAGCGCCGAGGGGCCGGCATCGATGCGGCCGCCGTGCGCGGCCACGATGCTGCGACAAATGGCCAGGCCCAGGCCGGCGCCGCCGCTGGCGCGGCTGCGCGAGCCTTCCACGCGGTAGAAGCGGTCGAACAGGCGGGTGACGCGGTGCGCCGGCACGCCGGGTGCGGAGTCCTCGAACTCCAGTTTCACGGCCTGCCCGCCCGGCTCGGCCTGCACCCGCACCAGCAGCAGTCCGCCGGCATCGGTGTAGCGCACGCTGTTTTCCATCAGGTTGTTGAACAGCTGCTGCAGCCGCCGCTCGTCGGCCAGCACCACCGGCGGCTCGGCGGGCCATTCGGTGCGCAGCGTGAGCCCGGCCTCGGCCAGGCGGCCGGCAAAGGCGTCCAGCGTGGTGCGCAGCAGGTCGACGATGTCCACCGGCGCCTTGCGGTAGGTGAGCGCGCCCACGTCGGCCAGCGACAGGTCGTAGAGGTCGCTGACCAGCTTGTTCAAGGTGGCCACCTCGGCCTGCAGCGACTTGACGGTGGCCGGCGTCATCGCATGCACGCCGTCCTCGATGGCTTCCAGCTCGCCGTGCAGCACGCCCAGCGGCGTGCGCAGCTCGTGCGACACATCGGCCAGGAAGTCGCGGCGCATGCGCTCGTTGCGCTCCAGCGTGTCGGCCAGGGTGTTGAAGTCGCGGGCCAGCTGGCCCACCTCGTCGTCGGCATCCACCACCACGCGGCTGCCGTACTCGCCAGCGGCCAGGCGGTGCGTGGCCTCGGCCACCCGGCGCACCGGGCGCAGCAGCCGCCGCGCCACCCACAGCGCGATGACGGCGGCCAACAGCACGCACACCGCGCCGATGGTCCAGCTGAAGCGGATCTGGTGGCGCTCGAAGCGCTGGTCGGCACCGCCGCTGACGGTCTGGAACGGCGCCATCAGCAGCCAGCCCACGCGCTCGCCATCGACCACGATCTCGCGCCGTACCGAGTCGGCGTCCACCGCGCCGTAGCCGACGACGAAGCGCTCCTGGTCGTCCAGCAAGGTGAAGCGCAGCAGCGCGCCGGTGAGGTCGGACACCGGCCTTGCCGGCTGCCCGCTGCCAGCCGCCGGCACGGAAGCTGCATCGGCCGGTGACCGCAGGATGCGGAACCACTCGGGTCGGTTCCCCTGTACGAAACCCCAGCTGCCACTGGCCGCATAGGCGCGCGCCAGCCGCGGCACGGCGGCGTCCATGCGCAGCAGGGCCTGCTCGTTCAGGTAACCGATGAAGCCGCGGGTGTAGCTCCAGTGGGCGGCCACGCCCATCGCCAGCACGGCGAAGGCAGCGATGGCCAGCACTGCCAGAAACAACCGGGCCGTGATGCTGATCTTCATGCCAGCCCGATCTCACCGCGTTCAGCGGCTTGCTGCAAGCGCCGAACAGCAAGCCCACCCAGGTTCACCGCCTTCAACTTTCGTCCACATTCCTCCGCCAGCATCGCCCGCATGAAATGCCCTTGCCCCGCCTCCCCCCTGCCCGCCGGGCACGCCCGCCTGCCGGCGTTGCTGCTCGTCGCCGCGCTGGCGCTGGCCGCCTGCTCCAAGGCTGAAGACAAGAAGGCCGCCGCGCCCGCCGGCCCCAAGGAAGTGGGCGTGGTGACCTTGCAGCCCGAACGGCTGGCCGTGACCACCGAGCTGCCCGGTCGCACCACGGCCCGGCTGGTGGCCGAGATCCGGCCCCAGGTGGGCGGCATCGTGCAGAAGCGGCTGTTCACCGAAGGCTCGATGGTCAAGGCCGGCGACGTGCTGTATGTGATCGACCCCGCCAGCTTCCAGGCCACCTTCAACAGCGCCCAGGCCAGCGTGCGCAAGGCCGAAGCCGCGGTGGCGGTGGCCCAGACCACCGCCCAGCGCAATGCCGAGCTGGTGAAGATCGACGCCATCAGCCAGCAGGCCAACGAACAGTCGCAGGCGGCGCTGCAGCAGGCCCAGGCCGACCTGGGCGTGGCCCGCGCGGCACTGGAAACCGCGCGCATCAACCTCGGCTTCACCCGCATCACCGCGCCCATTTCGGGGCGGGTGGGCCTGTCCACCGTCACGCCGGGGGCGCTGGTCACCGCCAACCAGGCCACCGCGCTGACCACGGTGCAGCAGCTCGACCCGATCCACGTGGACGTGACGCAGTCCAGCACCGAGGTGCTGCGCCTGAAGCGTGAGCTGGCCGCCGGCCGGCTGCAGCGCGGCGGCGATGGCGAAGCCCGCACGACCCTGGTGCTGGAAGACGGCAGCCAATACCCGCTGGAAGGCAGGCTGGCCTTCAGCGGCGTGAACGTGGACACCGGCACCGGCAGCATCACGCTGCGCGCGGTGGTGCCCAACCCGCAGGGCCTGCTGATGCCCGGCATGTACGTGCGCGCCGTGCTGCAGGAAGGCGTGCAGGACGAGGCGCTGCTGGTGCCGCAGCAGGCGGTCAGCCGCAACGCCACCGGCAAGGCCTCGGCCCTGGTGGTGGACGCCGAGAACAAGGTGGCGCGCAAGCCGATCTCGGTGGACCGCGCGATCGGCAACCGCTGGCAGGTGACCGGCGGGCTGCAGGCCGGCGACCGGGTGATCGTGGAAGGCTCGCTGCGGGTGAAGCCGGGCGACACGGTGCGCGCGGTGGCCGCGGCGGCCAGCGCCGCCGGTGCTGCCAGCGCACCCGGGGGCGCTGGCGGTGGTGTCAATGCGGGGGCGGGGGCGGGGGCGGGGGCGGCCGCCGCCGCGGCCGCGCTGCCGGCCACCCGCTGAAGGAGCACCCGCCCATGGCCCGCTTCTTCATCGACCGACCCATCTTCGCGTGGGTCATCGCCATCGTCATCATGCTGGCCGGCCTGCTGTCGATCCGGCAGCTGCCGCTGGAGCAGTACCCCGACATCGCGCCGCCGCGCATCTCGATCAACGCCACCTACACCGGCGCCTCGGCCAAGACGGTGGAAGACTCGGTCACGCAGGTGATCGAGCAGCAGCTCAAGGGGCTGGACAACCTCACCTACATGCAGTCGACGAGCAGCTCGGCGGGCAGCTCGCGCATCACGCTCACCTTCAATGCGGGCACCAACCCCGACGTGGCGCAGATGCAGGTGCAGAACAAGCTGCAGCAGGCCATGTCGCGGCTGCCGCAGACGGTGCAGAGCCAGGGCGTCACGGTCACCAAGGCGGGCAGCGACTGGCTGCTGATCATGAACTTCATCTCGGCGGACGGCAGCATGTCGAACGTCGACATCGGCGACTACGTCACCACCAACCTGCTGGACATCATCAGCCGCATCGACGGCGTGGGCGAGGCCCGCACCCTGGGCACCGGCTATGCCATGCGGCTGTGGCTGGACCCGGCCAAGCTCGAGAAGTACGGCCTGATGCCGTCGGACGTGTCCACCGCCATCAATGCGCAGAACGCGCAGGTCTCGGCCGGCCAGCTGGGCGCGCTGCCGGCGATGCCGGGCCAGCAGCTCAATGCCACCATCACCGCGCGCAGCAAGCTGCAGACGGTGGAGCAGTTCGAGAACGTGGTGCTCAAGAGCACGCCCGACGGCGCCCTGGTGCGCATGAAGGACGTGGCGCGGGTGGAACTGGGCGCCGAGAACCTGACGGTGAGCACGCGGCTCAACGGCCAGCCCGGCGCCGGCCTGGGCGTCATCCTGTCCAGCGGTGCCAATGCGCTGCAGGTGGCCGATGCGGTCAAGGCCAAGATCGAGGAGCTGCGCCCCACCTTCCCGCCCGGCCTGGAGCCGGTGCTCAACTACGACACCACGCCCTTCATCGGCGCCTCCATCGACGAGGTGGTCAAGGCCTTGTTCGAGGCCATGCTGCTGGTGGTGGTGGTGATGTACGTGTTCCTGCAGAACTTCCGCGCCACGCTGATCCCCGCGATCGCCGTGCCGGTGGTGCTGCTGGGCACCTTCGGCGTGCTGGCAGCCTTCGGCTACTCGATCAACACGCTGACCATGTTCGGCCTGGTGCTGGCCATCGGCCTGCTGGTGGACGACGCCATCGTGGTGGTGGAAAACGTCGAGCGGGTGATGAACGAGGAAAAGCTCTCGGCGCTGGAGGCCACGCGCAAGTCGATGGCCGAGATCACGCCGGCGCTGGTGGGCATCGCGCTGGTGCTGTCGGCGGTGTTCATCCCGATGGCCTTCTTCGGCGGCTCCACCGGCGTCATCTACCGGCAGTTCTCCATCACCATCGTCTCGTCGATGGTGCTGTCGGTGCTGGTGGCCTTGACGCTGACGCCGGCGCTGTGCGCCACCTTCCTCAAGCCCCATCCGCATGGCGAAGGCGGTGAAGGCACGCCGCGCAAGGGCCCGCTGGGGCTGTTGGACCGCTTCTTCGCGCGCTTCAACCGCGGCTTCGACCGCACCGCCGACCACTACCAGCGCAGCATCGGCGGCATCGTCAAGCGGCCCAAGCGGGTGCTGCTGGTGTACCTGGTCATCGGCGCCGCGATGGCGCTGCTGTTCGCGCGGCTGCCCACCTCCTTCCTGCCCGACGAGGACCAGGGCATCCTGCAGGCGCAGATCAAGCTGCCGCCGGGCGCCACCGCCGAACGAGCTCAGGCCGTGCTGCGTGAAGTGGAGGCGTATTTCGCCCAGCAGCCCGACGTGCTGACCTTCGGCTCGGTGAGCGGCAGCGACGGCGACCAAGCTTCGGCCCGCGCCTTCCTGCGGCTCAAGGACTGGAGCGAGCGCACCCGGCCCGAGCAGAGCGCCGCCGCCATCGCCCGCAAGGCCACACGCGACCTGTCGCGCATCCGAGATGCGCAGATCTTCGTCGTGCTGCCGCCCGCCGTGCGTGGCCTGGGCTCCAACGCCGGCTTCAACTTTTTCCTGAAGGACGTCAACGGCCTGGGCCACGATGCCCTGGTGCGCGCCCGCCAGCAGTTCGTGGAGCTGGCCGGCCAGCGGCCGGAGCTGTCGCGCACACGGTCCAACGGCCTGGACGACACGGCCGAATTCGTGGTCGACATCGACGACCGCAAGGCCGGTGCGCTGAGCCTTTCCACCGCCAACATCAACAGCACGCTGTCCAGCGCGATGGGCGGCACCTACATCAACGACTTTCTGGACAACGGCCGCGTCAAGCGCGTGTACATGCAGGGCGACGCGCCCTTCCGCATGGCGCCCGACGACTACCAGCAATGGACGGTGCGCAACAGCGACGGCCGCATGGTGCCCTTCAGCGCCTTTGCCAGCCACCGCTGGGGCTACGGCTCGCCGCAGCTGCAGCGCTACAACGGCAGCCCGGCCGATGAGATGGTGGGCGACGCGGCGGCGGGCGTGAGCTCGGGCACGGCGATGAAGGTGGTGGAAGACATCATGAAGGAGCTGCCCGCCGGCATCGCGCTGGACTGGACCGGCGCCTCCTACCAGGAGCGGCTGTCGGGCTCGCAGGCGCCGCTGCTGTATGCGGTGTCCATCCTGTTCGTGTTCCTGTGCCTGGCGGCGCTGTACGAAAGCTGGTCGGTGCCCTTCTCGGTGATCCTGGTGGTGCCGCTGGGGGTGCTGGGCGCGCTGCTCTTCACCTCGGCCCGCGGGCTCACCAACGACGTGTACTTCCAGGTGGGGCTGCTCACCACGGTAGGCCTGTCGTGCAAGAACGCGATCCTGATCGTCGAATTCGCCAAGCAGCTGCAGGAAGCAGGCAAGAGTATCGTCGAGGCCACCTTGCAGGCGGTACGGCTGCGGCTGCGGCCCATCCTGATGACCTCGCTGGCCTTCGGCTTCGGCGTGCTGCCGCTGGCCATCGGCACCGGCGCGGGCGCCGGCGGCCGCCAGTCCATCGGCACCGCGGTGCTGGGCGGCATAGTGGTGGGCACGGCGCTGGGCATCTTCTTCGTGCCCCTCTTCTTCGTGCTGATCCGCAGCTTCTTCGCCCGCCGCAAGAAGGCCGCGCCGGCCACCCCGGCCACGACGCTGGAAGGGAGCCACGCATGACGCGGCCCACCGCCTTCAAGACCCTGACCGTGCTGGCCGCCGCGCTGCTGGCCAGCGGCTGCGCCAACTTGGCGCCACCCTACGAACGACCGGCGCTGCCGGTGCCGGCCACGCTGCCGGCGGCGGTGCCGCTGGCCATCACGCCGACGGCACCGCCGACCGCGCCGCGGGCCGCGGCCACCGCATCGGCCCCGGCCGACACCACGGCCGGCCCGCGCCTGCCGGCCGAGCAGGCTGCGGCCACCGCGTGGCGCGGCTTCTTCACCGAGCCGCGGCTGCGCGCCACGGTGGAGCTGGCCCTGGCCAACAACCGCGACCTGCGGGTGGCGGCACTCAACATCGAGCGCGCACGCGCGCAGTACCGCATCCAGGAAGCGGCCACGCTGCCGGCCGTCAACGCCACCGGCAGCGGCAACCGCCAACGCCAGCCGGCCAGCGTGTCCAGCAACGGCGAGGCGCGCATCACCAGCACCTACACCGCGCAGCTGGGCATCTCGGCCTATGAGCTGGACTTCTTCGGCCGCGTGCGCAACTTGAGCGATGCGGCGCTGCAGACCTTCCTGTCGACCCAGCAGAACCGCCGCACCACGCAGATCGCGCTGGTGGCCGACACCGCCACCGCGTGGCTGAACCTGGCCGCCGACCAGCAGCGCCTGCTGCTGGCCCAGCAGACGCTCAAGGCCCGGCAGGACAGCTACGAGCTCACCCGCCGCGCCTATGAGCTGGGCGGCCAGTCGGGCCTGACGCTGGCCCAGGCCCAGACCACGGTGGACAGCGCGCGGGTGGACGTGGCGGCCTATACCACCCAGGTGCAGCAGTCGCGCAATGCGCTGGAGCTGCTCATCGGCGGCCCGGTGCCGGCCGACCTGCTGCCCGACCCGCTGGCCGGCAGCGCGATCGAGCGGCCGGTGGCCGCGCTGGTCGAGGTGCCGCCGGCCCTGCCGTCCACCGTGCTGCAGCAGCGGCCCGACGTGGTGGCCGCCGAGGAACTGCTCAAGGGCGCACAGGCCAGCATCGGCGCGGCGCGGGCGGCCTTTTTCCCGCGCATCACGCTCACCGCCGCGGCGGGCGTGGCCAGCGGCGAGCTGTCGTCGCTGTTCTCGGGTGGCAACGGCGCCTGGAGCTTCGTGCCGTCGATCAGCCTGCCCATCTTCACCGGCGGCAGCAACCAGGCCAACCTGGACGTGGCCGTGGCCCAGCGCGACATCCAGCTGGCCACCTACGAGAAGACGCTGCAGGTGGCCTTCCGCGAGGTGGCCGATGCGCTGGCCCAGCGCAGCACGCTGGCCGAGCGGCTGGCCGCCCAGCAGTCGCTGACCGAAGCCACCGGCCGCACGCTGCAGCTGTCGCAGGCGCTGTTCCGCAGCGGCGCCTACAGCTACCTGGAGGTGCTGGACGCCCAGCGCACGCTGTACACCGCGCAGCAGACGCTGATCACGCTGCGCCTGGCCGAGCAGGCCAACCGGCTGACGCTGTACCGCGTGCTGGGTGGGGGCTGGGCCGACGCCAGCTGATCACTTCGGCGCAGTGCGGCTTTACATGGACTCAACGGGGGTGCCCACGCGTTGGCTTAGCATTTCCACCATGTCCTGCCTTGCCGCCATGCGCCCCCTTCTCGCCGCCCTGCTGGCCACCGGCCTGCTGCTGACCGGCTGCGCCACGACGCAGCGCAGCCGCAACATCACCTACGAAACCTTCCAGTCGGACGACACCCACGCCCGCCACTACGACGCCAGTGGTGCCCAGGCCTGCGAAGCCGCGCGCCGCGCGCTGCTGAGCCAGGGCTACCTGGTGGGCCAGGCCAAGAACGACTACGTCAACGGCCGCAAGAATTTCCAGCCCGAGCGAGAGACCCACGTCGAGATCGACCTGCGCGTGACCTGCGCGCCCGAAGGCGACGACGGCAGCACCGCGGTGGTCTTCGTCACCGCGCTGCAGGACCGCTATGCGCTGAAGAAAAGCAGCACCTCGGCCAGCCTGGGCGTGGGCGCGCTGGGTTCGCTGTCGCTGCCCTTCTCGGCCAGCGACGACTCGCTGGTGAAGGTGGCCAGCCAGACGATCGCGGACGCCACCTTCTACGAACGCTTCTTCGCGCTGATCGACCGCTACCTGGATCGCACCGGCCCGCCGCCACCGCAGACGGCGGCCTCGGCCGCATCGGCGCCCGGGGCGGCCGCCAACTGAGCCGCCCGACCGCGATGGCCCGGCGCCTGCTCACCGGCCTGAAGCTGCTGCTGCTGGGCCTGCTGGCCCTGGTGGCGGTGCTGGCCTTCAACACTTGGCGCCAGCCCTCGCGCCAGCTGGCCGTGCCGGCGCGACCCCCGGTGGCGGTGGACGCCGATGCGGTGGCGCGCAAGCTGTCCGAGGCGGTGCAGCTGCGCACCGTCTCCATCGACGGCCAGCCCGACGCGGCGGCGCCCGAGCTGCTGAAGCTGCATGCCTGGCTGCAGCAGCGCTTTCCGCAGGCCCATGCAGTGATGCAGCGCGAGTTGGCGGGCGGCTATAGCCTGCTCTACACCTGGCCCGGACGCGATGCGCAGGCTGCGCCGCTGATGCTGATGGCCCACCAGGACGTGGTGCCGATCGCGCCCAACACCGAAGCCGACTGGCAGCAGCCGCCCTTCAGCGGCGCGGTGCAGGGCGGCTTCGTCTGGGGCCGCGGCGCCTGGGACGACAAGGGCAACCTCGTGTCCATCATGGAAGCGGTGGAGATGCTGGCGCGCGCGGGCTTCCAGCCGCGGCGCACGGTGTACCTGGCCTTCGGCCACGACGAGGAAGTGGGCGGTGAACGCGGTGCGGCGCAGATCGCGGCGCTGCTGAAGTCGCGCGGGGTGAAGCTGGACTTCGTGGTGGACGAAGGCCTGCTGATCACCGAAGGCGTGCTCAAGGGCCTGGACGCGCCGCTGGCCCTGGTGGGCGTGGCCGAGAAGGGCTACGTGAACCTGGCGCTCAGCAGCCATGGCACGCCCGGCCATGCGTCGATGCCGCCACGCGAGACGGCCATCGGCTCGCTGGCCGTGGCGCTGGCCCGGCTGGAGGCGCAGCCGATGCCGGCCGGCATCCGCGGCGTGGCAGCGGACATGTTCGAACGCATCGCGCCCGAGATGTCGCTGCCGATGCGGGTGGTGCTGTCCAACCTGTGGCTGTTCGGGCCGCTGGTGCAACACCAGCTGGCGCAGGGCCCCAGCACCAACGCGATGCTGCGCAGCACCAGCGCACTCACCATGGTGGCCGGTGGCAACAAGGCCAACGTGCTGCCCGGCGAGGCCACGGCCAACGTCAACGTGCGGCTGCTGCCCGGCGACAGCGTGGCGGGCGCGGTGGCGCACGCCCGAAAGGCCATCGACAACCCGGCGGTGCAGGTGGCCGCCGCGCCCGGCCCGCAGGCCGAGCCCTCGCCCATCTCACCGGCCGATTCGGCCTCGTACCGGCTGATCGAGCGCACCGTGCGCGAGCTGTTCCCGGGCACGGTGGTGGCGCCCGGCCTGATGATCGGCGCCACCGATTCACGCCACCTGCTGGGCCTGGCCGAGCATGTCTACCGCTTCTCGCCGGTGCGGGCCCGCAGCGAAGACCTGCCGCGCTTCCACGGCACCAACGAGCGCATCGCCACCGCCAATCTGGCCGAGCTGGTGGCCTTCTACCACCGGCTGCTGCAGGCGGATGCGGAGGCGGCGGTGGCCGCCCCGCTCAAATAGCCTGATCCGTCAGGTCACCACCGTCGGCGTCTTGCGGCCGGTGAGCTCCGCGATGCGGGCCACGCTGCGGGCCACCGTGATCAGCGGCGCCAGCGCGGCCTGGGTGTCTTCGCCCTGCTTGTCCACGCTCGGCTCATAGCGCTCCAGGTACACCCGCAGCGTGGCGCCTTCGGTGCCGGTGCCCGACAGCCGGAACACCACCCGCGAACCGTCGTCGAACAGGATGCGCACGCCCTGCTTGGCCGACTGGCTGCCATCGACCGGATCGACATAACCGAAGTCGTCGGCCTGCTTCACGCGGCGGCCTTCCAGCACCTGGCCGGCCAGCTGCGGCAGCTGCGCGCGCAGCCCGGCCATCAGCTTGTCGGCGGCGGCAGTCTCTATGCCTTCGTAATCGTGGCGCGAGTAGTAGTTGCGGCCGTAGGTGGCCCAGTTCGCCCGCACCAGCTGCTCCACCGACTGGCCGGTGGCCGCCAGCACGTTGAGCCAGAACAGCACCGCCCACAGGCCGTCCTTCTCGCGCACATGGTCGCTGCCGGTGCCGTAGCTTTCTTCGCCGCACAGCGTCACCTTGCCGGCGTCCAGCAGGTTGCCGAAGAACTTCCAGCCGGTGGGCGTTTCGTAGCAGGGCACGCCCAGCGCTGCGGCCACGCGGTCGGCCGCCATCGAGGTGGGCATGGACCGGGCGATGCCGGCGATGCCGCCGGCATAACGCGGCGCCACGGTGGCATGGGCGGCCAGCAGCGCCAGGCTGTCCGAGGGCGCCACCGGGAAGTTGCGGCCGACGATCATGTTGCGGTCGGCGTCGCCGTCGGAGGCGGCTCCGAAGTCGGGCGCATCGTCCGCCGCCATGTGGGCGATCAGGTCTTCGGCGTTCACCGGGTTGGGGTCGGGGTGCAGGCCGCCGAAGTCTTCCTTCGGCTCGGCGTTCACCACGGTGCCGGCGGGTGCGCCCAGCACGCCTTCGATCAAGGCCTTGGCATAAGGGCCACCCACGGCCCACATCGCGTCGTAGCGCATGCGAAAGCCGCTGGCGAACAGCTGGCGGATGGCGCCGAAGTCGAAGCATTCGGCCATCAGCGCCGCGTAGTCGGCCACCGGGTCGATGACCTCCACCACCATCTGCTCGATGCGCTGCTCGCCCAGCGTGTCGATGTCGATGTCGGCCGCATCGCTGATGCGGTACTGCGTGATCTGCTGCGTGCGGGCGTGGATGCCGTCGGTGATCTTCTCGGGCGCGGGGCCACCGTTGCCCACGTTGTACTTGATGCCGAAGTCGCCATCGGGGCCGCCCGGGTTGTGACTGGCCGACAGCACGATGCCGCCATAGGCCCCACGCGCCCGGATGACGCAGCTGGCCGCGGGCGTGGAGAGGATGCCGCCGCGGCCCAGCAGCACGCGGCCGAAGCCATGGGCCGCGGCCATGCGCAGGATGGTTTGCACGGCTTGGCGGTTGTGGAAGCGGCCATCGCCGCCGACCACCAGCGTGCTGCCTTGCGCACCCTCCAGGCCATCGAACAGCGCCTGCACGAAGTTTTCGAGGTAGCCCGGCTGCTGAAAAACGGTGACCTTCTTGCGCAGGCCCGACGTGCCTGGTTTCTGGCCGTCGAAGGGCTGAGTGGTATGGGTGACGATCGTCATGGAAGCTCCTGGACCCGGGCCGGGGAGAGTGAACTGCGTGGCGTCCGGTGGGGGGATTGTGGGCTGAAGATGGCGCCCCCAAGCTCGCTGCGCTCGCTGCCCCCCCGAGGGGGCGCAGGTTCCTTGGGGCGGCCCGGCGGAACCTGACGGCCTTCCCCATCAAGAGCAAACGGCACGCCCAGTCACACCGCGCTGCCAAGCCCGTGCGCCGGCACTGGCATGCCCCCAGGCTTAGGATGCAGGCCCCTCCCCTGCCGCACGGTCCCCACCGCCGCCCGCCCCTCGATGCCCGTTCAGGATGGATTGCCCACCCCCGCCCGCACCCATGCGATGGCGGCCATCGTGCTGGGGCTGGTGCTGGCGGTGCTGGACGGCACCATCGTCAACCTGGCGCTGCCGGGCATCGCCCGCGACCTGAACGCCAGCGCGGCGCAGGCGGTGTGGGTGGTCAACGGCTACCAGCTGGCCACGCTGGCGCTGCTGCTGCCGCTGGCCACGCTGGGCGACCGCATCGGCTACCGGCGGGTGTACTTCGGCGGCGTGGCGCTGTTCACCCTGGCTTCGCTGGCCTGCCTGTTGTCGGGCAGCCTCTGGTCGCTGGCGCTGTCACGGGTGGTGCAGGGCGTGGGCGCCGCCGGCATCATGAGCGTCAACACCGCGCTGGTGCGGCTGATCTACCCGCGCGCGCTGCTCGGGCGTGGCGTGGCCATCAACTCGCTCACCGTGGCCGGTGCCTCGGTGGCCGGGCCCACGGTGGCGGCGGCCATCCTGTCGGTGGCGCCCTGGCCGGCGCTCTTCGTGCTCAACCTGCCGCTGGGGCTGCTGGTCATCGCGCTGGGCTACCGGGTGCTGCCGCACAACCCCGCGGCCACGCCAGAGCATCCGGTGCCGGCGGCGCCTGCGCTGCTGGACGTGCTGCTCAACATCGCGATGTTCAGCCTCGTGTTCCTGGGCGCCGACCTGCTGGGCGCCCGCCACGGCGCTGACGGCAGCAGCGCCGCCAGCGGCCTGGCGCTGCTCGGCGGCGGCTTGCTGGTGGCGGCGCTGTACCTGCGGCGGCAGTGGTTCCAGCCGGCGCCGCTGATGCCCATCGACCTGCTGCGCATACCGATCTTCCGGCTGTCGATCGGCACCTCGGTGTGCGCCTTCGCGGGGCAGATGCTGGCCTTCATCGCGCTGCCCTTCCTGCTGCTCGACGGCCTGGGCCGCAGCCACCTGGTGGCCGGGCTGCTGATCACCGCCTGGCCGCTGGCCATCGTGGTGGTGGCGCCGATCGCGGGGCGGCTGATCGGCCGCTACCACAACGGGCTGCTGGGCGGCATCGGCCTGGGCGTGATGTCGCTGGGGCTGCTGCTGCTGGCGCTGCTGCCGGCGCATCCGTCCGACGCCGACATCGTCTGGCGCATGCTGCTGTGCGGCGCGGGCTTCGGGCTGTTCCAGTCGCCCAACAACCACACCATTGTCACCGCGGCACCGCCGCGGCGCTCGGGCGCGGCCAGCGGCATGCTGGGCACCGCCCGCCTGACTGGTCAGACGCTGGGCGCGGTGCTGCTGGCGGGCATCTTCAGCGTGTTCGGCAGCCAGGACGGCCGCGGCGCCCTCGTCGCGCTGGGGCTGGCGGCCACCTTCGCCGGCGTGGCCGGCCTGCTGAGCCTCTTGCGGGTGCGGCACACGGTGGCCGCCACCGCTTGAAGCGTGGAGTTACGCCGCGGGCGTCGCCTGGCGCACGCGCAGGCCGGCCAGGGCTTCCACCCGGCGCAGCAGCTCGCGGTCGTTCCAGGGCTTGCGGAAGATGCCGTACAGGCCCTGGCACTCGCGCACATGGGCCTGCAGCTCGTCATGGCCGGTGATGGCGAGGATGGGCAGGTCCTCGGTCTCCTGGCTGCCCTGCACGTGGGCGATCAGCTCCACGCCGCCCATGTTGGGCATCTCCAGGTCGGTGATCAGCACCGAGAAGAAGTCGCGGGGCAGCGCCGCCAGCGCCTCGTGGCCGTCGTTGGCCAGCACCACACGGTAGCCGGCACCCTCCAGCAGCTTGCGCAGCTTGGCGCGCACCACGGCGGAATCGTCCACCACCAGCAGCGCGGGCGGCGTGGCGGGTTCGCCGCCAGCGGGCTGGCCAGGCGGCGGCAGCGGCTCGCCGGTGGCCGCGGCGGCCACGACGGCGGTGGTGGCGGCGGCCGAAGCGGCGGCATCGGCAATCGCCTGGCGGGCGGCGGAATGGGCTTCCGCCACCGGCTCGACGGCGCGCAGGGGACGCACCGAATCGGTGCGGGGGGCCTCGTCGAGAGACGTCAAACGGCCTTCACCCCGGCGGCCGACCAGCAACAGCACCACGAACAGCGCCCCGGCGATCAGGGTCGGCACCAGGTAGGGCCCAAACGCCTCCCAGGTTTGAGACCAGAACAAGTCGGGCGTTGGCAGGCTCAGGTTCATCACGACATCCCAATGGCAATCGGCAAGCATGAACATCGACCCCGCCAGCGTGGTCTTGAGGACGGCATGCGGTGCCGGCGGCCATCCCCCCAAGGTCGGGATGGCGCCCCCCGGTTGAATGCCCTTCAATCGCGGGTCCGCCCTGCCGTCACCCTTTCCGGAACGTGAAGCACACCGCCCCCTTCCTGCTGCGCTGCCTGGCTGCCGCCACCCTGCTGGGCGCGGCGACCTGGGCGCAGGCCGTGTTGGCCGAGCCCGCACCGGCCGCCGGCAGCGAGGCGGAGATGGTCAGCATGCTGCGCAGCGACGCGCAGCGCTACGAAACCGGCAGTGGCACGTCGCGCGACCCTGCCTTTGCGGCCGTGCTGTACTGCCGCGCCGCCAAGCTGGGCGATGCCGAATCGCAATACCACCTGGGCTGGATGTATGCCAACGGCCGCGGCGTCGAGCGCCAAGACGGCTGGGCCGCCTGGTTCTTCGAGGCGGCGGCCGCACAGGGCATTCCGCAGGCGCCCAACATGCTGCGGCTGCTGGGCGGCGTGGCCGCGGTGCAGCCCGATTGTCTGAAGGACCCGGTGGCGCCTGCGCCCGATCCGGTGGCGGTGGCCGCCGCCGAAGCCGCAGCCGCCTCGGCCGCCGCGATGGAAAAGCTCAAGGCCACGTCGCCCAAGCCCATCGTCGAGATGGTGATGAAGATGGCGCCCGAGTACGACGTCAACCCCGGCCTGGCGCTGGCCATCATCAAGGCCGAATCCAACTTCGACGCGCAGGCCCTGTCGCCCAAGAACGCGATGGGCCTGATGCAGCTGATCCCCGAGACGGCGGAGCGCTTTCGCGTCAAGAACGCGTTCGACCCCAAGCAGAACATCCGCGGCGGCCTAGCCTACCTGCGCTGGCTGCTGGCCTATTTCGAGGGCGACGTGAGCCTGGTGGCCGCCGCCTACAACGCCGGTGAAGGCACCGTGGAGCGCTACCAGGGCGTGCCGCCCTACAGCGAGACCCGCGCCTACGTGAAGCGTGTGCTGGGCTTCGTCGGCGCGCTGGCGCATCCGTTCGACGCACGGGTCACGCAGCCCTCGCCGCGTCTGCAGAAGACGCGCACCGCCTCGCAGCCCTGAGCGGCTGTCGCGGACCATAAGCGCACCTAATGGTGCGCGGGCAATTCACGATGCCGCAGGTGCATCGGGCTCCCTAGCATGGGGGCTCGTTGTTCACCTGCCTCGCCGGCACCGAAAGGATTTCCCGCATGCGCACCTCGCACCGACTGGCCTTTGCCTTCGCCACCACCGCCGCGCTGTGCGGCATGGCCGGCGCGCAGACGCCGCCCACGCTCGACAAGATCAAGGCCAGCGGCACGATGACCGTGGCCTACCGCGAGTCGTCGATCCCGTTCTCGTACCTGGGCGGCGACACACAGCCGGTGGGCTTCGGCTGGGAAATCTGCCAGCGCGTGGTGGCCGAGGTGAAGAAGGCCACCGGCCGCGCCGACCTGAAGGTGAACCACCAGGCCGTGACCTCGCAGAACCGCATCCCGCTGCTGGCCAACGGCACCATCGACATCGAGTGCGGCTCCACCACCAACAACAGCGACCGCGCCAAGCAGGTGTCGTTCGCGATCAACTACTTCTACACCGGCACCCGCTTCCTGGTGAAGGCCGACTCGGGCATCAAGTCCATCGCCGACCTGAAGGGCAAGAAAGTGGTGTCCACCACCGGCACCACCAACTACCAGTTGCTGCGCAAGCTCAACACCGAGCAGAACCTGGGCTTCGAGCTGCTGGCCGCCAAGGACCACGCCGAATCGGCGCTGATGGTGCAGAGCGGCCGCGCCGATGCCTTCGGCATGGACGACATCCTGCTGTACGGCCTGCGCGCCGGTGCGCAGAACCCGGCCGAGCTGGCCGTGGTGGGCGATGCGCTGCAGGTGGAGCCCTACGCCATCATGGTGCGCAAGGACGACGCGGCCTTCAAGAAGCTGGTCGACGACACCCTGGCCGGCCTGATGAAGAGCGGCGAGTTCGAGACGCTGTACAAGAAGTGGTTCCAATCGGCCATTCCGCCCAAGGGCATCAACCTGGCGGCGCCGATGAGCAAGGAGCTGGCCGACAACCTGAAGAACCTGTCGGACAAGCCGGCGCTGTAAGTGAAAGTCGAGCGGGCGATGAGCGAAGGCCTGGGCGTGGTCGGGGTGCTGGGCGGCATGGGTCCGCTGGCCACCATCGACTTCATGCGCAAGATGATCGAGGCCACGCCGGCCGCTTCCGACCAGGAGCATGTGCCGGTGGTGGTGAGCTCCATCCCGCAGGTGGCCGACCGCACCGCCGCCTTCCGCGGCGAGGGTGATTCGCCGCTGGCCGCCATGGTGGCCAGCGGCCGCCGCCTGGTGGACGCAGGCGCCGGCCTCGTCGTCATGCCCTGCAACACCGCCCACCTGTGGTGGGACGCGCTGGCGCCCGCCCTGGGCCTGCCGATGCTGCACCTGGTGGACGCGGCGCTGGCCGAAGGCGTGGAGCGCTTCGGCGCCGGCGCCCGGCTGGGCCTGCTGGCCACCGATGCGACCATCGCCTCGGGCCTGTACCCCAACCGCACGCCGGCGGGCAGCGGCCTGCAGTGGCTGTTGCCCACCGCGGCGGAAATGCTGCAGGGCGTGATGCCCGGCATCGCCGCCGTCAAGGCCGGCGACCTGACGGCCGCGCGCGGCCTGCTGCTGCCAGTGGCCGAGGCGCTGGCCCGGCGTGGTGCCCAGGCCCTGGTGCTGGGCTGCACCGAGATCCCGCTGGTGATAACCGCCGCCGGTGCGCCGCTGCCGGTGATCGACGCGACGCAAGCGCTGGCGCGCCGCGCCGTGGCCTGGTCGCTGGCGCAACGCAGCGCCGTGCCCGCCTGAGGAGCCCTTGATGAAAACCCACACCGCCCCGGCGGGGCAGCGCCATGCCTGCGTGATCGGCGCCGGCATCGTCGGCGCCGCCACCGCGCAGGCACTGGCCGAACGCGGCTGGCGCGTCACGCTGGTGGATGCGCAGCCGCAAGCCGGCCGCGGCGAAAGCCTGGGCAACGGCGCCCAGCTGAGCTACAGCTACGTGGAACCACTGGCCACGCCCGATGCGTTGAAGAACCTGCCCAAGTGGCTGTTGTCGCCCACCAGCCCGCTGCGCTGGCGGCCGCAGCCGCGCCTGGGCCATGCGCGCTGGTTGAGCGAGTTCATCGCCGCCTGCCAGTGGCCCACGGTGCGCCGCACCAGCGAGCAACTGCTGGCGCTGGCCGCCGAAAGCCGGCACACCTTGCACCGCTGGCTGGCCGCGCAGCCCGGCCGGGCCGAAGCCACCCGCCACACCCGGCCGGGCAAGCTGGTGATCTACCGCAAGCCCGAGGCGCTGGCCGGCGTGCAGCGGCAGATCGACTGGCAGCGCGCCTGGGGCTGCGAGCAGGCCATCGTCGGCGCTGACGAGGTGAAGCGGCTGGAACCCGCGCTGGCCGCCACCGGTGGCGGGCCCATCGCCTTCGGGGTGTGGACCGCAAGCGAAGAGGTGATCGACGCCGCCCGCCTGGCGGTGCTGCTGGCCGAGAGCAGCGGCGCCACGCTGCGTCTGGGTCAGAGGGTGACGGCGCTGCAGCGGGACGCCGCCGGGCGCGTGGTGGCCTGCCTGCTGGCACCTGCCGATGCCGCCGCCGGCCAGGCCGCCGAACGGCTGGAGGCCGATGCCTTCGTGCTGGCCGCCGGGCCGGCCACGCTGCAGCTGCTGCGCCCGCTGGGCGGCCGGCCGCCGATCGAGCCGATCAAGGGCTACAGCGTCTCGCTGCCCATCGTGGACGACGGCGCGGCGCCGCGCGTCAGCATCACCGACAACGGCCGCAAGCTGGTGCATGCACGCCTCGGTGACCGGCTGCGCGTGGCCGGCTTCGCCGAGCTGATCGGCATGAACCGTGAGCTGCCACCCCGCCGCATCGAGGCGCTGTGCCAGGCAGTGCGCGAGAC